>NZ_JASZYB010000004.1:300000-600000 GCF_030317205.1 Variovorax sp. J2L1-78 | reverse complement strand
ATCGCGACCTGCGAAGTGGGCGAGCCGCTCGAGGGGGCCCTGATGCGTGCCGACAAGGCGATGTACCGCGACAAGGCGCTGCACTACGAGACCCATGTGAAACGTCGCAATGGCGACGCGCCGTCCCCGACGCCGCCGGTCTGAGCCGACAATCCCACCGTGTCGACCCCATCCATGCTCGCCCGCACCCTGTCCGGCCACCTCACCATCTGCGAAGGCCAGATCCTGTGGGCCGACGAGGATGCCCATCAACTGCTGGGTTATCCCGTGGGGGCGCTGATCGATCTGCCGTTCTCCGACGTGTGCATCAACGCGTCCGGCATCCCGGTGCCGGCGCGCGGCGGTGTCGACGGCCCCGACCTGCTGCTCAAGACGCATGACGGCGGCACGGTGCGCGTCGACGCGCGGGCCGAGCGCATGGATGACTTCTGCGTGCTCTGGTCCTTCAGTCCGGTCGCGCGCGGCGCACGGGCCGGCCGGATCGACTTCCTGGCGCGCCACGATGCGCTCACCCGGCTGCCCAACCGCATTCCGGCGGTCGAGGAACTGCGCGAGCGACTGAACCTGCGCGACGGGCGGCTGCTGGCCGTCTGCTACCTGGACATCGACCGCTTCCGCGACGTCAACGATCGCTTCGGCCCGATGGGCGGCGACACCGTGCTGCGGGAGGTGGCGCGCCGCCTGAAGGCGGGCCTGCCGCACGAGGCCGTCGTCGCGCGCGTGGGGGGCGACGAGTTCGCGCTGGCGGTGTCCGTCGGCAGCCGGCAGCAGTGCGAAAACCTGGTGGCCCAGCTGCTCGCGCGGCTGGCGCACCCGTTCCGGCTCAAGGACGACACCGCCCGCCTGCGCGCCAGCGTGGGCGTGGCGCTGATGGCCGACGCCGAGCAGCCGACCGAGGTGATGCTGCAGCACGCGCAGCATGCGGTCTTCTTCGCCAAGCGGGCCGGCGGCAGCCAGCTGCATTTCTTCGATGCCAGCCAGGCACTCGAAGAGCAGGAGTCGCTGGAGCTTCGGCGGGCGATGGCCGAAGGCATGGCGCGGGGCGAGTTCTGGCTGGCCTACCAGCCCAAGGTGGACATGCGCTGCGGCCGTGTCATCGGCGCCGAGGCGCTGATCCGCTGGCGGCATCCGGCCTACGGCCAGCTGCAGCCGGGCGACTTCATCCCGCACATCGAGAACCACGAACTGGTGGAACAGCTGGGCGACTGGGCCATCGGCGAGGCCCTGCGCCAGGCCGCGGCCTGGCAGGCCGCGGGCACCGGCACCTCGGTGAGCGTGAACATCAACCCGCGCCAGATGCAGCGCTCGGACTTCATCGAGCGGCTCGGCGAACACCTGGCGCGCTACCCCGGCCTGCCGGCCGGCACGCTCGAGCTCGAGATCCTCGAGACCAGCGCCATCAAGGACTTCGCCACCGTCACCCGCTTCATCGAGGCGTGCAAGTCCTTCGGCGTGCCGGTGGCCATGGACGACTTCGGCACCGGCTATTCGTCGCTCACCTACCTGCGCCGGCTGCCGGTGGCGGCGCTCAAGCTCGACCAGTCCTTCGTCAATGGCGTGATCGACAACGCCGAGGACCAGGCGATCGTCAAGGGCATCCTGCTGCTGGCCCAGGGACTCGGCCTGAAGGCGATTGCCGAAGGCGTGGAGTCGGTCGCGCACGGCGGCGCGCTGATGGCGCTGGGCTGCACCCTGGGCCAGGGCTACGGCATCGCGCGGCCCATGGAACCTGACGCGCTGCCGGGCTGGATCGCCGACTACGAGCGCGCCCCGCTCTGGGGCCGCGCCGGGGACTGCAGCTGAGCCGGGCCTGCGTTCGCACCGCGGGCCGCGCTCAGAGCAGCGGCGTGTAGGGCGAATTGAACGGGCTCAGGCCCGGCGTGGCCGATGCATTGCCCAGGATGCTCGAGCCGCCGAACAGGTAGCGCAGGTAGATGCTGCCGGTCAGCTGCCGGTAGTTCTGCGCGTTGTTCAGGCCCAGCGCGCCGCCCAGGTAGAGCTGCGGTGCCAGCTGGTATTCGAGAACGCCCGCGAAGTTGTAGGCCAGGCCCGTTTCGGTGCTGCCCGCGTACATGCCGGTGTAGCCCGGGCCCGTGAGGTTCAGGCGCTGCGCTTCGCCGGCCGCCGCGTAGCTCACGTTCTGCCGCACCGCGTCGGTCGGGAAGTAGGGCGAATCGTTCTGAGTGAACGACTGCACGCCCAGCGAGGCGTTGACGCGCCACGACAGCCGGTTGGCGCGACCGCTCCAGTCCACCGGGAAGGCCACGCTCACGTAGCGCTGCGGGCTGAAGTAGCCGCCGTGCCCGTAGGTGAAGGAGCTCAGGTTCTTGTCGTAGTGCATCAACCCGATGTTCATGCCGGCGGTGAGGTTCGAGCCGGTGCCGCGCAGGATGTGCATGTACATGCCGCCGCCGACTTCGGCGCGGTTGTTGTCCGCCACGTTCAGACCGGTGAGCACGCCATAGGACCCGTAGCCATACAGGCCATAGGTGCCGTCGTCGCGCGTCACGTCCATGCGTGCGCCGTTGGCGACCACGCCGCCCCATTTCTGGCCGGTCAGCGGGTCCTTGGTGCCCGCGAAGGACAGCAGGCTGTCGGTGATCGGGCGGCGAGAGAGTTCTCCCTTGAGCGACAGGGTGTCGGTGACGGCGCCGCCGTAGCTCACGCTGCCGATCACGTTGGTCTCCTGGAAGCCCAGCGGCGTGGTGCCCACGCTGGCGTTCAGGTTCTTGCCTTCGTAGCCGACCGCCAGGCCGACGCCGCTGGCGTTCTGCGAGCCCGGTGCGGTCGTGTTCAGCACCGAGTCCGCGAGTCCGCCGAGGGGCCCTTCGCCGAAGCGGCTGCGCGTGGCGTAGTCGCCCGACAGCTTGCCGGCATCGATCACGGTCGGCGTGGCGCTCACGACCATCTTGCCTTCGCCGACCGGGAGGCGCGCCTGCACCGGCACCTGCAGGTCGGTCAGGCGGCTGAGGCCGCTCTCGCCGGCGCGGTTGCGGTAGACGGTGCCCGCGGTGATCGTCGGGCTGCGGTCGACTTCCAGCGCCTGCAGTTCCGACTGCAGCGGGCTGACCGGCTGCGATGCGTTGCGCAGGGCGCCGTTCCAGTTGCTGTCGCCTGAAATGCCCGACGCGGCCGAGGCTGGAAATGGCTCGCTGTTGCTGCCAGGGACCGGCAGCGGGTAACCGCCAGCCAGCGTGCCCGGTGCGGCGGCAGGCTGCGGTGAGAAGGGCGTTGCCGCGACAGCCGGCGTGGCCGTTGCCGGGGTGCTGCGGTTCGTCGCGGCAGCGTTGCGTCGGGCCGCCGTGCCGCCGGCGACTTGCGTCGGTGCGCGCGCCGACGTGTCGGCCCACGGCAGGCCCGCGGTGCCGGCGGGCACGTTGACCTTGCCGTAGGTGGCGGGTGCCGGCTGCGTTGCGACCGGATAGGCGGCCGGGTACGCGGCCTGGTTCGGCAGTGACACCGGTTGCATCGCCGCACCACCCAGCACCATCGCCGCCGAGGGCGCGCCGCCGGTCATGCCGGCGAAGGGGTTGGCCGCCGGGGCCGGTGCAGCGCCGGGCACCGGCGTGCGGGCCTGGCCGCTCGCGACACGCGTCTCGGCCGCAACGGCGGCGCGCAGGTACTGCTCGGCGCGGCCGTTGTCGCCCGCGTTGCGGTACACGCGGCCGGCCGCGGCCAGCGTGCGCGACTGGTCGGGCGCCTGTTTCAGCGCGGCCAGCACGTAGGCCTCGGCGTCGCCGTGTTCCTTCAGCGCGCTGGCGCTGGCGGCGGCGGCCAGCAGGGTGTCGAGGTCCGTCGGGCTGCGCTGCAGGATGCGCTGGTACAGCGCCAGCGCCTGGCGCTCGTCGCGCGCCGCGGAATAGAGCCGTGCCAGCGCGGCCATCACGCCGGGGTCATTCGGCCGCTCGGCCAGCACCGGGGCCAGCGCGTTGTAGGCCGCTTCGAGGTTGCCCATCTCGCGCAGCGCATCGGCCTGGCGCAGGCTCCAGGCGGTGCGCAGGTTGTCGAAGTCGCTGCGCTGCGCGGCGGTCATCTGCGTGGCCTGCAGCTGGCGCAGCACGGCCGTGAGTTCCACGTCCTGCTTCGTCTTCATCAGGATCGACGCGTACAGCAGCCGGTCGCCGATGCTCGGGTTGGGGCCGCGCGAGAGCAGCTGCCGGCTCATGGCGAGCGCCCGCGGCGCGTCGCCGATCTCGGCATAGGCGGTGGCGAGATCGCCCCACATCTCGGCCGGCATGTCGCGGCCCAGCGTGGCCTCGGTCTGCTGCAGCACGTTGCGCGCGACCGCCGGCTGGCCCTGCTTGGCAAGCGCGATCGCCTGCTGCGTCTGGCCCTGCGCCCACAGCTTGCGCTGCAGCTGCGTCATGTCGCGCGTGCGGGCCGCGGCGGGCACCTTCTCAAGGTACTGCAGGCCGGCCACCGGGTCGCCGGCATCGGACGCGAGCAGCGCGCTCGCGTACAGCGCGTCGGGCATGTCGGGCTGCGACATCAGGAGGCCGTCCATCACGCCGCGCGCCTGCGGCATCAGGCCCTGGCGGCGGTAGATGTTGGCCAGGTCGAGCCGCAGCCAGGGGCTGTCGGGGTTGGCGAGCATCGCGTCTTCCAGCGTGCGCTGGGCGCCGGCGGCGTCGCCGCGCTCGTTCTGCTGGCGCGCCACGGCCCGAATCTGCTCGACGCGCACGTTCTGCAAGCCGCCGATCTGCGCGGCCTGCTCGGGCGTGAGCTTCTGCGACAGCGCCAGGGCTTCCTCGGCGCGGCCTTGCCGGGTGTAGACGTTGATGAGCCCGCGCAGCGCCTGCGCGTCGTTCGGCTTGGCGTCGAGCACGCGTTTGTAGCCCTGCTCGGCGGCCGGCAGTTCGCCCTGGGCCGCACGGAGGTCGGCCAGCGTGATCTGGCCGACCGGTTCGCGCGCATCGAGCCGCACTGCGCGCTCCAGCAGCGCCTGCGCGGCGGGCAGGTCGTTGCGGTCGCGTGCCGTGTTGGCCTGGCCGACCAGGTTCCAGTAGGTGGCGCTCTGCAGGGCCGAGGCCCACTTGCGCGCGCCGGTGCGGCTGGCCTGCTCGAGGTAGTCCTGCGCCTGCGCGAAGCGTTCCTGGCGCAGCCGGATGAGGCCCATGCCGCCGAGCGCTTCCGAGTCGCCGGGCTGCACCCGCAGCGCCTGCTGGAAGCGCGCCTCGGCGGTGGTCGTGTCGCCGCGATCGAGCGCGCGGTAGCCCTCGCCGAGCGGCTGGGCCGCGGGCGACACGGGCGTCGCGGCGGTGTCGGGCTTGGTCAGGCTCTCGAGCCGCGCGGTGACGGCCGGGTCGCTCTGGCCATCGAGGTAGGCCTCGTACAGCGGCGCATCGGGCGCGCGCGCGTCGAGCCAGATCAGCGCCTGCCGCCAGCTCGCGCGGGCGGCGGTGCCCACGCTGGGCCGTTTGGCCAGCTCGGCCAGCGTGCGGATGCCTTCGCGCCGCGAGGGCTCGCGGTAGGTCTGCAGCTGCGCCAGCGCCAGCCTGTAGTTCAGGTTGTCCGGCTTGTCCTTGACGAGCTGCTCGAGCCCGCGCCGGCCCTCGTCCCAGCCCTGCGGCGTGCCGCCGAGCAGCTGGTAGTACTCGACCGCCAGCGGTTCCGGCGGCGGCCGGTTGTCGAAGATCGCGCGGTAGAGCTGGATGGCTTCCGCGGTGCGGCCGGCTTGGGCCGCGGCGCGCGCGCGCTGCAGGTCGGTTTGCGGGCCGCCGGCCTGCTGCGCGCCCTGCTGGAAGCGCGCCAGGCGCGCGTCGGTCGGGTGCGCAGTGCGCAGGCGGCCGATCCATTCACGGGCGGCGTCGGGCTTGCTGCGCGCGAGCTCGACCTGCGACATGCCGTAGAGCGCATCGGCCGAATTCGGGTCGACGCGCAGCAGCTTGCGCCAGCTTTCCTCGGCGAGGTCGGCACGGCCCATGCCCTGCCAGTAGTTGCCCTGCTCGATCAGGGCGGCGCTGGCGTCGTTCTGCGCCCACAGCGGGCCGCTCGCGCACAGCGCGCCCACGACGCCCAGGCCGGCGATCCACTGGCCGGCCGTGGGCCGTCGCGCGCCGGGCGCGGGCAGCGAAGGCGTTGCACCGCGCATCAGGCGGTCCGGGTGGATGGGCATGCGGGTCTCCATTGGGGTTGCAGCGCGCCGGTCTTCGTGAAGGCGTAGCGGCCGTCGAGCCAGCCTTGCGCGAAGAGCAGCAGCATGCGCTCGTAATAGGGCAGCGGCCTCGGGCCGGCCGGGGCGGTGCCGCCGAGGTCGAGCGGGATGCGCGCGAGTTGGGCGGCGAGGGCGGCGGTGGCGTCCTGCGCCTTCAGGTAGGGCAGCAGCGCCCCGCTGAAGCCCGCGGGGCCGGTGCCACGTGTGATGCCGGTGCCGGTGTCGACGTACTCGGGCGGCGCCGGCGATTTCTCGAGCGCGCGGCGCGGGCCGTACAGCGACTTCAGCAGCGTCGCGCGCGCCGGCTCCTGTGGGCTCAGCATGCCGGCCCAGAGGTAGACGCGGATCGCGTCGTAGCCGCCGGTCGCGCCTTTGTCGGGGTCGACGACGAAGGCCTTCTGCTCGGTCGACCAGCCGCACCAGTCGGGCGCGAAGCCCTGCGGTGCGGTCGCGCCGATCATGCGTACGGTGTTGGTCGCGATCTCGTTCCAGGGGCCGGTGGGCTCTTCCTGATGGAAGCGACGCAGCAACTGCAGCGGCAGGTAGCTCGCGTTGAGCCGCCAGACCGGCCCCTTGCCCAAGGACTTCGGCCAGGGCAGCAGCATGCGGCCGAGGCCGGGCAGCACGACGACCTCTTCGCGCACCACCAGCGCAAGCAGCGCGCGGCCCAGTGTGCGGTAGCGCGGCTCGTCCCACAAGCGGGCGGCCTCGAGCAGCGCATAGGCGATCCACAGGTCGGCGTCGGAGGCGGGATTGGGGTCGAGCACGCCCCAACCGCCGTCGGTCTTGCGGCCCCATTGCCAGGCCGGCAGGCGCTGCGCCAGGCTGCCCCCGCTCAGGTTGAATTCGGTCCAGGCCAGCACGCGTTCGAAGTTGCGGCGGTCGTCGTGTACCAGCGCGAAGAACATCGCGTACGACTGCCCTTCGGAGGTGGAATGCTGCTGCGGCGTGTCGAAGTCGATCACGCGGCCGTCGGGCTGGATATGGCGTGCGGCGAAGCTGGTCCAGTCGCCCATCGGCATGCAGCCGCCCAGCGAGGTCTGCGCGTGCGCGGGCAAGGCCGAGAGCGCGGGCCCGAGCAGGGCGGCGGCGAGCGCGTCGCGTCGTCGGATCGTCATGGCCGCAGTCGCTTTCGGGCGCGCGCCTGCAGGCTGGCATAGGCCGCGGCTGCGCCGAGCAGGGCCACCAGCAGCGCGCCACCGGCCAGCAGCAGCGGGCTGCGCGAAAGGTTCCATTGCAGCCAGGCCCAGGGCGGCAGGCGGCCCACGTAGTAGCTGTCGCCGGCCAGCAGGCTGTTGACCTGCGCGCCGCGCACGATGGCGGTGCTGCCTTGGATGCGCTGCAGCAGCTCGGGCGTCATCAGCGCGTTGAGCAGCGAGGGTTGGGAAGCCGCATTGGTGACCACGGCGACCACGCTGCGACCGGCGCGCAGCGGCGACTCGAAGCCCGCCAGCACGGCGTCGCTGCCGTCCTCGGCCACCGTCATCTGCACCGTGCTGGGCAGGTCCTCGCGCTGGCGCGTGCCGGTGATGAGGTGCAGGTTGTCGTCGATCCATTCGCCCAGGCTGAAGGTCTGCGCGGGCGACGCCCCCTTGCGCTGCAGCGGCATGCGCGCGGCCCATTCCGTGAAGAGCGGCTGGTTCTGCAGGCTGCCGATGACCAGCAGGTCGCGGTCGGCGTGCTGCGCCACGTTGGCCGCGCGGGTCACGGCCACGCGCAGGGCCGGGTAGCCGGTGGCGTTGCCGAACTGGCCCAGCAGCGCCAGGTAGGTCTCGGCGTCGGCCGCGCCGGGCTGGTCGGGCAGCACCACCGCCGTCTCGGCCAGGTCGGCCAGGCGGGAGAAGGGGAAGCCGCTGTTGGCGTAGGCCGCCAGCTCGGGCATGGCCATGTAGTGGGGGAACTTCGAGATGTCGACGGTCGAGGTCGGGTCGATCGCGCCGCGTACGTTGTCCAGCAGCGTCTGGCAGTTGCCGGCCGCGGGCTGGAAGTAGTAGTGCATGCGCAGCTGGCTGCGCGAGCCCAGCGCCAGCGGCGGCAGCAGGACCTCGCGCTGCTGGGCGATGACGCCATCGGGCAGCAGCTTGGTCGCGAGCGGGTTCCACCAGCGGTCGCCGCCCGGGTTCGCGGTGCGCAGCGGCAGCGAGCCGATGAAGCTGTCGTCGACGCTCACGTTGAGCGTCGACTGGTCGTTGCGCACCCGCGGCGTGTAGCGGTAGTGCAGGTCGAGCGGGATGCCGCGCGAACGCCAGGTGAACAGGTCCGGCGGCATCTGCAGGTTGACCTTGACCACGTCCGGCGAATAGCCGCTCACGTTGAGGTCGGCCGCCTGCGTCAGCTCGCCCAGCTGCACCGGGCGGTCGCTCGCGATCCAGCGCGGGGCGTCGTAGGGCTTGCGTGCCGGGATCTCCTGCAGGCTCGGGATGGTGACGCTGGCGCCGGTGAAGGTGCGCGCGTTCAGCGTGAGCGCGGTGGCGGCGCTGCGCAGTTCGCCGGGGTTGCGGCCCATCACCAGCAGCAGCTTGCGCGTGGCGTCCTGCGGGTGGTCGACGACCGTGACCGTCGGGCCGGCGATGGCCGGCAGCGTCAGGCCGGGGATGGCGGTCTCGGGCGTGGCGAACACCACGGCGTTGGACGCGGGCAGGGCATCGCTCGACACCGGGAAGGTCGCGCCGCGGTAGCCCGCGAGCGCGCCGAACCACGACGACACGATGCCGGCCACTTCGAGCGTGGTCGACGACGGCGTGCCGCCGAAGACGAAGGGAATGCTCGCGCGGCGCACGTCGCGCCGGTCGAAGAAGGGCTGCGGCAGCACCGCGAGGTCGCTCGCGGTCTTCAGCGGTACGACGTTGAGCCGCAGCGTGCTCGACGCATCGACCTTGGCCCACAGGCTGCTGTGCTGCGGGTCTTCGCATTCGCGCGTGTAGTGGCCGACCAGCTCGACGTTGATGCGGTTGAAGTCGGTGACCAGGCGGCGGTCGATCGTGATGTCGGCCGTCTGCGGCTTGCCGGCGCCCTCGCGCGGCAGCGCGATCGTCGACACCAGCACGTCGTTCACGCTCACCTTGAGGTGCGACAGCTCGGGGATCAGCGCCGGCGAATAGGCGTAGTTCAGCCGCAAGCCGGCGCTGGTGACCAGTTCGTCCGCGCGCACGCTGAACGGGATGCCGACGGTGCCGCTCACGCCGCGCAGCTGGATGGCGTAGTTGAGGCCGAGCTGGGTCAGCGTGAATTCGCGGGCGGTGCCGGTGGGTGCGGCGGCCACCGCAGGGGCGGCGGCAGGCGCAGCCGTGGGCGCCATGGCAGCGGGTGCCTGCGCCGCCGCCGGACCGGCGGCACCGCCGGCCCAGGCCAGCAAGGCGACCAGCACCGAGGTGGCGCGCAGCAGGTGCGGCGGCACGGAGGAAGAACGAGCGAAAGCGGCCTGCATCATCAGGTGGGTTCCTTGGCGCCGACGGCGGCCTGCGGCGAGCGCGGAGCGGCCGGACGCAGCTTGCGCAGGCCGGCACGGTAGTAGTGGGAGAACATGTCCTTGAAGCCGATCGCGCTGATGCGCGCGATGTGGCCGATCACGCGGTGCACCGCGGCGCGCGGGTGGTTGCCCCAGCGCGCGGCCCAGATGTCGGCACGGGCGGTGGTGCATTGCACCAGTGCGCGCTCCTGCTCGAAGCTCAGCGGCGCGAAGGCCAGGCCCAGGCGCTTGCCGCGGCTGAAGCGCACCGTGGCGGGAAAGCGGAATTCGGTCTCGCCGCGGTAGAGCGCCACCGCGAGCGGCGCGTCCTGCGCCAGCGACAGGTCGGCCGGCAGGTCGAGCCCGAGGCCGCCGGTCGAGAAGTCGGAGGTCTGGCCCTGCAGCGCCTGGCCGTCGGGCAGGTACAGCGTGGCCGGGATCTGCAGCGTGATGCGGTGTGCGTTGCGCAGTTGCCGCGTCTCGTTGGCGGCCGCCACGCAGGCGCCCAGGATCACCAAGTTGTAGAAGGTCCAGGCCAGGTTCAGCCAGACCGTCGCGATGTTGTCCGGGTCGACCCAGGTCAGGCGCCACAGGCCGGCCGCCACGCCCAGGAAGTTGAGCGCCAGCAGGAACAGGCTGGCCTTGGCGATGCTGGTGTCGAAATACTCTTCCTGGATGAGGCCGCCCTTGGCCGTCACGTTGAAGCTGCCGAGCTTGGGGTTGATCAGCGCCACCAGCGTGGGCCGGAAGATGTACCAGGCCAGCACCGCCTCGTACACCTCGTTCCAGAACAGGTAGCGGAAGCGCCCCTGGATGCGGCTGTTGGTGAGGTTGGCGTGGAAGATGTGCGGGAGCGCGTAGGCGAAGATCATCGAGGCCGACGCGTGGATCACGCTGGCGCCGAAGAACAGGTAGGCCAGCGGGGCGGTCAGGTAGATCAGCCGCGGCAGGCCGTACAAAAAGTGCAGCATCGCGTTGACGTAGCACAGGCGCTGCGCCCATTGCAGCCCGCGGCCGAACAGCGGGTTGTCGATGCGAAAGATCTGCGCCATGCCGCGCGCCCAGCGGATGCGCTGGCCGACGTGGCCCGAGAGGCTTTCGGTCGCGAGGCCCGCCGCCTGCGGCAGCGCGAGGTAGGCGGTGTTGTAGCCCAGGCGGTGCATCTTGAGTGCGGTGTGGGCGTCTTCGGTCACCGTCTCGACCGCGATGCCGCCGACCTCTTCGCAGATCGTGCGGCGCAGCACCGCGCAGGAGCCGCAGAAGAAGGTCGCGTTCCAGAGGTCGTTGCCGTCCTGGATCAGGCCGTAGAACAGTTCGCCCTCGTTGGGCACGGTGCCGAAGGTGCCGAGGTTCTTCTCGAAGGGGTCGGCCGAGAAGAAGTAGTGCGGCGTCTGCACCATGCCCAGCTTTGGGTCCTTGCCGAACCAGCCCATGGCGATCTGCAGGAAGGAGCGCGTGGGGATGTGGTCGCAGTCGAAGATCGCGATGAATTCGCCGGTGGTGTGCTTGAGCGCCGCGTTGATGTTGCCGGCCTTGGCGTGGCGGTTGTTGTCGCGGGTGACGTGGCTCACGCCCACCGCCTCGCAGAACACGCGGAATTCCTCGCGACGGCCATCGTCGAGCACGAAGATCTTCAGCTTGTCGCGCGGCCAGTCGATCGACTGCGCGGCCAGCACCGTGGCGCGCACCACCGACAGCGGCTCGTTGTAGGTCGGGATGAACAGGTCGACCGTGGGCCACTGCGCGACATCGTCGGGCATCGCGACCGGCTTGCGCTCCAGCGGCCAGGCGGTCTGGACGTAGCCCAGCAGCAGCACGATGAAGGCGTACAGCTCCGCCATCAGCAGCCCGACGCCCAGCACGAGGTCGAGCGGGTTGTCCATCACCATCGTTTCGGTCAGGCGCCAGTACATGTAGCGCGAGGACGCGATCACCGACAGGAAGATCATCGCCAGCGTCGCGAAGCGCCCGCCGAAGCGGTTGATCACGAGCGCGGCGATGAAGATGGCGATCGACAGCGTGAGCTGCTGGTTCAGCGTGAGCGGCGCGATGACCAGCGCAGCCATCAGCACCGCCGTCACGGCCCAGGCGATGGCGCGCAGCCAGGGAAGGCGGCCGAGCAGCGGGGTGTCGGCCGAGGCGGGGGCGTTGGATGTCATGGGGGCACCTGCGCAGAGAGAAAAGCAGGCGCCGTAGGGCGCCGCACCAGCACCGGGATCACCGGCATCAGCCCGGCTTGCGCCAGTGCGCCGTCAGGCCAGGGGCCACGCGGGCCGGGATCGGCGTGCAGGCATCCAGACGCGCGAACAGCCGATCGAGTTCGCGCGGGGCCGAAGGCACCACGGGCGCCTCCTTGGCCGCGACCGGCAACGGCTCGGCGGCGGGCGCGACCGGGGGGGGCGTAACGCCCGCCGCCGGGGCCGGTGCCAGCGCGTGCAGGGCCGGCAACGGGGCGGGGACCGGCGCGATGGGACGCGTGGCGGCCGGGATGTCCGCCGGTGCGAATTCCTTGTAAGCCGCCGCGTCGCCGCCGAATTTGCGGAACAGCCCGGTGACATCTTCCTGCGGCGCCTTGGCGTCTTTCATCCGGCGAACTTTCCGAGCGCCAGCTGCACCTGGGTCACAAGGGTGTCGGCGGCTTCCCCGCTGCGGGCCATCGCCTGCACGCGCAGGCCGGCCGGGCTGCCCTGTGCCTGGAACCACGCCTGGTAGGCACCCTCCAGAAAGCCGCTGGTCCAGCTGGCCGCGTCGGCGCCGAAAGCCACGGCCAGCGGGCTGCAATCGTGGGTGATCGACAGCGTCTGGGCGCCTTCCTCCAGGCGGCCGAAACCCCAGCCGATGGATTCCCAGCGTGCGTTGAAGGCGTCTTCGAGCTCGCCCAGCGTCGTGCAGCGCGCCACCGGCAACTGCCGGGCGACGCGTTCACCGATCCGGGCGAACAGCCGGCGATTCTCCTCCGGCGGCAGACCGGCACCCAGCTCGATCGCCAGGGCCCGGTTGAACGCGAGCCATTGCGCCGAGCAGGCCGTGCGTTCGTAGTAGGCGAGGGCGGGGGAGGGAGGCGTCATGAAGGTAAATGCATTGTCACGGCGACAGTGGGCGCTGACAACAAAAGCGATTGGTGACATTGCGGATACGTTTGTTTCAGACAACGCCTGTGCCGGCAGGTGCCATGCTTCCGTCCCTCTCGCCGTCAGCAGTTTGATGGCGTGGCCACGCGCTCTTGTCCGGCAGCGCCGACGGTCAACGCGGAGAACCCTTCTGCGCTCATTTCAGGAGAACCGCGTCATGCACGAACCCACCCCGACCGTCGGCGCATTCGAGACCCGTTCGGTCGACGTCACGCAGCATCAGACCCTTGAATATTGGCTCGACACGCTCGGTGTGGATGAATACCAACTGCGGACAGCAGTGGCCGAAGTGGGCACTTCCGCTCAGGATGTGCGTTGCCACCTCGGCATGCCGTGAGAGCGCGCCAAAAGTGTTAACCCATTGGTTCTCATATGTGAACTAAAGCGTGAAGTTTTGCCTTGTGATGCGGGCCACAATTAAACACAATTGATTACATGGCACACGGCAAAACCTTCCCTCGCAGAGCGCAGACGGCCCCCGATCTGCGCATGACGCGTCTGAGCGTCGACGACCTGGACCACATCGCGCTGGGCCTGCGTCTGCAGTGCGTGCGCGGTGACCTCAATGCCGGTCTGGTGGCCGACGCCCTGGACTCCGTGGTCCGACGACGCCACGCCGCGCAGATGGCGCGGCCACGTCTGCATGCGAACAGCTTCATGTCCTCCGCCTGGCAGCGCGTCACGGCCTGGGCCAGCCTGCGCTGAGCGGAACGAAGCAATCTCGATCCATGGAGCGGCCCTGAAGCAGGTTGCTCATCCATCGGCAGCAGCCGATGTACCCGCCATCGACAGTAGCCGATGGTGCCCGGGGCCGGAATCGAACCGGCACGCCTTGCGGCGGGGGATTTTGAGTCCCCTGCGTCTACCAATTTCACCACCCGGGCACGGGAAGAGTGCAGCCGAAAATTATGGCACAGTGCCGGCATGAAGTACCCGACCATCGAAGACGCGATCGGCAAGACGCCGCTCGTCGCCCTGCAGCGCATCGACGCGACCGAGAATGCACAGCGCGGCAATGTGATCCTCGGCAAGCTCGAGGGCAACAACCCGGCGGGTTCGGTGAAGGACCGTCCGGCCCTCTCGATGATCAAGCGCGCCGAGGAGCGCGGCGAGATCAAGCCCGGCGACACGCTGATCGAGGCCACCTCCGGCAACACGGGCATCGCGCTGGCGATGGCCGCGGCCATCAAGGGCTACCGCATGGTGTTGATCATGCCGGAGGACCTGTCCGTCGAGCGCGCCCAGACCATGAAGGCCTTCGGCGCCGAACTCGTGCTCACGCCCAAGAGCGGCGGCATGGAGTACGCCCGCGACCTGGCCGACCAGATGGTCGTGCAGGGCAAGGGCCGGGTGCTCGACCAGTTCGCCAACCCCGACAACCCGCGCATCCACTACGAGACGACCGGGCCCGAGATATGGGCCGACACGCAGGGTAAGGTCACCCACTTCGTGAGCGCCATGGGCACCACGGGCACGATCACCGGCGTCTCGCGCTTCCTGAAGGAAAAGAACCCGGCGATCCAGATCGTCGGCGCGCAGCCCGAAGAGGGCTCGCGCATCCCGGGCATCCGCAAGTGGCCGCAGGAATACCTGCCCAAGATCTACGATCCGAGCCGGGTCGACCAGGTGGTGAACGTCAGCCAGGACAACGCCGAGGAGATGGCGCGGCGTCTCGCGCGCGAGGAAGGCATCTTCGGCGGCATCTCGGCAGCCGGCGCGCTGTGGGCGGCCCTGGAGATCGCCAGGACGGTCGAGAACGCGACCATCGTCTTCGTGGTGTGCGACCGCGGCGACCGCTACCTTTCCACCGGCGTCTTCCCCGCCTGAGCTCACCCGCCTGATGTCTCCCGTCTGACCACGACCGTGTTCCAGCCCACCTACTGCCCGGCCTGCGCGACGCCGCTTGCGCACATCGAACGCGTCGAAGACAGCGGCGCGACAACGCGCCTGCGGTGCCCCGCCTGCGACTGGACGCACTGGAACAACCCGACCCCGGTGTTGGCGGCCATCGTCGAATACCGCGGGCAGGTCCTGCTGGCGCGCAACGCCGCCTGGCAGCACCAGATGTATGCGCTCATCACCGGCTTCATGGAGGCGGGCGAGACACCACAGGGCGGCATCGCACGCGAGGTGAAGGAGGAGACGAACCTCGATGCGAGCGAGGTGAACCTCGTGGGCGTCTACGACTTCCAGCGCATGAACCAGGTGATCATCGCGTACCACGTGGTGGCGGATGGCGAGGTGGCTCTGTCGCCCGAACTGGTCGATTACCGCCTGTACGACCTGCCGGCGCTCAAGTGCTGGCCCGCGGGCACGGGCTATGCATTGGCGGATTGGCTGCGCGGCCGTGGCCATGTGCCCGAATTCGTCGAGTGGCCGCGTCCGGCGCCCTCGACCTCTTGATCCTTCTTTCCGCTGATTGGGAACGCCATGCACATCCACCAAGAACTCGACACGCGCGGCCTCAATTGCCCGTTGCCGATCCTCAAGGCGAAGCGCTCGCTCAACGACATGCAAAGCGGCCAGTTGCTGCGGGTGGTGTCGACCGACGCCGGCTCGCTGCGCGACTTCCAGGCCTTCGCCCGCCAGACCGGCAATGACCTGGTCGAGCAGCAGACCGTCGGCACGGAGTACATCCACGTCCTGCGGCGCCGGTGACACCCCCGTGAGCCGGCCCCTCTTTCCATCGCTGCCGACCCGGTGGTCGGTGGCCGAGGCCCGCCCATGAGAATGGTCGTGCAGGTCGCCTTCATCGTTCTCGGCCTCGCGGCCGCCGCGGCCCTGATGCTGTGGGACAACGGCGTGCCCGATGCCGTGGCCGACCGGGTGGTTCCCCCCAAGGCCATTCCGCTGGCGGTCATGGGCGATTCGAACAGCCATGCCTACCAGGACCGACTGAACTTCTCGGTCGAGTCGGGCCAGCGCGGCGGCATCAACCAGGAGCGCACGTTCAACTGGGTCGAGGTGCTGGCGCGGCTGCGCGGCGATGAGATCGATGTCGGCCCGTGGGTGACCTGGGGCCGCTCGGGCGTGATGGTCCGGCTGCTCGACCTGCTCCACCTCCCGGTCGGCCGCGCGCCGCGCAAGGAAGACTACCTCTACAACTTCGCCTTCTCGGCCATGGGCTGCAAGGAGCTGATGGAAGGCAAGTTCCGGCAGGCGCCACGCCTGGTCGCACTGATGGACCGTGAGCCTGAGCGCTGGCGCCGGGGCGTGGTGGTGATCCGTACCGGGCTGGGCGAGTGGTCGCAGTTCATGGACCTGCAGGCCAAGGACCCGAACGCGCCGGAACTGCAGCCGGTGATCGATGGCTGTGTGAAGTACGTCGGCGACGCGATCCGTCTCATCCACGCCTCGCACCCGGCCACGCGCGTCGTGGTGGTGGGGGTGGTGAACGAGGCGTCCGACCCGCTGTACTTCGATCGCTGGCAGAACGGACTCGAGTTCGGGAACATCGAGAAGGCGCTCGGCCGCCTCAACGGGGCCCTGCGGCAGCTGGCCGACGCGCAGCCGAACACCCTGTTTTTCGACGACCAGGCCTGGGTCCTGGCGCGCTGGGGATCACGCCCGCCCGACGGCACGCCAGTCTACAAGACCGTCACCATCGGGGGGACGCTGCGCGTGACGAACACCGCCGGAGACGGCCCGAACCACGCGATCATGGAGGACCACCATTCGGGCCTCGCCTACAACGCGTTGTGGGCGCAGTCCCTGGTGTCGAGTCTCCATGCCGGTTTCGGCCTGTCACTCACGCCGATCACCGACCAGGAAGTGGCCCGGTTCGTGTTGCCGCTGGCCGACGCCTCGCTCGGCGCCGCGCTCAGAGCGCCAGGGTCTTGAGGTACTCGCGGAACTGGCCGCCCACCTCGGGGTGGGCCAGGGCCAGTTCGACCGTCGCCTGCAGGAAGCCTTCCTTGCTGCCGCAGTCGTAGCGCGTGCCCTTGTAGGCATAGGCGTAGACGGCTTCCTTCTTCATCAGCGCGGCGATGCCGTCGGTCAGCTGGATCTCGCCACCGGCGCCCTTGGGCTGGTTGCGGATCTCGGCGAACACGCCCGGCGTGAGCACGTAGCGGCCGGCCACGCCCAGGCGCGACGGGGCCTGTTCGGGCGACGGCTTCTCGACCATCTTGTTGACCTTGACCAGGCCTTCGTCGATGGTGTCGCCGGCCACGATGCCGTAGCGCTTGACCTGGTCCAGCGGCACTTCCTGCACCGCCAGCAGCGAGCGGCCCAGTTGGGCGAAGGCGGCGGTCATCTGGGCCATCACCGGCTGACCATCGACCGGGCCGACCATCAGGTCGTCGGCCAGCAGCACGGCGAAGGGCTCGTTGCCCACCAGGTGCTCGGCGCACAGCACCGCGTGGCCCAGGCCCAGCATGCGCGGCTGGCGCACGTAGGAAACGGTCATGTCGTCCGGCATCACCGAGCGCGCGATGTTCAGCAGCGCGCTCTTGCCGCTGGCCTCGAGCTGGCTTTCCAGTTCGTAGGCGGTGTCGTAGTGGTCTTCGATGGCGCGCTTGTTGCGGCCGGTGACGAAGATCATGTCGCGGATGCCCGCGGCATAGGCTTCCTCGACGGCGTACTGGATCAGCGGCTTGTCCACCACCGGCAGCATTTCCTTGGGCTGGGCCTTGGTGGCCGGCAGGAAGCGGGTGCCGAAACCGGCCACGGGGAAAACGGCTTTGCGGATGCGCGTGGTATTGGACATGGATGAAGGAAAAAGTGAATACGGAATGGTACGTGGATCCCGGGGCCCCGGTGTGTCAGCCGAGGCGCATAAGCTGATCGGCCAGGCGCGCGGCCAACGCGGTGAAATCCGCCAGCCGCTGACGTTCCTGGGCGATCACGGCAGGCGGGGCCTTGGCCACGAAAGCCTCGTTGCCGAGCTTGCCGTTAACCTTTGTTATCTCACCCTCGATTCGGGCAATCTCCTTGCCGATTCGGACTTTTTCCGCGCCCTTGTCGATTTCCATGTGCAGGCACAGGCGTGAGCCGCCGACCACCGCCATCGGGGCCGCTTCGGCCGCAGCCGCCCACGTCGCTTCGTCGTCGAACACGCGCACTTCCTTGAGTTTGGCCAGCGCCTGCAACACCGGTGCCGCCTCGCCCAGGAAGGCGCTGTCGGCGGCCTCGTCCGCCACCGCATACAGCGGCAGGCGCGTCGCCGGCGACACGTTCATTTCGCCGCGCAGCGTACGGCAGGCGTCGACCAGGGCCTTCAGACGCGCCACGTGGGCTTCGGCGGCCTCGTCGATCTTCTCCGGCTGGCTCTTCGGGTAGGCCGCGACCATGACCGATGCGCCGGCGCGCCCCGCCACCGGGGCGACCTTCTGCCAGAGTTCTTCCGTGATGAACGGGATCACCGGGTGCGCCAGGCGCAGCAGCGTCTCCAGCGTGCGGATCAGCGTGCGGCGGGTGGCGCGCTGCTGCGCATCGGTACCGGTCTGGATCTGCACCTTGGCGATTTCCAGATACCAGTCGCAGAACTCATCCCAGGCGAACTGGTAGATCGCCGTGGCGACGTTGTCGAGGCGGTAGTCCTCGAAGCCCTTGGCGACGTCGGCCTCGACGCGCTGCAGGCGCGACGTGATCCAGCGGTCGGCCTGGCTGAACTGCAGGTAGCCGTGGGCCGGGCCACCCGGCGCGCATTCGGCCTTGGTGTGTTCCATCAGCCCGCAGTCCTGGCCTTCGCAGTTCATCAGCACGAAGCGCGTCGCGTTCCAGAGCTTGTTGCAGAAGTTGCGGTAGCCCTCGCAGCGCTTGCTGTCGAAGTTGATGCTGCGGCCCAGCGAGGCGAGCGATGCGAAGGTGAAGCGCAGCGCATCGGCGCCGAAGGCCGGGATGCCGTCCGGGAATTCCTTCTGCGTGTTCTTGCGCACCTGTGGTGCGGTCTCGGGCTTGCGCAGGCCCTGGGTGCGCTTGTCGAGCAGCTCGGGCAACGCGATGCCGTCGATCAGGTCGACCGGGTCGAGCACGTTGCCCTCGGACTTGCTCATCTTCTTGCCCTGCGCGTCGCGCACCAGGCCGTGGATGTAGACGTCCTTGAACGGCACCTTGCCGGTGAAGTGCTTGGTCATCATGATCATCCGGGCGACCCAGAAGAAAATGATGTCGTAGCCGGTGACGAGCACCGAGGAGGGCAGGTAGCGCGCCAGGTCGTCGGTCTTCTCGGGCCAGCCGAGGGACGAGAAGGGCACCAGGGCCGCCGAGTACCAGGTGTCGAGCACGTCCTCGTCGCGGCGCAGCTTCTTGCCCGGTGCCTTGGCCTGCGCCTCGGCCTCGTCGTGCGCGACATAGGCATTGCCGTCCTCGTCGTACCAGGCCGGGATCTGGTGGCCCCACCAGAGCTGGCGCGAGATGGTCCAGTCCTGGATGTTTTCCATCCAGTGGTTGTAGGTGTTGACCCAGTTCTCGGGCACGAAGCGCACCTCGCCCGACTTCACCACGTCGATGGCCTTCTGGGCAATCGAGCTGCCGTCGGCGCCGGCCTTGGTCATGGCCACATACCACTGGTCGGTCAGCATCGGCTCGACCACGGCGCCGCTGCGGGCGCAGCGCGGCACCATGAGCTTGTGCTTCTTCACCTCGACCAGCAGGCCGAGCGCGTCGAGGTCGGCGACGATCGCCTTGCGCGCCACGAAGCGGTCCATGCCGCGGTATTTCTCGGGCGCGTTGTCGTTGATGGTCGCGTCGAGCGTCAGCACGCCGATCATCGGCAGCTGGTGGCGCTGGCCGACGGCGTAGTCGTTGTAGTCGTGGGCGGGCGTGACCTTCACGACGCCGGTGCCGAAGGCCTTGTCGACGTAGTCGTCCGCGATGATCGGGATCAGGCGGTCCACCAGCGGCAGCTTCACGTTCTTGCCGACCAGGTGCTGGTAGCGCTCGTCTTCCGGGTGGACCATCACGGCCGTGTCGCCCAGCATGGTCTCGGGGCGGGTCGTGGCCACCACCAGCGTCCCGCTGCCGTCTTCGAGGGGGTAGGCGATGTGCCAGAGCGAGCCGTCTTCTTCCTCGCTCTCGACTTCCAGGTCGCTCACCGAGGTCTTGAGCACCGGGTCCCAGTTGCCCAGGCGCTTGCCGCGGTAGATGAGGCCTTCGTCGTAGAGCTTGACGAAGGTGTCGGTGACGACGGCCGAGAGGTCGTCGTCCATCGTGAAGTACTCACGGCTCCAGTCGACCGTGTCGCCCATGCGGCGCATCTGGCCGGTGATGGTGTTGCCGGACTTCTCCTTCCACTCCCACACCTTGGCGACGAAGTTCTTGCGTGCCTCGGCGGGCGTCGGGCCCATGTCGTGGCGGCTGATCTTCTGTTCCTGCAGTTGGCGCTCCACCACGATCTGCGTGGCGATGCCGGCATGGTCGGTGCCCGGCACCCACAGCGTGTTGTCGCCCTTCATGCGGTGGTAGCGCGTGAGGCTGTCCATGATCGTCTGGTTGAACGCATGGCCCATGTGCAGCGTGCCGGTCACGTTGGGCGGCGGCAGCTGGATGGCGAAGGCATCGGCGCCCTCCTTGGGCTGCTGGGTGCCGCGGTAGCCGGCCTTGGCGTAGCCGCGCTGTTCCCACTCCGGGCCCCAGTGCGCCTCGATGGCGGCGGGTTCGAAGGATTTGGACAGGCTCTCGAGGCCGGGCTGGGAGATGGGTTCGCTCATGGCGTGCTTCGGAAGGGCGAACGGCACCTCGCGGGTACCGCTGCGGACAGGATGGGAAGCCTTCAATTTTAGCCGGGCGACCCGGGGCCGCCGGGACACGGCCGGGCCTGCCACAGGTCACACCCATAATTGCAGCCCATGCTCTTCCTGCTCTCGCCCGCCAAGTCGCTCGACTACGACAGCCCGCTCCCCGCCGACCTGCCCGCCACCCAGCCCGTGTTCGAAGGCACCAAGGGGCCGGCCGCCGAACTGATCGCGCTGATGCGCCAGAAGTCGCCGCAGCAGATCGCCGAGCTGATGCACCTCTCGGACAAGCTGTCGACCCTCAATTTCACCCGCTATGCGGCCTGGTCGCCCAGGGGCACCGCGAAGAACGCACGCCAGGCCGCGCTGGCTTTCGACGGCGACGTGTACGGCGGGCTCGACGCCAAGTCGATGACCGCCCCGCAGCTCGCATGGGCGCAGGATCACGTCTGCATCCTCAGCGGTCTGTACGGCGTGCTGCGCCCCCTCGACCGCCTGCAGCCCTACCGCCTGGAGATGGGCACGCCGCTGGCCAACCCCCACGGCAAGGACCTGTACGCCTTCTGGGGCACGCGCATCGCCGACCACCTCAACCAGCGCCTGGCGGCCGACCGCACACCGGTGGTGATCAATCTCGCCTCGCAGGAGTACTTCAAGGCGGTCGACCAGGAAGTGCTCAAGGCGCGCGTGGTCGAATGCGTCTTCCAGGAATGGAAGGCCGGCCAGTACAAGATCATCAGCTTCTTCGCCAAGCGCGCCCGCGGCCTGATGGCCCGCTGGGCCGTGCTGCACAAGGCGGCCACCCCCAAGGCGCTGGAGAAGTTCGACCTGGAAGGGTATGCCTTCGATGCAGCGGCTTCGCTGCCGGAAAGGCTGGTGTTTCGAAGGAGAACGCAATGACGCAACCGGTGACCCCCGAACTGCGCAGCTGGCTCGTGTCGCAACTCGCGGCGGGGCATTCCGTGGCAGCGCTGCGCCAGTCGATGCGCGCCGCCGGCTGGCAGGACGCCGCGAGCGACGCGGCCCTGGCGGACATCGAACGGGGCGTGGGCTCGCCCACGTTGCCGGCCTTGCCGAAGCAGGCCCGCCCGATGCCCGGCCCCGACCTCGACGGCGCGCCGCTCTACCTGGATGCGGGCGACCGCCGGGTGCACGTGCTGCACACGGTCACGCACCCCCGCGTCGTGGTCTTCGGTGACCTGCTGGCCGACGACGAATGCGAGGCGCTGGTCGCCGCAGCGGCCAAGCGACTGGCCCGATCGCTCACCGTCGAGACGCAGACCGGCGGCGAAACCCTCAACGTCGACCGCACCAGCGACGGCATGTTCTTCGAGCGTGGCGAGAACGAGCTCGTCGCCCGCATCGAACAGCGCATCGCGCACCTGTTGCGCTGGCCGCTGACCTTCGGCGAAGGCCTGCAGGTGCTGCGCTACGCGCCCGGTGCGCAGTACCGCCCGCACTACGACTACTTCGACCCCGCCGAGCCCGGCACGCCGACCATCCTGCGGCGCGGCGGCCAGCGCGTGGGCACGCTGGTGATGTACCTGCAGGAGCCCGAGCGCGGTGGTGCCACGGTCTTCCCCGACATCGGCCTGGAGGTCGCGCCCAAGCGCGGCACCGCCGTCTTCTTCAGCTACGAGCGGCCCGACCCGGGCACGCGCACGCTGCATGGCGGCGCGCCGGTGCTGGCCGGCGAGAAATGGGTGGCGACCAAATGGCTGCGCGAGCGCGAGTTCACATGACGCGCCGATGAAGGTCCAGGCCAACGGCATCGAGATCGAGGTCGAGGACACGGGTGGCGCAGGCCGGCCCGTGGTGCTGCTCATCATGGGCCTGAACATGCAGCTCATCGCCTGGCCGGACAACTTCGTGAAGGGGCTGGTCCGCGCCGGCTTCCGCGTGGTGCGCTTCGACAACCGCGACGCAGGCTTGAGCACGCAGCTGGACGAGGCCGGCACCCGCAACCTGCTCTGGCAGGGCCTGCGTTACCGCTTCGGGCTGCCGGTGCAGTCGGCCTACGGGCTGCAGGACATGGCGAACGACGCGATCGGCGTGCTCGACGCCCTGGGCATCCGCCGGGCGCATGTCCTGGGCGCCTCGATGGGCGGCATGATCGCCCAGCGCGTCGCCGCCACCGTGCCGGAACGCGTCACCAGCCTGGTGAGCCTGATGAGCTCCAGCGGCGCGCGCGGCCTGCCCGGCCCGCGCAGAGACGTGGTCGCGCTGATGATGCGGCGGCCCGCGAAGCGCGACGAGGCGTCGCTGGTGGCGCACAGCATGCGTCTGGTGCGGCTCATCGCCGGACCGTTCTACCCGCCGGACGAAGCCGCGCTGCGCGAACGGCTCACCCTTGCCATGCGCCGCGCCTACCGGCCCCAGGGCCTGATGCGCCAGATCGCCGCCGTGGCGGCCGACACCGGCCGCGTGAAGCTGCTGGCGCGCATCACCAGCCCCACGCTGGTGATGCACGGCGATGTCGATCCGCTGGTGCCCATCGCCTGCGGGCAGGACACGGTGCGCCGCATCGCCGGCGCGCAGTTCGTTGCCATTCCCGGCATGGGCCACGACCTGACGCCGCAGCTCACCGAAATCCTGCTGCCGCAGATGGTTCCTTTCCTGAAAGCGGCGGAAAAGTCCCGTACCGCGTAGAACCACCCCGATGAGCCTCGACAACACCCCCGAACAGTCGCAACTGGGCCGCGCGTCGGCCTACGCCGACCAGTACGACCCGACCCTCCTGTTTCCCATCGCCCGTGCCACCCAGCGCGCCGCCCTCGGCATCGCCGACGGCGCCTTGCCCTTCTTCGGCGCCGACCTCTGGACGGCGTTCGAGCTGAGCTGGCTCAACCCGCGCGGCAAGCCGCAGGTCGCGGTGGCGCACTTCACCGTGCCCTGCGAGACGCCCAACATCATCGAGAGCAAGTCCTTCAAGCTCTACCTCAACAGCTTCAACAGCAGCGTCTTCGCCGATGCCGACGCCGTCCGCGAACGCCTGAAGGCCGACCTGGCCGAAGCCGCCTGGCGCGGCAGCGAGCGCAGCGGCGGCATCGGGGTGAAGCTGCTGGCGCCGCAGGCCTTCGCGCGTGAGGCGGTGCAGGAACTGGAAGGGCTGGACCTCGACCGTCTCGACATCGAATGCACGCACTACCAGCCGGCCCCCGAGCTGCTGCGCAGCGATGCGAGCCTGCCGCCGGTCGAGGAAACGCTCACCAGCCGCCTGCTCAAGAGCAATTGCCTGGTCACCGGCCAGCCCGACTGGGGCAGCGTGCAGGTGCGCTACAGCGGGCCGCCCATCGACCAGGCCGGTCTGCTGGCCTACATCGTGAGCTTCCGCAACCACAACGAATTCCACGAACCCTGCGCCGAGCGCATGTTCTGGGACATCTGGCGGCAGTGCCGGCCCACCCAGCTCAGCGTGTACGCGCGCTACACCCGCCGCGGCGGCCTGGACATCAACCCCTTCCGCGCCAGCTGGCCGCAGGCCCTGCCTGCCAACACACGAACCGCGCGACAGTAGGCTTGCGCCTACATCGCTCGGCGCCCGGCCCCTCGATACTCGTCACCTTTGTGTCCAGGGACCTCCGAACGTGAACGTGTTGATCGTCGACGACAACGAAGCAGCCGCTGATCTGCTGCAGGAACTGCTCTCCCTGCAGGACCACACGGCCCGGTGCACCTACTCCGGCATGCAGGCGCTCGAAGCCTGCGCCGGAGAGGTTTTCGATGTCGCGCTGGTCGACATCACGCTGCCGGACCTGCCCGGCACCGAAGTCGCGCGCCGCCTGCGCGCGAGCGCCCGTCCGCCGCTGCTGGTGGCGGTGACCGGGCTCTCGTCGCAGGATGCTGGCGCTTCGGAGGCCGGGCTGTTCGACCACCACCTCCAGAAGCCGATCGACTTCGACGCCCTGGATCGCATCCTCGAGCGGGCTGGCCATCGATCCTCCGCCGCCTCATGAAGGCGTCGCCCGGTGCGCGCAGCTGGATCGCTGCTGGCGTGCGCCACGAGTTGCTCACGCGCGCCTTGCCCGCGCTGCGCCACGACATGGCCGCGCCGGTCTCGGTGATGCGCATGGGCCTGTTGATGCTCAGGCGGCAGGTCGCTGCGCCCACCATCGATATGGCGGCGTGCGAGGAGCGCGTCGCGCTGATCGACCACCAGATCGCCGAACTGGTGAGCGCGGTGCGCTCGCTGCGCGACTGGGAGCTCGCCACCGACGACGAGGGCATCACCCGGCGCGGCCTGGTGGTGCAATGCGTCGGCCTGATGCGTGCCGCGTTCGACCTGCACGGTGTTCGCCTGCAGGTGGACGAAGCCCTCACCGTCGACGCCGACCCGAACGCGCCGAAGTGGCCGTCCGGGGCGTCGCTGCGCTACCTGATGCTCGGTGCGCTGGGCTACCTGCACGACACGCCCCCCGACGTGGGGGCCATCAGCGTGGCCGCGGAGGGTGAGGGGGCCCTGGTGCTGCGCGTGGTGGCGGGTGCGCCCGACGCCACCGACCCGCTGGCCGGCGCGCATCGCGCGCCACGCAAGCTGGCCATCGATGCCATTGCGCTCCAGTCGCTGGCCGAGGACCTCGGCTATGTGCTGACCATCGAGCACGACAGGGTGCGCTTGCCGCTGGCGCCGGGCTGAGTGCGCCGCGGCCGCCGGGCCGCGGTTGCCCCGGTAGCCGTCGATTCGCGCATCAGCTGCCTGCGGTGCGCCTTCAGGAACGCCAGCAGCCGTGCCTCGGCCGCATACAGCCGGCGCGCGCTCCTGGCCTGGCCGGCGATCCTCTGCCACACATCGGTCATCGTGCCCGCGTCCTGGGCCAGCGTGGTTCCCAGGGCGAGCACGGCCGGATGCACGTAGGCCTTCTTGCAGACCGCCGGCGTGTTGCCCAGCTGCTTGGCCACCGCGGCGATGATCTCCTTGGCGCTGTAGCGCATCGACGGCGTGGCGCCGCCACCGTCCCCGCTGTCTCCAGTATCGCGGCTGTCGCAGGCCAGGCGCGTCAGCTCGAGCGCCTGCACCGTGCCGTGCCAGGTGCGGAAGTCCTTGGCCGTGAAGTTCTCGCCGGCCGCCTCGCGCAGGTAGTCGTTCACGTCGGTCGATGACAGGCGGCGCGGCGTGCCGTCCGCGTCTTCGTACTGGAAGAGGTCCTGGCCGGGCAGTTGCTGGCAGGCGCGCACCACCTTCGCAACGCGGGGGTCGTCCACCTCGGTCTCGTGCATCACGCCGCTCTTGCCGCGAAAGCGCAGCTTCAGCGACGCACCGCGCACGGCCGCGTGCTTGTTGCGCAGGGTGGTGAGCCCGTACGAGCCGTTGGTGCTGGCGTATTCCTCGTTGCCCACGCGCAGGAAGGTCGTGTCGAGCAGGCGCACCAGCGTCGCCAGCACGCGCTCGCGGCCGAGCGCCGCGCGCGCCCCCCCGTTGCCGAGATCACGTGCGACGCGCGCGCGAATGCGCGGCAGTGCGCTACCGAAGGCCTCCAGCCGTTCGAATTTGCTTTCGTCCTTCAGCAGCCGCCAGTCGGGGTGGTAGCGGTACTGCTTGCGGCCGCGCGCGTCGATGCCCGTCGCCTGCAGATGGCCGTTGGGCAGCGGGCAGATCCAGACGTCGGTGTAGGCCGGCGGAATCGCCAGGCTGCGGATGCGCGCGATCTCGTCGGGGTCGCGCACCCAGGCGCCGGTCGCGTCCTTGTAGCGGAAGTGCTCGCCCTGTCGAAAGCGTCGCAGGCCCGGCATGTCGGGGTTGACGTAGACCAGGCCGTTGGCGAGCGGGGCGGGACGCGGTGTTTTCGTTCGGGGCATGGCGTGCGGTGTGGAGCTCCCATCGACAATGCAGGGGCGGCCGATGGCCGGCTGTAGGACGCCGCAAGTTCCACGAGTGCGTGGCGTCCTCATGGCCACCGCCGCACCCATCCCTTTTCCTGAAAGCGTCTTCATGTCCATTGCTTCCCGCTTCCGCGCGCGCTGGTTCGCGCTCGGCCTCACGGCCGTGCTGGCCGCCGGCTGTGCCACCTCGACGGCGCCCGTCGCCCCGGCGACGCCGGCCGCCGCCACCGCCCCCATCCGCGTCAAGGTCTTCGTCGCCGCCATGTTCGAGATCGGCCAGAACACCGGCGACCGCGCCGGCGAGTTCCAGCACTGGTACGAGCGCTACTGGAAGGGCGCCACGCCCATCGCCGTGCCTGGCGCGCTGCAGCCGGTGTACTGCAACACCGACGGCGTGTGCGGCGCCGTGCTCGGCATGGGCAAGGTGAACTCGTCCTCGTCGATGCAGGCGATCCTGCTGAACCCGGCCTTCGACTTCTCGCAGGCCTACTACGTGATCTCCGGCGTGGCCGGCACGCCACCGCAGCGCGGCACCATCGGCGAGGTGAACTGGGCGACCTGGCTGGTCGACTACGACCTGGGCCACCGTTGGGCGCCCGAGGAGAACAAGGCCGGCGAGCCGACCTTCATGCCGCGCAAGGGCTACGAGGACTACCGCCGCTTCCAGCTGAACCCGGCGCTGGTCGGCTGGGCCATGAAGCTCTCGGGCGATACGCCGCTGAAGGACTCCGACAGCGCCCGCAAATACCGCCTGCGCTACCCCGATGCGGCTGCCCGCCGTGCGCCCTTCGTCGGCACCGGCACCCACATGACGGGCGACACCTTCTTCCACGGCCCGGGCATGTCGAAGCAGGCGCAGTACATCGCCAAGCTCTACGGTGCCGACGACTACGTCATCACCGAGATGGAAGCCGCGGCGATCACGCTGGTCATCAAGCGCACCCACGGCACCGACCGGGTGATGAGCCTGCGCGGCGCGGTCAACTTCGACCAGGGCAATCCCAACGAGAGCACGCTGGCGCACCTGGACCCCGCACCTGGCGAAACGGCCGGCGGCTTCGCCGAGACGGTGGAGAACATCGCGCGCGTCGGCACCCGCGTGGTCGACCACATCGTCGTCAATTGGCCGCAGTGGCAGGGCGGCGTGCCCCCGCTGCCACGCTGAGGCGTTCGATCAGGGGTGGGCCGGCTGCAACCGGCCCACCACGTTGAAGTAGAAGGGCGTCCAGCGGCTCACCGGAACGCCCGCGCGGCGCAGGCCGCGGCCGGTCCAGGTGTTGCAGGTCTCGAAGAGGTGGTAGCTGCCCTTGGCCTCGTAGAAGGCATCGTCCGGCCCGTAGCCCGCACCGGGCAGGGCGATGGTCCGGCCGCCCGGCAGGCTGCCGCGCACATGGGCCACCAGCGCCAGGTACTGCCGCTGCGACAGCGGCATCGCGTAGGCGCCCTGGCGCAGTTGCACGCGGGTGAGCCAGGTCACGTGCAGCAGCGATGCGTTGGCCCCGAACAGGGCGCCGACGGCGCGGCGCAGCGTGAGGTCGGCCCAGGTCGGCGTGTGCAGGTAGAAATCGCGGTCGCCCCAGCCGACGGCGACGAATTCGGCCTCGGGCGGTGGCGCCTTCGCGTCGTGCGGGTCGAACAGCGCGCGCCAGTCGATGGCCGCGCTGCGCACCGGGAAGACCAGGTCGGTGTGCACACCGTTGCTCAGGACGTAGGCCTCGATGCTCGGCGGCTCGGCCGGTGCCCGGGCGTTCGCGGGCCACAGCATCAGTGCGGCGGCGACACCGACGTACAGGCCTAACAGCGTGACCAGCGCGAGCAAGCTGCCCGCGATCCAGCCAAGGCCTCGTCGCACCCCGAGCCTCAAAACAGCGAGGCCGTCTGCGCCGCCGCGTCCGGCGGCGTGCGGGCGCGCGAGGCGCTCGTCGCCGGCGCAGCGGCCTCCGCGCTGTCGGCCCGCACCAGCGCGCCCACGCGCACGCCGATCAGCCGCAGCGGCCGTTCCAATGGCACGCGCTTCAAGCACTGGCCGGCCGTCTGGCGGATGGCCTTGCCGTCGGCGGTGAAGCGGTCGATGGTCTGGTCGCGCGTGGCGATTCGGAAGTCGTCGTAGCGCAGCTTGATGCCGATGGTCTTGCCGACATAGCCCTTGCGCTGCAGGTCTTCGGCCACCTTCTCGCACAGGTGCGTGAAGATGGCCCCCAGTTCGGCGCGATCGCGCACCGCGTGCAGGTCGCGGTCGAAGGTGGTCTCGCGGCTCATCGACACCGGCTCGCTCTCGGTCACCACCGGCCGGTCGTCGCGGCCCCACGACACCTCGTGCATCCACGCGCCCGTCGCCTTGCCGAAGTTCGCGATCAGCCAGTCGCGGTCCTGCGCGGCGATGTCGCCCACGGTGCGCAGCCCGAAGCGCTCGAGCTTGGCATCGGCCTTGGGACCGATGCCGTTGACCTTGCGCACCGGCAACGGCCAGATGCGCGTCTGCAGGTCCTCTTCGTGCACGATCGAGATGCCGTTGGGCTTGTCGAATTCGCTCGCCATCTTGGCGATCAGCTTGTTGGGCGCCACGCCGATGGAGCAGGTGAGTCCGGTGGCCTCGAAGATCGATTTCTGGATCAGCCGCGCCAGCACGCGCCCGCCTTCGCGCTGGCCGCCGGGCACCTCGGTGAAATCGATGTAGACCTCGTCCACGCCCCGGTCCTGCATGACCGGCGCGATGTCCAGGATGATCTGCTTGAACTGCCTCGAATAGGCGCGGTACTGGTCGAAATCCACCGGCAGGATGATGGCCTGCGGGCAGAGCTTGGCGGCCTTCATCAGCCCCATCGCCGAGCCGACGCCGAACTGCCGCGCCGGGTAGGTGGCGGTGGTGATCACGCCGCGGCCGGCGTAGTCCTTCAGCCGCGGGAAGGCGTCCACCGGGATGTCGGCCAGCGTGCGGCCTTCGGGCAGGTCGCGGATCGCCTCGTCGACCTTGCGCCGGCCGCCACCGATGACCACCGGCAAGCCCTTGAGCTGCGGGTAGCGCAGCAGCTCGACGGAGGCATAGAAGGCATCCATGTCGAGGTGGGCGATGCGGCGCACGGGCGGGGAAGAAGCGGTCACACCGCGATTTTCGCCCGGCAGCGGCGGCCCATGTCGTGCCCCGTGAACGGCGGTGGCTGACCGGAGGGTGACTACGTACGTACTCCCACTTACACCGCCACGGCCCCATCGCATCGAGACGGCGGTAGCATGCGCCCCGCGCCTTCGCCGTCACCTCGAAAACAACTCGCTGGCAGAGACCATGACAACCACATTGCCTACACCCTCCAAGCGTCCGATCTACCGATCGCTCTACGTCCAGGTCGTGGTCGCCGTGATCATCGGCGTCACCCTCGGTCACTTCTATCCGCAGGTCGGCGAGTCGATGAAGCCGCTGGGCGACGGCTTCATCAAGCTGATCAAGATGCTGATCGCACCGATCATCTTTTGCACTGTGGTGGTCGGCATCGCCGGCATGGAGGACATGAAGAAGGTCGGCAAGACCGGCGGCCTCGCGCTGCTGTATTTCGAGGTCGTCAGCTCCATCGCGCTGGTGGTCGGCCTGGTGCTGGTCAACCTGCTCAAGCCGGGCGCCGGCATGAACGTCGACCCCGCGACCATCGACACCAAGTCGATCGCCGCCTACACCGGCCCCGGCAAGATGCAGGGCACGGTCGACTTCCTGCTGAACGTCATCCCCAACACCATCGTCGACGCCTTCGCCAAGGGAGAGATCCTGCAGGTGCTGCTGATCGCGGTGCTCTTCGGCTTCGCGCTGCACAAGTTCGGCGGCCGCGGCACGCTGGTGTTCGACGTGATCGAGAAGGGCTCGCACGTGCTCTTCACCATCGTCGGCTACGTCATGAAGCTCGCGCCCATCGGCGCCTTCGGCGCGATGGCCTTCACCATCGGCAAGTACGGCGTCGGTTCGCTCTTCTCGCTGGGCAAGCTGATGGCGGTGTTCTACATGACCTGCCTGCTCTTCATCTTCGTGGTGCTGGGGCTCATCGCGCGCTTCCATGGGTTCAGCATCTGGAAGTTCATCAAGTACATCAAGGAAGAACTGCTGATCGTGCTGGGCACCTCGTCGTCGGAATCGGTGCTGCCGCGCATGATGGAGAAGATGGAGAACCTCGGCGCCAAGAAGACGGTGGTGGGCCTGGTGATTCCCACCGGCTACTCCTTCAACCTCGACGGCACTTCGATCTACCTGACGATGGCGGCGGTGTTCATCGCGCAGGCCACCAACACCGACATGACACTCACGCAGGAGCTCACGCTGCTGGCGGTGCTGCTGCTCACATCCAAGGGCGCCGCGGGCGTGACCGGCAGCGGCTTCATCGTGCTGGCGGCCACGCTGTCGGCCGTCGGCCACGTGCCGGTCGCGGGCCTGGCGCTGATCCTGGGCATCGACCGCTTCATGTCGGAAGCCCGTGCGCTGACCAACCTGATCGGCAACGGCGTCGCGACGCTGGTGGTCGCGAAATGGACCGACGAGCTCGACGAGAAGCGCCTGCATGCCGGCCTGAACAACGAGACCTGGGTCGAGGCCGACGAGCCCGAGGTGCTGGTCAACGCGAAGACCGAGCACATGGTCGGCGGCGCCCCGCGCGCCTGAGTCTCTGCCCGTGTCGTTCCTTCGGCATCTCGCCCTCTGGGCCACGATGGCGCTCGGACCGGCCAGCGCCCTGGCGGCGCCAGCAGACACCGCACCGCGCCCGGCCGACTGTCCGCCCACCGTCCCGGCGGACGCGCGTTGCTACAACGGGCGTGATGGCGAAGGTGCGCTCTACTGGATCGCCATCCCCGCGCAGTGGCAGCGCGACGTGCTGGTGGTGCACGCGCACGGTGGCCCCACGCTGGGCGCGCCGACGCTCCAGCGCGGCGCGGAGGACCTGACACGCTGGTCGGTCATGGTGAAGGCCGGCTACGCCTGGGCCGGCTCCACCTACCGCCGCGGCGGCTACGGCGTGACCCTGGCGGCCGAGGACACGGAACGGCTGCGCAAGCTCTTCATCGCGCATTTCGGCCAGCCGCGGCGCACCGTGCTGCATGGCCAGAGCTATGGCGGCGGCGTGGCGTCCAAGGCGGCCGAACTGTATGGGCCGGTGCCCGGCGAACGGCCCGCCTACGACGGCGTGCTGCTGACCAACGGCGTGCTCGGCGGTGGCGTCGACGCCTACGTGTTCCGGCTCGACCTGCGCGTCGTCTACCAATACGTCTGCCGCAACCATCCCAAGCCCGACGAACCGCAGTACCACCTGTGGATGGGCCTACCTTCGAGCGCCGCGCTCACGCGCCATCAGCTCGCCGAACGCGTCAAGGAATGCACCGGCGTCGGCCTGCCCGCGGCGCAGCGCAGCCCGGAGCAGGCGGCGCGGCTGAAGACGATCCTGTCGGTGGTGAAGATCCCCGAGCGCACCCTGGTGGCCCACCTCGACTGGGCGACCTGGTTGTTCGAGGACCTCACGCAGAAGCGCCTCGAAGGCCGCAACCCATTCGGCAATGCGCGTGTCGTGTACAGCGGCTCGGCGGACGATGCGGCGCTCAACGCCGGCGTGCTGCGCTACGAGGCCGACCCGCAGGCGGTCGGTATGCTGAGCAACGACAGCCGCCCGACCGGCCGCCTGCGCCTGCCGGTGCTCACGCTGCACGCCATTCACGACCCGACAGCCTTCGTCGAACTGGAAAGTGCTTACCGCGGGATCGTGGATGCGGCTGGCGCCTCGGACCGGCTGGTGCAGACTTTCAGCGACGAGTCGCAGCACAGCTACCTGAGCGATGCGGAGTACCCGGCGCTGATGACCTCACTGCTCGACTGGATCGACCGCGGTGAGAAGCCGACGCCGCAGAAGGTCGCCGACCTCTGCGTCCGATACGAGGCCGCCTTCGGCAAGGGTTGCCACCTGCGCCCTGATTACACGCCGCCGCCACTGGCGACCCGTACACCTGCCGCAGGACGCTGAAGGGTTCACGCCTCTCGGCTTTCCACGTCGCTGCGCCACCCGCATCGCATGAGACCGGCACGACCGAGACCAGGGCACCCGCGGAACTGGCTCTGCCAGGCCGCTGGGTGCGCCCCCTGGAGGGGGAGGCGCCGCAGGCGCATCGGGGGTGGACTCTATTTCAATGGTCGTGGTGCAGGTAGCTGGCCTGCCGCGGCAGCCGCCAGCTCACCGCGAAGGCGATGACCATCATCGCCGTCACATACCAGTAGAAGGCCGACTCGTGGCCGAGCGACTTGAGGCCCAGCGCCACGTACTCGGCCGAGCCGCCGAAGAGCGCATTGGCAACGGCATAGGCCAGGCCCACACCCAGCGCGCGCACCTCGGGCGGGAACATCTCGGCCTTCACGATGCCGCTGATCGAGGTGTAGAAGCTGACGATGGCCAGCGCCAGGATGATCAGCAGGAAGGCGGCCACCGGGTTCGTCACATGCTGCAGGCCGGTGAGGATCGGCACCGTCGCCAGCGCGCCCAGCGCGCCGAACAGCAGCATGTTGTTGCGGCGGCCGATGCGGTCCGACAGCGCGCCGAACACCGGCTGCATGCACATGTAGACGAACAGCGCGCCGGTCATGACATAGCTGGTCGTCTTGATCGGCAGGTGCACCGTGTTCACCAGGTACTTCTGCATGTAGGTGGTGAAGGTGTAGAAGATCAGCGAGCCGCCGGCGGTGTAGCCCAGCACCGTGAAGAAGGCCGCCTTGTGGTGCTTGAAGAGCCCGGCCATGCTGCCGGCTTCCTTGTTGGCCTTGGCTTCGGCCGTCTGCGTCTCGTGCAGCGTGCGGCGCAGCAGCAGCGCGACGACGGCGGCGACCGCGCCGATCGCGAAGGGAATGCGCCAGCCCCAGGCCTTCAGCTCGGCCTCGGACAGGAACTGCTCCATCACCACGATCACCAGCACCGCGAGGAGCTGGCCGCCGATCAGCGTGACGTACTGGAAGGACGAGAAGAAGCCGCGCTGGCCGCGCAGCGCCACCTCGCTCATGTACGTGGCCGTGGTGCCGTACTCGCCGCCGACCGACAGGCCCTGGAACAGGCGGCACACCAGCAGCAGGAAGGGCGCCCACGCACCGATCTGCGCGTAGGTCGGCAGGCAGGCGATGACCAGCGAGCCGCCGCACATCATCGCCACCGAGATCAGCAGCGAAGTCTTGCGGCCCATCCGGTCGGCGATGCGGCCGAACAGCCAGCCGCCGATGGGGCGCATCAGGAAGCCCGCCGCGAACACGCCGGCGGTGTTCAGCAACTGCGCGGTGGGGTCGGACTTGGGGAAGAAGGACGGCGCGAAGTAGAGCGCCGAGAAGGCATACACATAGAAGTCGAACCACTCGACCAGGTTGCCGGACGAGGCCGCCATGATGGCGAAGATGCGATGGCGCTTTTCTTCGGTGGTGTAGGCGCGCGGCGCGGCCGTTTCGCCCGCGACGGGAGGAGCAGTGACTGACATGAATCGCCTTGTTGTGTGAATCTGGGCGTCAGCCATTTTGCGGCGTTGCCGCAACGCCCGCTGTCGGTCGACGACGCATCCGACCCCATGAAGGGGATATCGCTACCGCGCGGTAGTTCAGGGGCGGCGTGCCACCGGTGCCAGCACCCCGGCACCGCGCACTTCGACGCGGATTCGGTCGAGCACCTCGCCGCGGCCATCGGTCAGTTCGACCAAGTGACGGCCCGGCCACGGCATCCACTGGGCCTGGTTGCCACGCGCGAAGGGCTTGCCGTCGATGCGCCACTGCAGGCCCTGGCCTTGTGCCTCGAAGCGCACGCGCTGGCGGTTGGGCGGGATGTCGGGATCGATCGCGATGATCGAGCCATCGGCCGGCGACGTGATGCGGTTGCCAGCATCTGCCGCCGCGGCGTCGGGTGCGAACAGGCGCTGCTCGGTGCCGGCGATGAACCACTCGCTGCGTGGCGCTTCGAGCTCGCTGCCGAAGCGCACCGGCACCTGCACCACGCCGGTGGGTGCAGGCGGTGCACGACTGGGTTCGCGCGCATGCAGGAAGCCCATCACCTCGGCCCACACCGGCGCGGCACCGCTGGTGCCGCTCACGTCCCACATCGGCGCGCCGCCGGCATTGCCGACCCACACGCCGACCGTGTAGCGCTGCGACCAGCCGACGGCCCAGTTGTCGCGCATGTCCTTGCTGGTGCCGGTCTTCACCGCCGTCCAGAAGCGGGTGCCCAACACGCTGTCGACGCCGAAGGTGCGGGTGCGTGCGTTGGCATCCGACAGGATGTCGCCGACGATGAACGCGGCGCGCGGGTCGATGGCAGGCGGCGCGGTCGGCGTGCGTGGCGCGGGTGTTGGTGCTGCCGCCGGGAGCATGCGCGTCTCGCCGAAACGTCCGCCATTGGCCAGCGTGCGGTAGGCATTGGTCAACGCCAGCAGCGACACCTCCGCGCTGCCAAGGGCCAGGCTGTAGCCGTAGTAGCCGCCGCTCTCGAGCAGTGGCAGGCCGGCGGCCTGCAGCTGGCGCGCGAAGGACTCCGGCGAGACCATCACCAGCGTGCGCACCGCTGGCACGTTGAGCGATGCGGCCAGCGCGGTGCGCACCGAGACCGGCCCCTTGAACTGGCGGTCGTAGTTCTGCGGGATGTAGAGCCCGCTGGCCGTGTTGATCTGCGCGGAGGAGTCGTCGAGCAGCGACGCGGCGGTCAGGCGCCGCTCGGCGATGGCCTGCGCATAGAGCAGCGGCTTGAGCGTGGAGCCGGGCTGGCGCTGCGCGAGCACCGCATCGACCTCGCCGGCGCGGCTGAGCGCACCGGACGAGCCGACCCACGCGAGCACCTCGCCGCTGGCGTTGTCGAGCACCACCAGCGCGGCGTCTTCGACGTTGCGGCCGCGCAGTTCGCGCAGGTGGCGCTGCAGTGTGCTCACGGCGAAGCGCTGCAGCGGCGCGCGCAGGGTGGTGCGCAGCGTGGCGTCGGCGGTGTTCGTACCGGTCGGTGCAGCGTCGCGGCGCAGCTGCAGCGCGCGGCGTGCGGCATGCGGCGCGATGCCCTCGCTCGGCTCGAAGGCACGGCGCTGCAGGGCGGCGCTCGCGAACATGTCGATGGCGTCGCAATCGATGCGGCGGCGCTCGGCGTCGGTTGTTTCCATCGCCTTCATCACCTCGCAGGCGCGTTGCGCGACCAGGGCGGGCTTGGCGTTCGGTGCACGCACCAGCGCCGCGGCCACGGCTGCTTCGCGCGCATCGAGCCCGTGCGGCGCCTTGCCGAAGAGCGTGCGCGACAGGGCATCGATGCCGACGATCTCGCCGCGGAAGGGCACGGTGTTGAGGTAGGCCTCCAGGATCTGGTCCTTGCGCCATTGGCCTTCGAGCTGCGCGGCGGCCACCGTCTGGCCGAGCTTCTGCGTCAGGCTGCGGCCCCCGTTGCCGCGCCGCAGCTCGTCGTCGAGCAGGCCGGCCAGCTGCATGGTGATGGTCGATGCACCGCGCGTGCGCGTGTTCCACAGGTTACCCCAGGCCGCGGCCGAGACGGCGCGCCAGTCGACGCCGCTGTGCTCGTAGAAGCGTCGGTCTTCGCTGAGCACCATGGCGGTCCGCAGGGCGGGCGACACGTCGGCCAGCGCGATCCATTGCCCGCGGCGCACGGTGGCGTCGGTGCGCACGCGCTGCAGCAGGGCGCTGTCGCGATCGAGCACCTCGGTGTCGGACGGGCGGAACTCGCGTCGGACCGCGTCGAAGGTCGGCAGCGCCCAGGCCGGCCCCGCGCACGCGGCCGCGATGCCCAGCACGAGCAGCGGCCGGCGCAGGCTGGGGCAGCAGAGGGAGAGAAGGTGCATGGCGTGCAAGACGGGCAACGGGCCTACTTTAAGTCGCGCGGGCGGGCCGACGCCTGCGGTCTCGCTGCGCACCGACCATGCGGTCCGGAACAGGCCCGAACCGTCGTGCCTGCCGAAAAACTGGAGGACATCCCCATGAAATCACTTCTCGTCGTGCTTGCTGCAACCGCCGCCCTGGCGGGCTGCGTGGTCGCTCCCTACGACAACCGCCCGCCACCGCCGGGCCCGGGCATGCGGGGCGATCGCGACCGCGACGGCGTGCCCAACCGCTACGACCGGGACCGCGATGGCGACGGCGTGCCGAACCGCTACGACAGCCGCCCGGGCGACCCGCGCCGCAACTGACCGGGCGCATCAGCGTCGGGGCTTCGGCTGCTGGTCGTACTTGCGCCAGTAGTCGAACTCTTCCTCGTGCACCTCGATGTCGAGTTCCGACACGCGCCCCTGCATGCGTTCCTGCGCATCGGCCACGCCGCGGTTGTAGAGCGTCGGGCCGATCTCCTCGAGGAAGAAGCCCAGCAGCGCACCGGCGGCAATGTTGCCGATCTTGGGGTCGTCCATGTGCTCGCGGAAATAGCGCTCGATGGACGCGATGGCCTGCTGACGGACTTCGCGGGGCAGTTCGATCGTCATCGGATTCCTCTCCAGTGAAAGGGGCTCAGCGCCCCGCCTCGACCTTCACCCGCGCGTTTGGCGTCTCGCCGAACATCTCGGGCGCGTACATCGCCTCGACCCGGCTCGGCGGCAACGCGAAGTCGCCGACGTTGTTCAGGCGCACCGTGTACTCCATCTTCACGACGCCCTTGGGCAGGTACTCGTAGTAGCTGCGGAAGGACTCGAAGCTGCGTTCCTCGAAGGCGGGCCAGCCCGCGCCGCTCTTCTTCTCGCCCTGCGTGGCGATCTGCGAGTCGCGGCCCAGGCCGCTGCCGAGGATGGTGGCACCGCCCGGGATCGGGTCGGTGATGGCGACCCAGGTCATGTCAGCGCTGGCGTTGACCTCGAGTGTGACGCGCAGCACGTCGCCGCGCGTGTACTTGCCGGCCGTCGCCTGCTCGACGGGCGTGATCGTCTTCTTGATCGCATAGCCGGCCGCGAACGGCGCCTTCAGCTGGATGGCGGCCACGGACTGCAGCGTGAGCCAGGGCTTGCCGGCGCCGTTGTGCGTGACGGTCAGCGTTTCCTTCTGCGGCTGCGCCCAGGGCAGGAACATCGTGTTGTTGCGCAGGTTGCCCGGCGAGGCCGGGGCGCCGAACCAGGTCGTCTGGTTGGGCGCGCCTGCAGCATCGTTGGCCTTCACGCGTTCGACGCGGCTCCAGTCGACGCTCTGCGTGCGACCGGCCGAATCGGCGTTGCCGACCGGTGGCGCACGCAGCACCGAGGTCGTGGTGCCGGCCACGGGCACGCTCTCGAACACCTTGGAGAACTTGTCCAGTGCCAGCCCACCCCACAGGTTGGCGGTGGTCGTGTGCCAGGCGCCGTTCTGCTGGCGGCCGATGAAGCCGTTGGCCAGCTTGCCGATGTCGTCCTTCCAGGCCGGGTCGTCCATCACGGCCAGCAGCAGGCGTGCGGTGTTCACGTCGCCGTTGGTCATGAGCCACCACCAGTAGTCGTCCTGTTCAGTGCTGAACATCACCTTCGTGCCCTGGTAGCTCAACCGCGCCTTGAGCACGTTGTTCGCTTCGTCCAGGCGTTGCTGGCGCTGCGGCACGTCGTTCACGCGCTTCAAGATCTGCAGCCAGTCAATGACCGCGCTGGTGGGCCACTGGTTGGGTGCGATGGTGATGCTCGCGACCATGCCCCCGCGCGCCTTGCCGTAGCGCGACAGCGCCTCGAGCGCGGCGAGCTTGCGCACGTCCAGGTCCTTGCGCGGGCTCCAGAACTCGCGCTGGATGCGGCCTTCGACGAAGGCGATCAGGCCCTGTTCCATCGGTGCGCGCGCGTCATCGGGCAGCGCGAAGGCCGGGTCGATGGCGGCGGCCTCGTTCGTCGCCGCGAGCAGGTACGACGTCAGGATGTCGCTGCCACGGTTCGACTCGCCGTCGCGCGGCGGGAAGTAGCTCGCGAGCCCGTCGCTGTCGAGGTAGCTCGGCAGCTGCGCCACCACGCCCTGCCACAGCTTGCCGTCGCGCAGGCCGATCGACTTGCTGGTCTTCTGCTCCAGGCAGGCGAAGGGGTAGTTGGCGAACCAGTCGCGCACGCCCGGCATGCCTTCGGCGAGCTTGGGCTGCAGCGACATCTTCAGGCCGCCTCGGCCCGGCAGGGCGTCGGCCGGCGGTGCGACGTCGAGCGTGAAGCTGCCGTCGACCTGCACCAGCGTGGCCTGCTGCACCGTCAGCGGCACGGCCGGCACGATGCGCTGGCGCACCTTGAGCGCGTCGCGCGCACCGCTGACCGTGTCCTTCGCCTCGATCTCCCACAGGATGGCTTCGGCGCGCGTCTGCGCCAGCTGCGCGGGCGCCGTCACGTTCCACGCCACCTCGCGGGCTTCGCCAGCCGGGATGTCGATGGTCTGCGTCTCGAGCGTGAGCAGCGTCGCGCGCGGTGACGCCTCGACCTTCATCGCCTTCTGCGTCGTGTTGCGCAGCGTGATCTGCGCGCGGAACTGGTCGTCCTCGCGCACCAGCGGCGGCAGGCCGCTGATGATCTGCAGGTCCTGCGTGGCCTGGAGGGTGGTCTGGCCTGTCCCAAATAGTCCAACGCCCATGTCGGCCACGGCGACGATCTTGAAGGTGGTCAGCGCGTCGTTGAGCGGCACGGTCACCACGGCCTGGCCGTTGGCGTCGAGAACGATCGACGGGTTCCACAGCAGCAGCGTCTCGAGCAGCTCGCGGGTCTGGCCCTTGCCGCCACCGCCGCCCGCGGGCACGGCCTTCTTGCCGTAGTGCCGGCGCCCGACGATCTCCATCTGCGCCGTCGAGGTGCTCACGCCCCAGCTGCGACGCTGCAGCATGGCCTCGAGCAGGTTCCAGCTGTCGTTGGGCATCAGCTCGAGCAGGGCCTGGTCGACCGCGGCCAGCGCCACCTCGGCGCCGGCGGCGGGCTTGCCATCGGGCAGCTTGCCCGTGATGGTGATCTGTGCCTTGCCGCGCACCGGGTAGCTCGGCTTGTCGCTCGCGACCTTCACGTCGATGCGATGGGCCGCCGTGCCCACGCGGATCTCGGCCAGGCCGAAGCGGTAGGCCGGCTTGCTCAGGTCGACCAGTGCGGTCGGTGCGACGTATTCCTTGCCCTCGACCCAGAAGGCGGTCCACCATTCGCGCGGCGCCTTGAAGCCCCAGGTGAAGAAGCTGTACCAGGGCACGTCGCGCAGCCGGCCGCGCAGCGCCAGCACGCTCACGTAGGCGTTCGGCCCCCATTCGGGCTTGACCTGCAGGCTCACGGTCGGGTCCTGGCCGTTGAGCTGCACCACGTGCGTCTCGATCACGCCTTCACGCTCCACCGCGACCAGCGCGGTCGAGAAGCGGAAGGGGCTGCGCACCTGGAACTTGGCGACTTCGCCCGGCTGGTAGTTCTTCTTCTCCGGCAGCACGTCGATGCGGTCGTGGTCTTCGCCGCCGAACCACAGCTCGCCCTGCTTGGTCACGTAGACCGAGCTGGCGGCCTGGCTCACACGGCCTTCCTTGTCGGTGGCGGTGGCGATGAGCTCGACCTGGCCGGCCTCCTTCAGCGCCGCTTCGCACAGCACCAGGCCGCGCGCATCGCTGTTGCCGCTGCACACGGTGCCCAGTTCCTTCACCTCGGTCTTGTTGTCGTAGGTGTAGAAGCCCCCGACCATGCGCTTGCGGCTGGTGGTGGTGATGCGCGCCACGGCGTTCACCTGCACCTTGGTGTCGGCCACCGGCTTGCCGGCGAGGTCCAGCGCCAGCGCCTGGAACTTGAGCTTCTTGTCGGTCGAGATCCAGCCTTCGGTCTTGAGACCGGCGATGACCGCCGCGGGCCACAGCGTCTGCGTGCTGCGGATGGTCTGCACCTCGCCGTTCGGGTCGGAATACGTCGCTTCGATCAGCAGCTCACGCGGCGTCGCCTTGGCCAGCGGCACCTTGTCGATGGTGAGCTTGCCGGCGCCGTTGCGGTCGAGCGTCAGCGGCAGCTTGTCGGCGATCACGCGGGTGTCGTCCGACGACGAGGCCTCCTCGTCGGCGTCGGAAGCGGCCTGGTCGTCGCGCTTGCGCGGCGGCGAGAAGGTGAAGCTGTCGTAGTCGGCGAAGTCCAGGCTCTTGCCGCGCACCATGGCCGACACGCGCACCGGCAGGTTGGCGGCGCCGCCGCCGGCCACGTAGTTGATCTGCACGTCGGTCGGCAGCGCGGTGATGGCGACCAGCGGCTGCTTGTCGCTCGGCGCCACTCGGCCCTCGAGCACTGGCAGGCGGAATTCCTCGACGCGGAACATGCCGGTGCCGTAGCTGCGGCGGCCGTCCTCGTCATCCGCCTTGTCCTTGCCGCTGCGCAGTTCGACCTGATAGACGCCCAGCTTGGCGGCCGGTGGAATCGCGAAGGTGTTGGCCGCGCTCTGGCCACCGGTGCCGGTCTTGCGCCAGTCGACCGCCTGGGTGAACTGCTGGCCGCTGCCGACGTGCGTGATCACGAGGGTGTCCGGCAGCGCGTCCGGCAGGCCGAAGCCCTTGCTGGTCTGCGTGCGGATCAGGTGCTTCATCGACACGGTTTCACCGACGCGGAACAGCGTGCGGTCGAACACCGTGTGGGCCACGCGGTCGGGCTCGGGCTCCTGGCTGGTGGGCACGTTGAAGCGCCAGGGCTCGATGCCGCGCTGCCAGTCGCTCCAGGTGAAAGCCAGGTCTTCGACCGGCTTGGCCTTCTTGTCGCCGGCGTCGGTGAGCGTCGCGCGCGCGCTGACGAAGTACGCGTCGCTGCCGTACTCGTTCTCCGAGTTGCAGCTCGGCGGCGAGGCGGAGATGCCCTCCAGCGTCGCCACGCCGTTCGGGCCGGTCGTGCCGCGCGCAACCTCCTGGCCGCGGCAGTCCGACACGCGAACTGCGGCGTTCGGCACCACCTGACCCTTGTCGAGCGTGGTGACCCAGGCCACCGCGTTCTCGCGGCCCAGCTTGAAGTGCACCGCGAGGTTGGTGGCCAGCGCCGTGGTGCGCACGTACATCGTGCGGCCGTTGCCGTAGCGCTCGTCGAGCAGCGATTCGCCCAGCTTCTGCGAGGCGATCTCCAGCACGTGGAAGCCCGGCGTGAGCGGGATGCCGATCACCTCGAAGGGTCGGGGGTCGCCGCTCTCGGCCTTCGGCATGTCGAGCGTCTTCACGCCGACCTGGCCGCCGAGCAGCGACACCATGCGTGTCTGCACGCTGTCGCGGTTGTCCTTGTCGATCACCTTCGGCAGCGGCGCCTTCACGTCGCGCGCGGCGATCGACCGGGCCACCGTGGAACTGTTGTCGTAGCGGCGCACCTTGCGGAACCACGCGATGATTTCCGCGTCGGTCGTCGGGTTGAGGTCGCTCACCTTGCCGGGCGTGAGCGCCTGCACCTGCAGGGCCGGCTCCACGCGCCGCACCGTCACCGGCATCATCGCGACGCCGCCAGGCTCGGCCAGGCGCTCGATCACGCCGAAGGGCGAGGCCGCGAACTTGGCCAGCGGTGGCATGGCGCCGGTGGCCGTGGCCAGCGGGAAACTGTCGGGTGCGCCGAGAGGGCGACCGGAAGCGTCCTGGAAGGAGGACGGCAGCGTCACGCTGAACTTGGTGTTCTCGGGGAAGGGCGGCTGGAAGCTCAGGCCGTTCACGACGGCGTCGTCGTTGCCGCTGTCCTCGTCGACCTTCGGCTCGATCGTCTTGCCGCCGCCGGCCAGGCGGATCTGCGCGGCCATCTTGCGGGTGACGGGCGCGTTGAAGCGCAGTTCCATCGGCCGCAGCGGCAGGCAGGCGGCCTGCGCGTTCTCGCGTTCGCAGGTGAAGGTCGCGGCGAAGGGCTCGCGCACCTCGTAGTTGAAGCGCCGCTCGATCGTGTTGGCCACGCCCGACGGCGTGGCGACGCCCTTGCCGTACACCAGCTGCATACGGCTGCCGGCGGTCAGCGTGCGCTTGCATTGCAGTGTCGCGAAGCGCAGCGGCTCCTTCTGGGCCTGGCGTTCGCGGCCGAAGGCCTTGAGCAGCGCGGCGCGGTCCTCGCCGTCCAGCTGCGTCACGGGGATGCGTTCGCCCACGCCGTCGGCGACGCACCAGACGTTGTCGCGCACGCTCGCGAGCGTGGCGGGGCCGTTGAGTTCGAGCACGAAGGACTGCTGCTCGTCGATCTTTCCGTAGCTCGGCTGGATGCTGCGCACGAAGGGACCGCCGGTGCTGAACTCGTGGCGCTGCGGGCCGGTGAGCTCGGCGCCGGCCGGCGACTTGAAGCCGGCCACGCGCGTCACCGTGCAGCGCACACCGGGCGGCAGGTCGTTCTCGAAGTCGTAGACCCACTGCTTCTCGCCGGTCCAGCGGGGGGTGCCCTTGCCGGCCTGCGCGTCGTTGCAGCTGACCGTGTAGGGCGCCGGTGCCTTCGGGTCGCCGAAATTGACGGCCGCCTGGTCGAACTTGGCGACCACTTGCCGTACTCGCGACACCTCGCCCTGCGGGCTGATGCTGATCGCCTGAAGGGCCATCGCCGGGAATGTCGCCAGGGCCAGCAGCGTGGCCAGCGCGAATCTGCTTGTTGTTCTCTTCATGCCTGCTCCTCTGAGAAGCCGGGAGGGTAGCGCAAGTCCTTGACGGTGCCGCCGGCCTCGAGCGCGAGAGGGCGTCGGCGGCGTGAGCCCATGCGTCTTGGCCGCCGAGGGCTCCACTATGATCGGCCGCCATGACCTTGCTGTTGAGCCACCCCGCAGGAAACCAGAATGTGCGGGCCATGCTCGACGCCCTCCAGACAGCGGACCTGCTGGGCCGTTTCGCCACCACGGTGGCGGCTGACGAGCACAGCCCGCTGCTTCGGCTGATGCCCGACAAGATGCGGCGCGAGTGGCTGCGCCGCCGCTTCGACGTGCCGCGCGACAAGGTGCTGCAGCATCCGTGGCGCGAACTGGCGCGGGTGGCGTGCGGCGCGGTCGGCTGGCGTTCGGCGCTGCGGCATGAGCAGGGCTTCGCGTCGACCGATGCCATCATCCAGGACTTCGATCGCTTCGTGGCGCACGCGCTGCCGCGCCGCGTCTCTCGCGACAGCCTGAGCGCCGTGTACGCCTACGAGGATGGCGCGCTCGACACCTTCCGCGCCGCCCGCACGCTGGGCCTCAAGCGCGTGTACGACCTGCCCATCGCCTACTGGGAACTGGGCCGTCGGCTGCAGCAGGAAGAGGCCGAGCGCCTGCCCGCCTGGGCGCCCACGCTGGGCGGTGGCCTGCTCGATTCGCCGGCCAAGCTCGAGCGCAAGACGCAGGAGCTCGACCTGGCCGACCTGGTGGTCGTGGCCAGCCACTTCGTGCGCGATTCGCTGCCGGCCTCGGCGGCGCAGAAGGCCGTCGTCATGTCGCCTTTCGGTTCGCCACCGGTCTGGACCGGCGGCTGGTCCGACGCGGCGCTGGATGCCGGCCGCCCGATGCGCGTGCTCTTCGCTGGCTCCATGGGCCAGCGCAAGGGCCTGGGCGACCTGCTGCAGGCCATGCGCCTGCTCGGCGGCGAGAACATCGAGCTGGTCGTCATGGGCTCGCCGATGGCCGACCTCGACTTCTACCGCCGCGAATATGCGGGCTTCACCCACGAGAAGGGTCGCCCCCATGCCGAGGTGCTGGCGCTGATGCGCAGCTGCGACGTGTTCTGCCTGCCTTCCATCGTCGAAGGGCGCGCGCTGGTCATGCAGGAGGCCATGAGCCAGGGCCTGCCGGTCGTCATCACGCCCAACACCGGCGGCGCCGATCTGGTGGTCGAGGGCGAGACCGGCTTCCTGGTGCCGATCCGTTCGCCCGAGCAGATCGCCGCCAGGCTCGCCTGGCTCAACCAGCACCGGCCCGAGCTGGTCGCCATGAAGGACAAGGCGGCGCAGCATGCGGCCGGTTATTCATGGAAGCGCTACGGCGAAGTCGTGGTCGACGCGATCCGCGCGCTCGCCTGAGCGGACGTCCCGCCTGCCGATGACGGCCGCACCGCCTTCCGCCGCCGAACGGCCTGCGTCGACGCGCTACTGGGAGGTCGACGCCCTGCGCGGCCTGATGCTGGTGCTGATGACCCTGACCCACCTGCCGTCGCGCCTGACCGACCCGCTGGGCCAGCCCCTGGGTTTCGTGTCGGCGGCCGAGGGCTTCGTGCTGCTGTCGGCCTTCATGGCCGGGCTGGTCTACACCCGCACCGCCTACCGCGACGGCGTCGACGCCATGCGTCGCGCCTTCTGGCAGCGCGCGCTCAAGATCTACATGGCGCAGGCGGCCACGCTGCTGTTCCTGTTCACCATCATCGCGGCCGTGGGCCTGCGCATCGACCAGCCGGCGGTGAAGGACCTGATGTCCTACTACCTGACGCAGCCGCGTCATGCCTTCCTCTACGGCCTGGCCCTGGTCTACGAGCCGCCGCTGCTCGACATCCTGCCGATGTACATCTTCTTCATGCTGCTGAGCCCGTGGGTGCTGGCCTTCTCGCTGCGGCACGGCTGGGCCGCGGTGGCGCTGGCCAGCACGGCGGTCTGGGCGGCGGCGCAGTTCGGCCTCAGCGAATGGATCTACAACGGGGTCGTGCACTGGACCGGGCTGCCCGTCCCGTTCCAGGAAATGGGCGCCTTCAACGCCTACGCCTGGCAGTTCCTGTGGTTCATGGGCCTGTGGCTGGGCGCGAGCCGCAGCATGCCAGGGGCGAAGCCCCTGCGCCTGCCGCACTGGCTGCTGGTGGCGAGCGTCGCCATCGCGCTCTATGGTTTGTACTGGCGGCACCACGGCCCCGACGGGCAGGCGCCGTTCGGCGGCGACGTGCAGCTCAACCTGCTGTTCGACAAGTGGCTGCTCGGGCCGCTGCGGCTGGTCAACCTGGTGGCGCTCGGCGTGCTGGCGATCGCCTTCGGCCCGGCGCTGATGCGCCGTCTGCCGCGCCTGCACTGGCTGGAGGCGATGGGGTCGGCCTCGTTGCCGGTGTTCTGCGCGCACCTGGTCGCCGTGCTGCTGGTGCTCGCCTTCTACGGCAGCAGCCAGACGGCGAGGCCGGCCTGGGGCGACGCCGTGCTGCTGTCCGTGGTGTTCGCCGTGTTCTACGGGGTGGCGCGGGCCACGCTGTGGGTCGATGCGCGCAAGGCGGCGCGGGCCCGGCGCGGCGACTGAGCGCGGTTCAGGGCTTCGGCCGGAGGGCCGCCGTCGGCACGGCCAGGGCGCCCGGCGTGGCCGTGTCGGCCAGCACCGCCGGGGCTGCCACGTGCGCACTGATGACCGACTGCCACAGCCGGTAGCCGGCGTCGTTCATGTGCAGGCGGTCGCCCAGGAACAGATCGGCCCGCGGACGGCCGTCCTCGCCGATCATCGGCGTGAAGGTGTCGATGTAGTCGGCGTTGGCCATCGTGTGCACATAGGCCGCGATCATCGCGTTGGTGCTGCGGATTTGGGGCAGCAACGCCTCGCGCGAGGGGCTGGGCTTGATCGAGATGTAGCTGATGCGCGTGCCCGGCAACTCGTCGCGCACCGTGTTGGCGAAGCGCGCGAAGCTCTCCATCACCTGCATCGGCGTGCGGCCCTCGGCCAGGTCGTTGTCGCCGGCGTAGACCAGCACGTGGCGCGGTTTGTAGCGCACCACCAGGTCGCGCGCGAACAGGCTGCAGTCGGCCATGGTCGAACCGCCGAAGCCGCGGTTGATGACCACCGGCGACTGGCGGAAGTCCTGCGCCAGGTGCGTCCAGAAGCGGATGGTGGAACTGCCCACGAACAGCACGCCGTCGGTGCCCGGCAGCTTTTCCTTGTCGGCATTCGCGAAGGCGGTGAGCGAACTCTGCCACCGCGTCATCGCGGCCTGGTACTCGGGCGAAGGGGGCGAGGGCGCGACCGTGAGCGCCGCCGGGGAGACCATGCGGGGCTCGGCCTGCGCGACAGCGCCCGTGGCGACGGCGCAGGCGAGGCAGAGGGCGGAGAGTGAGAAAGCGGCTTTCATCGGGCGCATGGCAGTCGAACAACGCGTGGGAGTGGCGCGAGGTTGGCAAGTTTCGCGCCACGCGGTCAGAAATGGCGAATCGGCTTGCAGGAGCGCGGCGCACACGCAACAGCAGGCCGCATTCGGCGCCGGTTGAAACATATTGAAACTTATACTGCGCAGCAGCTTTCGGAGGGACCGTCCGCCATGTCTTCAGCCGCACCCGCGACGCCGCGTCCTTTCTGGCACCGGCTCAACACCTTTTTTGCGTTCCCGTTCCAGCTGCGGCCGCTGGCCTACGCGCTCGTGCTGTCCCTGTGCAGCCTGCTGGCGCAGGTGCTGTTCTTCCTGCCGCAGGTGCTGGCGATCGTCCTGGTCGAACTCGGCATCCTGCTGGCGGCCAGCCGCTACGGTTTCCGCGTCATCGCGCTGGGCTCGCGCGGCATCGTGCGCGCCAGCGACTTCCCGCGCGAACTCGACGAGGACTGGACGAACCTGCCCTGGAAGCTGTTCGCCGTGTCGCTGGTGCAGGGCTTCGTCGTCGGCGGGCTGGGGCTGCTGAGTCCGGTGCTCGCCACGCTGGGGCTGTTCGCGCTGTCCTTCCTGTTCCCGGCGACGGTCATCGTGCTGGTGCAGTCGTGCAGTTTCTGGCAGTCGCTCAACCCCACCTTTCTCTGGATGACGGTGCGCGCCATCGGCTGGCCCTATGCGCTGCTGTGCCTGTTCCTCTTTTTGCTCAGCACCGGCGCGCAGCTGGCGCTCGCGATGGTGCTGCCGGCCATCAGCCCGTGGCTGGCGCTGCCGATCTTCAACTTCCTGCTCATCTATTTCAGCTGGGTCATGGCGAGCCTGCTGGGCTACGTGATGTACCAGAACCATGTCGACCTCGGCATCGACCTGCTGCCCGGCGCCGGTGCCGACGACTACGAAGCCGACCGCCGCACGCCAGCGCAGATCGCGCGCGACGAGGCCGATGCCGAGGTCGCGCAACTGGTGACCGATGGCGACGTCATCGGCGCGCTGGCGCTCGCCTACGAGGCGCAGCGCACTGCGCCCGACGACCTGGCCGCGCAGCGCCGCTACCACCGGGTGCTGCTGCTGGCGCCCGAAAAGCAGGCCACGCTGCTGGACCATGCGCGTCGCTTCGTCCCGCTGTTGATGCGGCGCGACCTGGCGTCCGAAGCGCTCAAGGTGGTGCGGGCCTGCGCGGAACGTGACCCGGCCTTCCAGATCGACGACGGCGACACGGTGCTGGCCTTCGCCCGGCTCGAATGGCGCAGCGGCAACGCGCGCGCAGCGCTGGCCTGGGTGAAGGGTTTCGACAAGCGCTTCCGCGGCCACGCCGCCATTCCGCAGGTCTACGAACTGGCCGCGCGCGTGCTGATCGAAGGGCTGGCCCGTGCCGACCTGGCGAAACCGATCCTTGCCGTGCTGGAGGCGCGTTACCCCGAGGCGCCACAGACGCAGGAGGTGCGCTGGCTGCTGCGTGACCGCGGCGCGCCCGCCGCACCGCTGGCGCCGGCGGCCTCCTGATACGCGCTAGCCCGCTGCCGCTGGCGGGGCCTGCTGCAGCAGCGTGCGCGTGACCATGTCGTTCGGTGCCACGCGCAGCAATTGTGGCAGCCACTGCTGCGCCTGTGCGTGGCGGCCGGCCTGCAGCAGACCGTTGGCGCAGACGGTGAGCGTGTCGGCCAGCTCCGCGTGGTCGGGCGCCGTCTTGGCCAGTGCCTGACACAGACGCTGCGCATCCTCGAACTGCTGCACGCGTGTGAAGCGCCGCGCGAGCCGCGCCATGTCGCCCGGCGACAGCCGCGCGCCGGGTCGGGCCTGGTTCAGGTACGTCAGGTAGCTGGCGTGCTGCAGTTCCAGCGTGGCCGGGTCTTGGCGCTGCAGCCGGAAGATGCGTTGCGCCGCGCGGTGGAAGTCGTCACCGGCCGGTTGCAGGCGTGCCAGGTTGAACCAGGCCCGCAACGCATCGGCATCGTCCGGCCGGTGCTGCGCTGCGGCGCGCCATTCCGCGCAGGCCGCGTCGAACTTCATCTCCGCGGCCAGCTTGCGCGCCGCCGCGCTGTGCAGCTCGAACGGATCGGGCGCGGTGGGCGCCGGCAGCTCGACCGGACGCGTCTTGCGCAGGTGCATGGCGGCGGCCATCAGCGCCGCACCGGTCAGCAAGCCGCCCAGGTGCGCCATGTAGGCGATGCCCTGGCCGCCGAGCAAATGCTGCAGCAGTTCATTCGCGATCCACGCCGGCAGCAGGATCAGCGCCGGCGCCGTGACGTAGTTGAAATAGAAGAACAGCTGGTAGAAAAAGCGGATGCGCCGCAGCCGGTAGAGCACCGCGTACATGCCCATCAGCGCCGACACCGCCCCGGAGGCACCGAGCCCGATGCTGCCCTTGCCCGCATAGGCCCAGCCTGCGAGCAGCGCCGCACCGACCGCACCGAGCAGGTAGAAGGCCAGGTAGGTGCCGCGGCCCAGGGCGAGCTCGACCGAGAAGCCGAACAGGAAGAGGAACAGCATGTTGCCCAGCAGGTGACCGGTGCTGCCATGCAGGAAGGCGGCGGTGACCCAGGTCCAGGGCTTGGACTCGGTGTCGGCGCTGTAGTCCTGTGCCCAGCGGCGCGTGAAGGGCGGCGGCAGGCTCTGCTCGTACTGTGCGCGGTCTTGCTGCCATTGCGCATGCTGCGGATGGGCGGGCGTGACGACCAGGCCGTCGTGCAGCAGCTTCAAAAAGCGCGGCTCGTTCTGCAGGCCGTCGAGCAGCGGCTCGACCGCCTGGCGTGCGAGCAGCCGCCGTGCGCGCTCCGCGTGGGGCGAACCGGTTGTCGCGAGCCAGTCGACGAAGGCCGGCAGTTCGAGCGCGGGGAGCGAACTGGCCGCGTAGAACTGCGCAGCGCGTTCTTGCGCGCGTTCCTCGGCCCGCTGCGGGCCCCAGAACACCACCATGTTCAGCACGATCAACAGGATCGTGGCCCATGGCGGGTTGCGCCAGCTCGGCCGGTTCTCCAGCGGGATCGCGTAGAACACGGCGCGCCCGCGGCCCGGTCAGCCGGCGGCGTGCAGGCTGTTGCGGCCGATGCCGTGGTAGATCACGCCGGCCGACGTCATGATGGCCGGCTCGTAGAGGTTGCGGCCGTCGAACACCACCGGCGACTTCATCGTCGTCTTCAGCCGCTCGAGGTTCGGGCTGCGGTAGGCCTTCCACTCGGTCACGATGATGAGCGCGTCCGCGCCTTCCACTGCGGCCATCGGCGACTTGGCGTAGCTGATCCGGTCGAGCAGCTGCGGCGCATCGGCGAAGTCGAGTGCGAGCACGCGTCGGGTTTCCTCGACCGCGATCGGGTCGTGCGCCACGATGCGCGCACCGGCGCGCAGCAGCGCGCTGATGACCACGCGGCTCGGGGCCTCGCGCATGTCGTCGGTGTTGGGCTTGAAGGCCAGGCCCCACAGCGCAAAGCAGTGCTGGCTCAGGTCTTTGCCGAAGCGCGCGAAGACCTTGTCGGTCAGCACGGTCTTCTGTTCGTCGTTGACCGCCTCGACCGATTCCAGCACGCGCAGGGTCTGGCCGTTCTCGCGCGCGATGCGGGTCAGGGCCTGGATGTCCTTCGGGAAGCAACTGCCGCCGTAGCCGGTGCCGGCGTACAGGAAGCTGTAGCCGATGCGCGGGTCGGAGCCGATGCCCTGGCGCACCGCCTCGATGTCGGCGCCCACGCGGTCGGCCAGGTTGGCCAGCTCGTTCATGAAGCTGATGCGGGTCGCCAGCATCGCGTTGGCCGCGTACTTGGTGAACTCGGCCGAGCGCACGTCCATCACGCGGGTGCGTTCATGGTTGCGGTTGAAGGGCGCGTACAGCTCGCGCATGGACGCCAGGGCACGGCGGCCGTTGTCGTCGCCGGACACGCCGATCACGATGCGGTCGGGGCGCATGAAGTCGTCGACCGCCGCGCCTTCCTTCAGGAATTCGGGGTTGCTCACCACCGAGAAGCCGAGGTCGCCGCGGCCGCGCTTGTCGAGCTCTTCCTGGATGACGGCCGTCACCTTGTCGGCGGTGCCCACCGGCACGGTCGACTTGTCGACCACCACCTTGAAGCTCTCCATGTAGCGGCCGATGTTGCGGGCCGCGGCCAGCACGTACTGCAGGTCGGCGCTGCCGTCCTCGTCGGGCGGCGTGCCCACCGCGATGAACTGGATGTCGCCGTGCGCCACCGAGGCCTGGATGTCGGTCGAGAAGTCGAGCCGGCCGGCCTCGACGTTCGACTGGACCACACCCTCGAGGCCCGGTTCGTAGATGGGGATGCCGCCGTCCTTGAGGATGGCGATCTTGCGCGGGTCGACGTCCAGGCAGAAGACGTGGTTGCCGATGTCCGCCAGGCAGGCGCCGGTGACGAGGCCGACGTAGCCGGTGCCGATGATCGAGACGTTCATGAGGGTGTCAGACGGTTGCGGGTTCGGTGAGGATCTTGTCGAAGTAGGCGATGGTCTTCTTCAGACCTTCGTCGAGCTGCGTCTGGGGCGTCCAGCCGCCGAGCTCCTTCTGTGCGATCGTGATGTCGGGGCGGCGCTGCTTCGGGTCGTCCGACGGCAGCGGCAGGCGCACCAGCTTGCTCTTGGAGCCGGTCAGCGCGATCACCTTGTTGGCCAGCTCGAGCATCGAGAACTCGCCGGGGTTGCCGATGTTGACCGGACCGGGGAACTCGTCGCCGGTGGCCATCATGCGCAGCATGGCTTCGATCAGGTCGTCGGCGTAGCAGAAGCTGCGCGTCTGGTTGCCGTCTCCGTAGATCGTGATGTCCTCGCCCTTGAGCGCCTGCACGATGAAGTTCGACACCACCCGGCCGTCGTTCGCATGCATGCGCGGGCCGTAGGTGTTGAAGATGCGCACGACCTTGATGCGCAGCTGGTGCTGGCGGTGGTAGTCGAAGAACAGGGTTTCGGCGCAGCGCTTGCCTTCGTCGTAGCAGCTGCGGATGCCGATCGGGTTGACCCGTCCCCAGTACGCTTCGTACTGCGGGTGCACCTCGGGGTCGCCGTAGACCTCGCTGGTCGACGCCTGCAGGATCTTGGCGCGCACGCGCTTGGCCAGGCCCAGCATGTTGATGGCGCCGTGCACGCTGGTCTTGGTGGTCTGGACCGGGTCGTGCTGGTAGTGCACCGGCGAGGCGGGGCAGGCCAGGTTGAAGATCTCGTCGACCTCGACGTACAGCGGGAAGGTCACGTCATGGCGCATCAGCTCGAAGCGCGGGTGGTCGAGCAGGTGCTCCACGTTGCGCTTGGTGCCCGTGAAGAAGTTGTCGACGCAAAGCACGTCGTGGCCCTGTTCGATCAGGCGGTCGCACAGGTGGCTGCCGAGAAAACCGGCGCCGCCGGTGACCAGGATTCGCTTCGAGGCGTTGTATTGGCGCATGGGCGAAGTCACTCCAAAAGGGGAAAAAGGAAATCAGGGCGTGCGCTGCATGCGCTGCTCGTACATCTTCGCATCCACCAGCATGCGGAACCACAGGGCCTGGAAGAACGCGAAGTAGAAGCCGATCGTGCCATCGAGGAAGCCGAGCCGGAACACGTAGCGGTAGATGAAGTAGCTCAGCGCACGGGTACCTGTGGGCAGCTTGTAGTAGAGCTCTTTCAGAAAACGGGTGCGCTCGCGCGCGCCGCCGAGCAGGCGGGGCTGCAGGACGCCTTCGCCGCCCAGGTTGCGCGGGCCGAGCTTTTCCTTCGCCTCGGCGTCGGTCCAGCGGTTGTGGCTCGCGATCCAGTCGGCCAGCTTGGCGGAGTTCTTGTCGTGCATGAAGCCCGTGAGGCGCGCCGATTTGCTGGGGCTGATGAAATGCTGGTCGTAGAGGCGGGCTTCGCAGCGCCCCTTGCCGGAGCGGAACAGGCGCAGGTGCCAGGGGTTGACACCGCTGAAGCGCAGCATCTTGCCCATGAAATAGTCGCGTCGCCGCAGCATGTAGGCGTCATGGTCGGGCGTGCCGGCCATCAGGGCGCGGATTTCCTCCACGGCGCGGTCGTCGAGCACCTCGTCGGCGTCCAGGTGCAACTGCCACTCGAAGTCCTTCTCCACCTGCGAGATGGCCCAGTTGCGCTGGTCGCTGTAGTTGCTGAAGGCACGCTGCACCACGGTGCAGCCCAGCGCCTCGAGCAACTCAGGGCTGCCGTCCTTGGAAAAGGAGTCGACGGCGAAGACCCGCGGGCTCACCTTCAGCGCCTGCGCCACGGTCTCCGGGATGATCTCGGCGGAGTTGAAGGTCAGGATGACGACGACGCAACGGGAAGGTTCCATGGGTACGGGGCATCGCGCGGCTCAAGGAACGAGCCTGCGCGAGGAGTGGAGGAACGCCAAACTTTAGCACCAAGGTCTTACATTTCGGCCTGCATAGTCCGATTGGACAGGGTTGGATATACGCGTAAACACCAAAAAAAGTCACAAATGTGAACTGGTGCGGACGAAAGGGCCCCGGGGGCGCGCTCCTCCTTTCCGCGCTCAGCCCAGGCGTGCGCGATGCCTCGCCACCTGCGCCCGGACCTGTGCCGGTGCGGTGCCGCCCAGCACGTTGCGCGCATTCAGCGAGCCGCGCAGGCTCAGCACGTCGTACACGTCCTTCTCGATCGACGGATTGAACTGCTGCAGCACGGCCAGGGGCAGTTCGGACAGGTCGACCTGGTGCGAAATGGCCGCTTTGACCGCGTGCGCCACCGTTTCGTGCGCGTCGCGGAAGGGCAGGCCCTTCTTGACCAGGTAATCGGCCAGGTCGGTCGCCGTGGCATAGCCCTTGAGCGCGGCGCGTTCCATCGCGTCGGGCTTGACCGTGATGCCGCCGACCATCTCCGCGAAGATGCGCAGGGTGTCCTTGAGCGTGTCGACGGTGTCGAAGAGCGGCTCCTTGTCTTCCTGGTTGTCCTTGTTGTAGGCCAGGGGCTGGCCCTTCATCAGGGTGATCAGGCCCATCAGGTGGCCGACCACGCGGCCGGTCTTGCCGCGCGCGAGTTCCGGCACGTCCGGGTTTTTCTTCTGCGGCATGATCGAACTGCCGGTCGTGAAGCGGTCGGCGATCTGGATGAAGCTGAAGTTCTGGCTCATCCACAGGATCAGTTCCTCGCTGAAGCGGCTGATGTGCACCATGCACAGGCTGGCCGCGGCGGTGAACTCGATGGCGAAGTCGCGGTCGCTCACGGCGTCCAGGCTGTTCTGGCACACGCCGTCCATGCCCAGCGTCCTGGCGACCAGCTCGCGGTCCAGCGGGTAGCTGGTGCCGGCCAGCGCGGCGGCGCCCAGCGGCAGGCGGTTCAGGCGGCGGCGCACGTCGAGCAGGCGCTCGGCGTCGCGGGCGAACATCTCCACATAGGCCAGCATGTGGTGGCCGAAGCTCACCGGCTGCGCCACCTGCAGGTGGGTGAAGCCCGGCAGGATCACCTCGACGTTCTTGTCGGCGATGTCGACCAGGGCCTTCTGCAGATCGACGAGCAGGCCGCCGATCAGGTCGATCTCGCCGCGCAGCCACAGGCGCACGTCGGTCGCGACCTGGTCGTTGCGGCTGCGGCCGGTGTGCAGGCGCTTGCCGGCGTCGCCGACCAGCTGGGTCAGGCGGGCCTCGATGTTGAGGTGGACGTCCTCCAGGTCGAGTTTCCAGTCGAAGGTACCCGATTCGATTTCGTTGCGGATCTGCGTCAGCCCGCCTTCGATCGCGGCCAAGTCCTGCGCGCCGATGATCTTCTGTGCGGCGAGCATGCCGGCATGCGCCAAGGAACCCTCGATGTCCGCCTGCCACAACCGCTTGTCGAAGAAGACGCTGGCGGTGTAGCGCTTGACGAGGTCGCTCATGGGTTCGGAGAACAGGGCCGACCAGGCTTCGGATTTCTTGTCGAGTTGGTTTTGGGTCATGGGAGGCCTTGGCAAGGCAATAATGGTTCGGTTACCCGATGTGTCTGTGATGCGCAACCCGTCGATTTTATCGGCCACCCCTTCGTCGCCTGCGCGGTCTTCGGTCCGCGGGCCTTCGCTCGCCGGAACGGGGGGGCTGTTCGACGCCTGCCAGATCGGGGTGGTGCTGCGTGCCGTGCTGCTGGTGGAAGCCGTGGTGGCGGTCACGACGCTCTTCGTCGGCGCCACGCCCGGCGAGTGGCTGGTGCTGGCCGCGACGGTCACCGGCGGTGCCTTGCCCGCCACGCTGCTCTGGCTGGTGGCGGCCTGTGCCCTCAAGAAGATCCTGGCCCGCCTGTCGCGCCCCGCGCAGTACGCGGCGGGCGCCACGCTGGGCGCGCTGTCGGCGCTCTATGGCTGTGCCTTGCTCTGGCTCACCGGCGTGGTGGCGACGGCGCCCTGGGTCGCCAGTGCGGCCGCCGGCGCGATGTTCGCAGCCGTGATCATGGCCGCCCTGGTGCTGCGCGCCCGCGGCCAGACGCCGGCCGCCATGACGGCGCGGCTGGAAGAACTGCAGGCCCGCATCCGGCCGCACTTCCTTTTCAACACCCTCAACAGCGCGATCGCCCTGGTGCGCGAGGAACCGGCCAAGGCCGAGGCCATGCTGGAGGACCTGAGCGAACTGTTCCGCCGCGCGCTGGCCGACCCGGACGAATCGGTCACGCTGGCCGACGAGATCGCGCTGGCCGAGCGCTACCTGGCGATCGAGCAGGTGCGCTTCGGCGACCGGCTGCGCATCCGCTGGGACATCGACCCGAGCGCCAACACGGCGCGCCTGCCGCCGCTCCTGCTGCAGCCGCTGGTGGAGAACGCGGTCAAGCACGGCGTGGAACCCAGCCCCGAGGGTGCCAAGCTGCGCATCCGTACCGAGCGGCGCGGCGGCATGGTGGTGATCGAAGTGGTCAACAGCCTGCCGCCGCTGCGCTGGGCCGACGAGCCGCTGCCGCGCGGCCACGGCATCGCGCTGGCGAACGTGCGCGACCGGCTGCGCCTGCTGCACGACATGCAGGCGCAGTTCAGCGCCGGGCTCGAGCAGAAGAACTACCGCGTGCGGATCGTGATCCCCGTCGGCTCGTAAGAGCCACCAGACAGCGAGGAGGAGGCCGATGAAGCTCAAGACATTGATCGTCGACGACGAGGCCCTGGCGCGGTCGCGCCTTCGAACGTTGCTGGGCGACTGCAACGCGCCCGCGGCCGAGGTGATCGCCGAGGCGTCGCACGCCGAGCAGGCGCTGCAGCACCTGGACCGCCTGGCGCTCGACCTGGTGCTGCTCGACATCCACATGCCCGGCATGGACGGCGTTGAACTCGCGCGTCTGCTGCACGGCAGGCCGGATGCGCCGGCCATCGTGTTCGTCACCGCGCACGCGGCGCACGCCGTGACGGCCTTCGAGCTGGACGCCGTCGACTATTTGACGAAACCCGTGCGCGTCGAGCGGCTGCAACAGGCGCTGCAGAAGGCCGAGCGTCATCTCAAGGACCGGCGCGGCGCGGCGGCCGATGCGCCGCCAGCGGAGCACCTGCTGATCCAGGACCGCGGCCGCACCGAGCGCGTGCCGCTGGCCGAGGTGCTCTACCTCAAGTCCGAGTTCAAGTACCTCACGGTGCGCACCGCGACGCGCAGCCACATCCTGGACGGATCGCTGGCCGAGTTCGAGGAACGCTACCCGAAGCGCTTCGTGCGCGTGCACCGCAACGCGCTGGTGGCGCGGGCCGCGATCCGCGCGCTGGAGAAGTACGACGACGGCGAGGAGGCCGAGGGCTGGGCGCTGCGGCTGGAAGGCGTGCCCGAGCCGGTGGTCGTGTCGCGGCGCCAGCTGGCCGGGGTCCGGGAAGCCTTGAAGGAATCTGCATCATGAACACGACCGTCGCTCCGCTGCCGGACATCGAACCCTCCGAGGTCCCGGTCGTGCCCCCCGTCCCCGGGCGGGAACCGGACGGTGCCACCGACGGGGAGCGCCGCGAACTGAAGGCGCTGGCCATGGCCGAGGCCGTGAAGGAAGAGCGCGAGCGCGTGCTGCTGCAGATGCCGGTGGACGTGCGCAGCGCGTCGCTGGTGGTGGTGGCCGTGCTGGGCGCCATCTTCGCGCTGCACTGGGCGCAGGCGGTCTTCATCCCGCTGATGCTGAGCCTGATCAGCACCTATGCGCTGTCGCCGCTGGTCGACCGCCTGGAGCGCTGGCATCTGCCCCGCGCGCTGGGCGCCGCGCTCATCCTGCTGGGCATCGGCGGCGCCTTCGGCTGGACCGGCTATTCGCTCTCGGGCAGCGCGGCGCAGCTGGTCGACTCGCTGCCGGTCGCCGCGCAGAAGCTGCGCCTGGCCGTCACCCGCGGGCCGCGCGACAACGCCAGCGCGCTCGACACCGTGCAGCTGGCGGCCGCGCAACTCGAGCAGGCCGCGGCTGCGGCGCCGGCGGCGCGCCGCGGCGTGCAGCGCGTGATCGTCGAGCGCCCGCCGTTCAATGTGCGCGACTACCTCTGGAGCGGCACAGTCGGGCTAGTCACCGCGGCGGGGCAACTCACGCTGGTGGCCTTCCTCACCTTCTTCGCGCTGTGTTCGGGCACCACCTTCCGGCGCAAGCTGGTCAAGATCACCGGCCACAGCCTCGAGAAGAAGAAGATCACGGTGCATGTGCTCGACGACGTCACCAGCCACATCGAGCGCTACCTGCTGGTGCAGATCGGCAGCAGCGCGCTGGTTGGCGTGATCACTGGCCTGGCCTTCTGGGCGCTGGGCCTGGAGAACGCCGCCGTGTGGGGCATCCTGGCGGCCGTCACCAACCTGATTCCCTACGTCGGCTCGATCATCGTCATGGGCGCCTCGGCGCTGGTCGCCTTCCTGCAGTTCAACGGCGTCGAAATGGCGTTGCTGATCGGCGGCACCTCGCTGCTCATCCACACGCTGGTGGGCAACCTGCTGGTGCCCTGGCTCACCAGCCGCACCAGCCGCATGAACCCCGTGGCGGTGTTCATCGGCGTGATTTTCTGGGGTTGGATCTGGGGCATCTGGGGCCTGCTGCTGGGCATCCCGATCATGATGATCGTGAAATCTATCTGCGACCGCGTGGAAGACCTGCAGCCGATCGGGGAGCTGCTGGGGGATTGACGCGGCGTCAGCCGCCGTCGCTCACCGACAGCCAGACGGCATCGGGCGCATCCGCGGCGCCCGCACCCCCCCCGATCGGCAAGGCGCGCCAGTCGATCCAGGCACCCGGCGCCAGCGCGATGCCCTGCGTGCGGGCGTCGCCATGCTGCAGCCGCAGCACGCGCCCGCCGAGCCGCAACGTCATCTCGAAGCCCGGCCAGTGCGCCGGCACGCGCGGCGTGATCGACAGCCGGTCGCCGCGTACCACCAGCCCCAGCAGCGTCTCGATCGCGGCGCGATGCAGCCATGCGGCCGAGCCGGTGTACCAGCTCCAGCCGCCGCGGCCGACGTACGGCGCGGCGCTGTAGATGTCGCCGGCCATCACATAGGGCTCGAGCTCGTAGGCCGGGCCGCGTTCGGGATGGCGCGCGCGGTGCGCCGGGCTCAGGCCCTCGAAGCTCTGCCACGCGGCTTCGGTGTCGCCCGACAGCGCCTGCGCCATCAGTGCCCACACGGCGGCGTGCGAGTACTGGCCGCCGTTCTCGCGCACGCCGGGCGGGTAGGCCTGGATGTAGCCCGGGTTGTTGGGCGAGTGCGCCAGCGGCGGATGCAGCAGGCGCAGCAGGCCGGCCCGCTCGTCGTGCAGCTGCGCCTTCATCGCGGCCATCGCGGGCTGCGTGTGCGCCGCGTCGGACGCGCCCGACAGCACCGACCAGGCCTGCGCGATGAGGTCGATGCGGCATTCGTCGTTGATCGCCGAGCCGAGCGGCGCGCCGTTGTCGAAGAAGGCGCGGCGGAACCAGGCGCCGTCCCAGCCGGCCTCGTGCAGGGCCCGGATCCAGCCCTGCCGCGCGATGCGCCAGCGCTCCGCGCGGTCGGCGTCGCCGCGCGCTTCGGCGATCGGCGCATAGCGCTCGACCACGCTGCAGAGGAACCAGGCCAGCCACACCGATTCGCCGCGGCCCTCGTGGCCGACGCGGTTCATGCCGTCGTTCCAGTCGCCGGTGCCCATCAGCGGCAGGCCGTGGATGCCGACCGCCAGGCTGTGGTCGATGGTGCGCGCGCCGTGCTCGTAGACGCTCGCGCTCTGCGCGCTGGTGCGCGGTGCGTAGTAGGCGTCCTCGGCACCGTCCGGGATGCCCGGGCCGTCGACGAAGGGCACCTCGTCGTCCAGCAGGCTCGCGTCGCCCGACACCTCGACGTAGTGCGCCACCGCATAGGGCAGCCACAGCAGGTCGTCGGAGAAATGGGTGCGCACACCGGCGCCGCCGGGCATGTGCCACCAGTGCTGCACGTCGCCTTCGGGGAACTGGCGCGCCGCGTTGACGACGATCTGCTCGCGCAGCCGTGCCGGGTCGGTCAGCGCGAAGGCCATCGCGTCCTGCAGCTGGTCGCGGAAGCCGAAGGCGCCGCCCGCCTGGTAGAAGCCGGCCTTCGACCAGAGCCGGCAGACCAGCGTCTGGTAGATCAGCCAGCGGTTGACCAGCGCATCGAACAGCGGGTCGGGCGTGCGCACCTGCAGCCGCCCGAGCAGCTCGTCCCAGAAGCCGCGTGCCTGGGCCAGGGCCTCGGCCACGTCGCGCGCCTGCCAGCGGCGTGCGAGCGCCACCGCGGTGTCGGCATCGTCGGCGTGGCCGAGCATGAAGCTGAAGGTCGCGCTCTGGCCGATCTCCAGCGTGAAGTCGCCCGCGATGGCCGCGCAGGCGTCGAGCCCGCTGCCGGCGCGCTGGCCCAGTGTGTCGGGCACCTCGATGCCGCCATGGCCGGCGAAGAATTCGCTGCGCTCGCAGGTCCATTGCGACGGCGCGTCGATGCCGGCGAGGGCGACGAAGGCCGTGCTGCCGCCGAAGCCCGCGCTCGACTCGCGCTGCTGGCCGAAGACGGCCGGCAGGTCGTCGGCCTTCCAGCTGTGCACCGTGCGGCGCTCGCCGCGCGCGGCGCCCATCTGCCACTCGACCATGGCCAGCGCGCGCAGGCGGCGCCGGCCGCTGCCTTCGTTGCGCACGGTCACCTGCACGAGCTTCATGCGCTCGTCGCGGTCGGCGAAGAAGGTGGTCTCCAGCACCATGTTGCGGTGCAGGCATTCGAAGACGCTGTAGCCCTGGCCGTGGCGCACGCGGTGCCGCGCCGCGCTCGCGCCCCGGCTCGCCGGGGTCAGCGGCAGCAGTTCGCGCGTGTCGAGGTCCTGCAGCAGGTAGTGTTCGAAGGCCGGGTCCTGCACCGGGTCGTTGGACCACGGCGTGAGCTGGTGCATGCGGCTGTTGACCGCCCAGGTGTAGCCCGTGCCCGACTCCGACACCTGGAAGCCGAAGCCGGCGTTGGCGATCACGTTGACCCAGGGCTTGGGCGTGCGCCGGTTCAGGTCGACCTCGAAGCGGAACTCGCCGCTGGCCGCGTCGAACCTGCCCTGCGGCGCCTGCGCGCTGTCGTCGATCTGGGCAGGCGGCGGCGGCCGTGCGAGCGGCGTGTGGGGCACGGCCGCGGTCGATGCGGTCGGCACGGCGGCTTCCCGCAGGGCGGCCACCTGCGCATCGAGCGTGCGGCCATCGGCATTGAAGACGGCGCGCGCGAGCGTCGCCAGCGCGGCCTTCTCCGACGGCGCCACCTCGGCGTCGCGCAGCAGGAAGAAACCGGCGGCGTCGTTGCGCGGAAAGCTGTTCTGCGTCTCCTGGCCCACGCGGCTGCGCACGCCCTCGATCTCGCGCTGCAGCGGCATCAGGTACGAGCCCGGTTCGCCGTTGAGCACCACCAGGTCGCAGGCCACGCCGCCGAAGCCCCACCAGGGCTGCGCCCGCAGCAGCGTGTTGACCAGGCCGATGCCGATCATCGAATGGATGCGTACCAGCACGATGGGCTTGTCGCCCGAGATGCCGAAGCGCCAGATCTGCCGCAGGTCGACCGGGCCGCGGTCGCTCATCACGCGGGGCGTGGTGTAGGTGAGGATGGTGGTCAGGTCCTGCAGCGCCCGCGTCTTGACCGGGTCGATCGCCAGGTCGCGCAGCCGCACCTGCGCCAGCGTGGCGGCCATGCGCATCGCCCGGTCGACGTGCATCGGCTGCATGTAGCGGTCGATGCGCGGCAGCAGCGTGTCGACGTCCTCCTCCGCCGTGGTCGCGAAGGTGAAGCGCGCCGTCGCGCCCGGCGCGATCTGCAGGCGCACCCGCAGGCAGGCGATCGGGTCGAGCCCGTTGACCGGCGCGCCGGCGGCGTCGAGCGGTTGCGCATCGAGCAGCGGCGTCGCCAGCGTGTGGTTGCGGCCGATGAACGCACGGCGGTCGGCCAGGCAGTCGACCGACAGCACATGCGCATCGGTCGAGGCCAGGAAATGCGCCACGACCACCACCGCGTCGCCATGCAGCCGTGGCTTGCGCGACAGGATCAAGGCGCGCAGCGACGGCTCCCAGCGCGTTTCGACGAAGAGGTTGGCGAAGGCCGGATGCGCCTCGTCGGCCTTGGGGTTGGACAGCACCGGCTCGAAGTAGGACACGAGTTCCAGCGTTCGCGTCGTGTCGCCGCTGTTGTGCAGGGTGACGGTGCGAAGCTCGGTGTCGTCTTCCGGGCTGATGAGCACGGTGATGCGGCTCTGCAGGCCAGCGCCGCTCGCCTCGAACTGGGCCTGGTCGGCCAGGAAGCGGGTGCGGTACGTCCAGCCCGGGCCCGGCGCAGGCAGGGCGGTGAGCGAACTGAGCGCCGGTTGCCCGACGTCGCGCACGAAGAAGAAGGTGCCGTGGCCGTCGCGCAGCGGGTCGTCGCGCCAGCGCGTCACGTTGAAGGAATGCCAGCGGCTCACGCCGGCGCCGCTGGCGCGCAGCGCCACGGTGTAGCGGCCGTTCGACAGCAGGTGCGTGGGCTGGAAGCCCGACGCCATCGGGTCGACCAGGCGCGGCTGGTGCGACGGTGCCACGTCGGCCGTGCTGGGCTCCGGTGGCGGCCGTGGGTCGGCGCTGCGGATGATCTGGCGTGGCGTGCGCTCGTGCAGCATCGCCGCGTGCGCCTGCACCAGCGGGGCGCTGCCGAACCAGCGTTGCGGCGCGCCGTCGCGCAGCACGTTGCACAGGGCCACCAGCGACATGCCCTGGTGGTGCGCCATGAAGTTGCGCACCACGGTCAGCGGCTCGCCCTCGGGCTGGCGCGACACGGTGAAGTCGACCGCATCGAAGAAGCCGAAGTCGCCCCGGGCGCCGAGCGCCTCGAGCCGGCGCAGGTTGGCCACCGCGTCGCCCGGCGCGAACAGCGAGGCCATGGCGCTGGCATAGGGCGCGACGACGCGGTCGGTCGGCGGCGTGCGGCGCAACGCGAGCCGCGGCACGCCGAAGGGCGAGTACTGGTAGGCCAGCGAATGGTCGCGCGCGAAGTACGCCGATTCGGACACGCCCCAGGGCAGGCCCTGCGCGCGGCCGAAGGCCTGCTGCTCACGCACCGCCGCGAGGTTGGCGACCTGCAGCAGGCCGTCGTCGGGTTCGGCCATGACCAGCGCGGGCATCAGGTACTCGAACATCGAGCCCGACCACGACTTCAGCCCCGGCTGCGCACCCACGGAAAGGAAGGGCCGACCGAGCGCCATCCAGTGGCGGCGCGGCACGTCGCCCTTGGCGATGGCCAGGAAGCTCAGCAGGCGCGATTCGGAGGCGAGCAGGTCGTAGTAGCTCGCGTCGAGCACGTCGTCGTCGACACGCAGGCCGATATGGAAGAGATGGCGCTTCGGGTCGTAGAGGCCGCGGAAGTCCATGCCGTGGCAGAGGGCCTGGCAGCGCGCGGCGATGGCGTCGAGCTCGGCGCGCGTCGCATCGCCGGCGTGGGCCGCGAAGCCCCGGCAGGCCTGCGCTACCGTCAGCAGGTGGCCGGCGAGGTTGCCGCTGTCCACGCTCGACACGTAGGCCGGCTGCAGCATCGCGAGCGTCTGCGTGTCGTACCAGTTGTAGAGGTGGCCGCGGTGCTTGGCGAGGCGGTCGACGCTGTCGAGCGTGGCGGCCAGGCGCGCGGCGAGCGCCGCGTCGTCGAGCCAGCCGAAGTCGCGGGCGCAGCAACTGGCCAGCAGGTACATGCCGATGTTGGTGGGCGAGGTGCGGTGCGCGATGCTCGCCTCGGGTTCGAGCTGGAGGTTGTCCGGCGGCAGGTGGTGGTCGGCCTCGCTCACCGCATGCTCGAAGAAGCGCCAGGTGTCGCGCGCCAGTGTCTCGAGATACGCGCGCTGGTCGTCGGGCAATGCGTCGTGGTCGACCGCCGGCACGCGGCTGGCCCACCAGGCCGCGGCGGGCGCGAGCGCCCACAGGCCGAAGAGCAGCACGCCCGCGAGCGGGTGCGGGCTCCACAGGGCGGTGATGGCGAGCGCGATGCACAGCGCGCTGACCGGCGCGCCGCTGCGCACGAAGGTAGCCAGCCCATAGCGCGCCAGCGATTGCGATTGCGCAGCGGTGGTCCATTCGAGCAGATGGCGGCGGCTGGCGAGGCGCCAGAGGGCGCGCAGCGTGGCGTCGGCCAGCAGCCGTGTCTGGGCCGCGAGCTGCGTGAACTGCCAGGCCGCGCCGGCCAGTGCGCGTGCGAGCTCGGTGAACCCGACCGCGAAGAAATGGCGCAGCGCGATCGCGCGGCGCGTCGGCACCAGCCCCGCGAGCGCACCGAGCAGCGGCCCGAGGGCGAGCGCGGCGGCCACGGCGCCGAAAGCCCAGGCGAGCGGCAGCGCGTCGGTGAAGACGGCCACGGCGAGCAGTGCGAAGGCGGCCGGGACCACCAGCGCGCGGCGCAGGTTGTCGCTCATCTTCCAGAGCCCGAGCGCGTCGATGCCGAAGCGGCCTGCGCGCCCCATCAGCGGCAGCAACTGCCAGTCGCCGCGGGTCCAGCGGTGGATGCGCGCGGCGGCGACGCCGGCGTGGTGCGGGTGGTCCTCGATCAGCACCAGGTCGCTCACCACCGCGCAGCGCGCGACGCTGCCTTCGATCAGGTCGTGGCTGAGCACCGCGCCGTCGGGCAGGCGGCGGTCGAGCGTGGCGTGCACCGCGCGCACGTTGAGCAGGCCCTTGCCGGTAAAGGAGCCGGTGCCGAACAGGTCCTGGTAGATATCCGAAGCGCCGCTGCTGTACGGGTCCAGCCCGCACTGGCCGGCGAACATCCAGTGGAAGGCCGAGCGCTCTTCGCGCGTGGGGAAGGGCGTGACGACGCGCGGCTGCAGGATGCCGAAGCCGGCGACGACGCGTTGCGTGGTCGGATCGATCTGCGGCGCGTTCAGCGGATGCGCGGCGATCGCGACCAGTTCGCGCAGCGTGCCGGGGGGCAGGCCGGTGTCGCTGTCGAGCGTGAGCACGTAGGCGATGCCGTCGGCCAGCCGCAGCCCGGGCGCCATCGGCAGGAAGCCGTCGGCGTCGCCGGCGGCGATCAGGCGAAGCAGCATCTCGAGCTTGCCGCGCTTGCGCTCCCAACCGATCCAGCGCCGCTCGGTGTCGCTCCAGCTGCGCGGGCGGTGCAGCAGCAGGAAGCGCGGCGGCGCGCCGGCATCGACCGGGTAGGTCGCGTTCAGTTGCGCGATGCGTGCGATCGCGTCGTCCAGCAGCGCATCGTCGCCGGGCTGCGCCGGCTGCGGCGCGTCGGCCCAATCGGTCAGCAGCGCGAACTGCGCATGCGCCTCGCGGTTCGCAAGCCAATGCAGCTCGAGTCGCTGCGCCAGCTGTTCGTTGGCGTCGAAAGAGCCGAGCAGGGTGGGGATGACGACCAGCACGCGGTGCGTCGCCGGAATGCCCGCGGCAAAGTCCAGCCGCGGCAGCGGCTGCACCCGCGTCGATTCCGCGACGAGGCGGTGCACCAGCGCGATCACCGCTTCCGACAACGGCCAGGCCATCAGCAGCAGGGCGACGACGGTCGCGAGACCCCGCTCGTCGTGGCCGGCACGGTGCAGACCGTGGACCGCGAGCGCGAGCAGCAGGGCGGTGCCGAGCGCGATGCAGCCCAGGTAGGTCGGCAGCCGCCAGGCCCGTGTCGGTGCGGCGGCCGGGCGCCGTGCGGCCGTGTCCGTGCGTGCCAGCGCGAGCGCGGCGAGCAGGGCGGGCCGGCCGGGGCCGAACAGGTGGTAGCCGGCCGTGAGGTCGGCACCGGTGCCCGGACCGCGGGGCGTGCCGCCGGCCCGGGCCAGACGCAGCACCGCTTCGGCCACGCTGCGTTCGGTGCGTTCGCTGATGCGGGCCACCTGCTCCATGGCATGCGTGATCTGCTGGCGCGTGAGTTCGCTCTCCTCTGCAAAGCTGGGCAGCTCGCGCAGCACGCGCAGCGATCGGCTTACCGGTTCGATCAGGTCGGCCCATTCGACCTGGCCGATCATGCGCAGCGTCGTGATGATGTTGCCGACCGTCAGGTTGGCGGCGGCCTGGTCGGTCTGGGCGCGGTCGATCAGCGCCGGTCCGTGCGGGCAGTGCTGCTCGGTCCAGGCGACGAGCGCCGGCGGTCGCGCGCTGCGTTCGCCGGGCAGGCGTTGCCACAGCTGGGTGCAGTAGCTGTGCTCCAGCCCGCGCTCACGGATGGTCGCGAACAGCGCGTCGAGGTCGGCGACCGACAGCGTCTCGGCGCTGTCCCAGACGGCATGCGCCAGTTCGCGCGCGACCTTGTTCTGCGCGATGCTTTCCGCGACACGGCGCAGGTTCTCCAGCAGCACCACGCGCAGCGTGGTGGGCAGCGCCCACAACTCGCCCAGCGTGAGTTCGTCGACGTCCTGGTAGGCATCGAGAAAGGCGGTGAAGAGTTCGCTGTTGAGCACGCTGTCGGTGTGTGCGACGTACGCCCACGCGATGCCGTAGACGCGCGGGAGCCCGGCCAGCGGTGCTTCGGCCAGCTTCGGCAGGCGCGCGTAATAGCTGCGCGGCACGCCTTCGCGGATCTGTTGCAGCTGCGCTTCGACCAGATGGAAGTTGTCCAGCAGCCACTCGGCCGCGGGCGAGACGTAGCGCCCGCTCTGCGAAATCAGGGCGATGTAGTCGAAGGCGCCGCGCAGCGACGCCAGGTTCTCGTCGACGCGAGGGAAGAAGGGCGCATTGCGGCGCGCGTGTTCCTGCGCCTCGACCGGCTGCGCGCGGGCGAGGCTGCGCCCATGCTGGCTGAAGCGCTGCAGGCCGAAGAGTTCGGCACGGATGGGGGGCTGGACCGGCGCGTGCGGCCGTTCGAGGAGCTGACGGGCGTAGTCGCTGAGCGAAGCGAGGCGGTCGAGCACCGCGGTGTCGCTCACCGGTCAGGCAGCGATGGCGAATCCGATGCCGACGAAGACCGCCACGCAGGCGAGGGTGACGATATGCCCTGCGGCGATCGCACGAACGTGCTGAAGGTGACTGCGCGCCATCGACCAACGCCCATGCGCCGTCGCACATTGCTGCATGTGGGACGCCAGCGCGTCGAAATCGCTTCGTATGAAGTCGATGTTCGAGGGGGCGAGCGAGTGCGGATAAGACATGACACGGTTCCTGTGAAGACGTTGTTTCAACCACCGCGCGAGAAAGAGCGAAAGCCACTGACGTACCTGACAGGGTACTCCCCATGTCAAGTCGTCTCGGCACGTCAGGCACAGGTCCGCGTGTAGGAGGCGGCGCACACTGCGTGAACGTGCGCCGCGCGAGTGGCGACCTCAGCCCGTGTTGCGCAGGCCCGCCGCCACCCCGTTGATCGAGATGTGGATGCCGCGCTGCAGCCGCTCGCCGCCTTCGCCGGCGCGGTAGCGCCGCATCAGTTCGACCTGCAGGTGGTGCAGCGGGTCGATGTAGGGGAAGCGGTGGCGCACCGAGCGCTGCATGTCGGCGTTGCCCTCGAGCCGCTGTTTGGCGCCGGTGATGAGCGTGAGCGCGTCCGACGTGCGGTGCCATTCGGCTTCGATCAGGCCGAAGACCTTCTGGCGCAGCTTGCGGTCGGCCACGAGTTCCGAGTAGCGCGAGGCGAGCGCCAGGTCGCTCTTGGCCAGCACCATGTCCATGTTCGAGAGCAAGGTGCGGAAGAAGGGCCATTGCGCGTACATGCGCTGCAGCAGCGCCTGGCGTTCCTTCTTCTCCGCCGCATGGGCGCCGCCCGCGACGAACTGCTCGATGGCCGAGCCGAAGCCGTACCAGCCCGGCAGGGTGAGCCGGCACTGGCCCCAGCTGAAGCTCCAGGGCACGGCGCGCAGGTCCTCGATGCTGCGGCTGGGGTTGCGCGACGCGGGGCGCGAGCCGATGTTGAGCTCGGCGATCTCGCGGATCGGCGTGGCGCTGAAGAAGTAGTCGCCGAAGCCGGGCGTCTCGTAGACCAGGTGGCGGTAGGCCGCCATGCTGGCCGACGACAACTCGGCCGCGGCCGACAGGAAGGTGGCCGGCGGTGCCTTGGCCATGGGCAGCAGCGTGGCCTCGAGCGTGGCGGCGACCAGCGTTTCGAGGTTGCGCCGGCCGATCTCGCGGTTGGCGTACTTCGAGCCGATCACCTCGCCCTGTTCGGTCAGGCGGATCTGGCCGCGCACCGTGCCGGGCGGCTGCGCGAGGATGGCCTGGTAGCTCGGGCCGCCGCCGCGCCCGACCGTGCCGCCGCGGCCGTGGAACATGCGAAGCCGGATCGGCGGCTCCTGCGCCTTGTCCTTTTTCTTGCCACTGCCTGCGCCGTTCAGCTCGTCGAACAGCGCCACCAGCGCGAGGCCGGTGCGGTAGAGCTCCCAGTTGCTGGTGAAGATGCCGCCGTCCTTGTTGCTGTCGCTGTAGCCGAGCATCACGTCCTGCAGCGCACCCGAACGCTGGATCAGCGCCTTGATGCCGGGCAGGGCGTAGAAGGCCCGCATGATCGGCGCGGCGTTGCGCAGGTCTTCGATGGTTTCGAACAGCGGCACGACGATGAGGTCGTTGGTGGCGTTCTCGTCCAGGGTACCGCGCAGCAGGCCGACTTCCTTCTGCAGCAGCAAGGCTTCGAGCAGGTCGCTCACCGTCTCCGTGTGGCTGATGATGTAGTGGCGGATGGCGGCGGCGCCGTAGCGCGCGCGCGCCGTGCGGGCGGCGGCGAAGATGGCCAGTTCGCTTTGCGTGAGCGGCGCGTAGTCCACGTCGGGCACGCGCAGCGGGCGGGCCTCGTCGAGCAGGCGCAGCAGCAGCGTCTGCTTGGCGTCTTCCGCCAGCGCGGCGTAGTCGGGCTCGATGCGCGCCTTGGCCAGCAGTTCGGCCACCACCGCCTCGTGCTTGTCGGAGCTCTGGCGCAGATCGACCGTGGCCAGGTGGAAGCCGAACACCTCGACCGCGCGGATCAGCGGACCCAGGCGCTGCGCGATCAACGCGGCACCGTGCTTGTCGGTGAGCGACTCCGCGATGGTGCGCAGGTCGGCCAGGAATTCTTCGGCGTTCGGGTACGGGTTCTGCGGCGCCACCGCATGGCGCGCGGCCTCGCCACCGGTCAGGTCGCGCAGCGTGGCGGCCAGGCGCGAATACACGCCGGTCAGCGCACGGCGGTAGGGCTCGTCGACGCGGTGCTCGCTGTGGTCGGGCGAGCGCTCGGCCAGGGCCTGCATCTCGACCGACACGTCGACCAGCGTGGCCGACAGCGACAGTTCGCCGCCGAGGTAGTGCACCTCGGTGAGGTAGTGGCGCAGCACCAGTTCGGCCTGGCGCCGCAGTGCGTATTCCAGCGTCTCGGCCGTCACGTTGGGGTTGCCGTCGCGGTCGCCGCCGATCCACTGGCCCATGCGCAGGAAGGGCGCGATGCCGTCGTGGCCCAGCGCGCGCTCGAGCTCGGCGTACACGCGCGGAATCTCGCGCAGGAAGGTCGCTTCGTAGTAGCTCAGCGCGTTCTCGATCTCGTCGGCCACGGTGAGCTTGGAGAAGCGCAAGAGGCGGGTCTGCCAGAGCTGCGTGACGCGGATGCGGATCTGGTTCTCGTTCTCGGCGTACTCCAGCGGCGTGAGCGCGTCCTTCTTGCCGGCGAAGGCCTGGCGGCGCCAGCCGATCTCGTCGCGCGCGGTCAGCAGCTGCGCGATGGCGCGCTCGGCATCGAGGATGCTCTTGCGCTGCACCTCGGTCGGGTGCGCGGTCAGCACCGGCGACACGTAGCTGTGCGCCAGCGACTCGACCACCGCGGCGCTCGACACGCCGGCCTTGCGGATGCGTGCGAGCGCGGTCTCGAGGCTGCCGTCGGCGCTCTCGCCGGCGCGTTCGTCCTCGGTGCGGCGACGGATCTGGTGGCGGTCTTCCGCGAGGTTGGCCAGGTGGCTGAAGTAGGTGAAGGCGCGGATCACGCGCACCGTCTCGGTCGCGCTCAGGCCCTTGAGCAACTGCTTGAGCGCGCGGTCGGCGGCATGGTCGGCGTCGCGCCGGAAGGCAACCGAGAGGGTGCGCACCTTCTCGACCAGTTCGTAGGTGTCCTTGCCCTCCTGCTCGCGGATCACGTCGCCCAGGATCCGACCCAGCAGCCGGATGTCGTCGATGAGCGGCTGGTCTTCGCTGCGGGCCCGCTTGGGGGCCTGCTTGGATGCCCGCTTGGATGCGGTAGCCAGCGCCTTCTTGCCTGTCGTCATTCGCGTCATCTCCTCGTTTTGGAAGGGTGCGCCGCCTGCGTTGTTGCGGCGCAACATGCTAGCATCCCATGGGTCTTCTTCACCACTGGAATCCGGCCTTGAGCAACATCGTGATCGCGACGCGCGAAAGCCGTCTGGCCCTGTGGCAAGCCGAGCACGTGCAACGGCTGCTGCAAGAACGAGGCCACTCGGTCAGCCTGCTGGGCATGACCACCCGCGGCGACCAAATCCTGGACCGCACGCTCAGCAAGGTCGGCGGCAAGGGCCTGTTCGTCAAGGAACTCGAAACGGCGCTGGAAGAGCGGCGCGCCGACATCGCGGTGCATTCGCTCAAGGACGTGCCGATGGAACTGCCCGAGGGCTTCGTGCTGGCCTGCGTGCTCGAGCGCGAAGACCCGCGCGACGCCTTCGTCTCGCCCACTTACGCATCGCTCGACGAACTGCCCCAGGGCGCCGTCGTCGGCACCTCCAGCCTGCGCCGCGTGGTGCTGCTGCGCGCACTGCGGCCCGACCTGCGCATCGAACCGCTGCGCGGCAACCTCGACACCCGCCTGCGCAAGCTCGACGAGGGGCAGTACGACGGGATCATCCTGGCGGCCGCCGGCCTGAAGCGGCTCGGCCTCGAAAGCCGCATCCGCACCGCCTTCGAACCCGAGACGATGCTGCCGGCCGCCGGGCAGGGCGCGCTGGGCATCGAGGTGCGCGCCGATCGCGCCGACCTGATCGCGCTGCTCGCACCGCTCATGCACCGGCCGGACGCGCTGGCCACCGCCGCCGAACGCGCCGTGAGCCGCGCGATGGGGGGCAGCTGCTCGATGCCGCTCGCGGCGCATGCCCGCTGGCAGCCCGACGGCAGCCTGCGCATCGAAGCCGCCTGGGGTGATCCGGAAGGGACGGGCGCGCTGCTGCGCGTCGAGGCGCGGGGCGCCGTCGACGGCGCCGCGCAGGCGGAGGCGCTCGGCGACGAGGCCGCGGCCCGGCTGCGCGCGGCCGGCGCGCACTGACCGCTTCGTCGCGCGGATGAATCGCCGTGTGATCGTCACCCGACCGGCGCACGAGGCGTCGCGTTGGGTCGACGCCTTGAACGGCGCGGGACTGCGCGCCGTGGCCTTGCCGCTGATCGCGATCGAGCCGCTGGAAGATGCCGGCGCATTGGCGGCCGCGCGCCTTGCCGTGGTCCGTCAGGACGCGCTGATGTTCGTGAGCGCTGCCGCGGCGTCGCACTTCGTCGACGCCCGCGTGGCGGCCGACCTGGCCGCGGACCCCGCGCCGCGCTGCTGGGCCACCGGCCCCGGTACCGTGCGGGCGCTGCAGGAGGCCGGCGTGCCGGCATCGTGCATCGATGCCCCGGGCGACGATGCCGCGCAGTTCGATTCCGAAGCGCTGTGGGCCGTGGTGCGGCCGCAGGTCGTCGCCGGCACGCGGGTGTTGATCGTGCGCGGCGGCGACGTTGCCGGCCAGCCGGGCGGGCGCGACTGGCTGGCGCGCACGGTCCAGTCGGCCGGCGGTGCGGTCGAGGTCGTCGCGGCGTACCGCCGGCTCGCGCCGATCTTCGGCGAGGCCGAGCGCCGGCTGGCGATCCAGGGCGCCACCGACGGCAGCGTGTGGCTCTTCAGCAGCTCGGAAGGCATCGCGAACCTGTGCCAGGCCGTGCCCGAGATCGATTGGCGCTCCGCGCGCGCCGTGGCCACCCATCCCCGCATCGGCGAGGCTGCGCGCGCCGCCGGTTTCGGCACGGTCGCGCTGTCGCAGCCGGGGCTGGCCGCCCTGGCCGCGTCGATAGAATCGTTCCAATGAGTTCCGTGTCCGCGACCCCCGATGAAACCGTGCCGGAGCCTGTCGCGCGCACCCCGATGCCGGTGACCGCCGTGCCCCCTGCGTCCCTTGGCGCCGTGATGCTGTCCCGCATCGTCCTCGGCCTGCTATCGCTGATGGCCCTCGTCGCCTTGGTGCTGGTGATCGTGCTGTGGCAGAAGGTCGGCGGCATGCAGGAGCAGCTCGCCCGTCAGAGTGCGGATGCAATGGCGCAATCGCTCGAGGCGCGCACGCTGGCGCGGCAGGCGCACGAGACCGTGCGCGATACCGCCGCCCGGCTGGCGCTCACCGAAACACGCGTGGCCGAAGTGGCATTGCAGCGTTCCCAGCTCGAGGAACTGATGCAGAGCCTGTCGCGCTCGCGCGACGAGAACCTGGTGGTGGACATCGAATCGGCCGTGCGTCTGGCGTTGCAGCAGGCACAGGTCACCGGCAACGTCGAGCCGCTGCTGGCGGCCCTCAAGGCGGCCGACGTGCGCATCACGCGCGCCGCCCAGCCGCGGCTGGCGCCGCTGCAGCGTGCCGTCCAGCGCGACGCCGATCGCCTGCGGGCCACCGCCAGCGGTGATGGCGGCGAAGCGCTGCAGAAGCTCGACGAACTGATGCGCGGCGTGGACGACCTGCCCACGCTCAATGCGGTCGGCGTGCGCAGCGGTGGCACCGGCGCCTTGCAGAGCGAGCCGATCCCCGCCGATGCGCCTTGGTGGAAGCGCATCCTGATGGCGGCGCAGGCGGAGGCGCGCTCCCTGGTGCGCGTGGGCCGCATCGAACGGCCCGAGGCCGTGCTGTTGTCGCCCGACCAGACCTTCTTCCTGCGCGAGAACCTCAAGTTGAAGCTGCTCAACGCACGCCTGGCATTGCTGTCGCGCCAGGTCGACACCGCGCGCAGCGAACTGGCGCTGGTGGCGGCGTCGCTCAACCGCTATTTCGACCCGGCCTCGCGCCGGGTGCAGACCGCGGCGACGCTGCTGCAACAAGTGCAATTGCAGGTCCGCACGGCCGAAACGCCGCGCGTCGACGATACGCTCGCCGCGCTGTCCACCGCCGCGGCCGGCCGCTGAACGTCGACGACCCATGCGCGCTGCTCTCTGGCTCCTTGCGCTCTTCGGCATCGCCGCTGCGGTGGCGCTCTTCGCGGGCAACAACCAGGGCACGATCACCGTGTTCTGGCCGCCGTGGCGCGTCGACCTCTCGCTCAACCTGGTGCTGCTGCTGCTGGCCGGCACCTTCGTGCTGCTGTACGCGGCGCTGCGGGCGTTGGCGGCGCTGTTCTCGCTGCCGCAGCAGGCGCGCCAGTGGCGGGTGCAGCAGAAGGAACGTGCCCTGCACACGGCACTGCTCGACGCCATGGTGCAACTGATGGCCGGGCGCTTCTCGCGCGCACGCCGCGCGGCCATGGCCGCATTGGCCCAGGAGCGTGCGCTGGAGGCGCTCGATGTCGCACTGCCGCAGGCGCGCCAGCTGCGCGTGCTCTCGCACCTGCTGGCGGCCGAGAGCGCCCAGTCGCTGCAGGATCGGGCCGCGCGCGACGCGCACCTGCAGCAGGCCCTCAACGAAAGTGCCGAGCGTGGGGTGCTGAGCCCCGAGACGCGCGAAGGCGTGCAGTTGCGTTCGGCGCGCTGGGCGCTGGAAGACCATGACCCTTCAGCGGCGCTGGCGCGCCTGAAGGAATTGCCGCAGGGCGTGCAGCGCCGCACGCTGGCGCTGCGCCTGCATCTGAAGGCGGCGCGGCAGGAGCGCCGCACGCTCGAGGCGCTTCAGACGGCCCGTTTGCTGGCCAAGCACCGTGCCTTTTCCGAGGCGGCGGCCCAGAGCATCGTGCGCGGCCTGGCCATGGAACTGCTCTCCGGCGCCCATGATGCGGCGCAGCTGATCCGCGCCTGGGCCGACCTCGAAGCCGGCGAGCGCGAGATGCCCGAAGTCGCCATTCATGCGGCGCAGCGGATGGTGGCGCTGCACGGCGATCTGGCCGTGGCGCGGGGCTGGCTGCTGCCCGTGTGGGAGTTCATGGTGCGCCATCCCGACGGTCTGGTGGGCAGCTTGCGGGTGAAGCTGGTCCGGGCTCTGGAGGCCGGTCTCGCATCGGTCGACGCCGACTGGCTCGCGCGCATCGAGTCGGCGCAGCGCGGCAATCCGCGTGACGCCAACCTGCTGTACCTGGCGGGCATGGTGTGCATGAAACGCCAGCTCTGGGGCAAGGCGCAGCAACTGCTCATGCAGGCCGGCATGGCTTTGCAGGATGTCTCCTTGTACCGGAGCGCCTGGCGCGCTCTGGCGCAACTCGCCGAAGCGCGCGACGATGCATCCGAGGCCATGGCCGCCTGGAAGCGCGCCGCGCAGACAGAAGACCTCTGATTTCAGTCGGGTGTTAGGCGGGTGCGTTGGGGGGCTGCGCGGCCTCGCAACGCTTGGAAATCGGCGCACCGTGCAATTTTTCACGGGTTTGATCGCATGTCAGAAGATGTACGACCAGAAACAATTCAAGCACGGGTCTAGAGCTGAGGTACAGTAGGAACTGTTTCCAAAAGTATTCATTTTGGTCAACGCGGAGCCAGGTTTGAAAAGTTTCTTAGTACATGCCGCCCTGTTCACCTCTGCAGCACTGCTGCTGCAGGGCTGTGCCCCGTTGGGCCCGGGCTTCAGTTCGGCCAGCGGTGATGCTGATCAGGCCGTGTCGCCTTCCGGCTTCTCGGGGCCCAATGAGGATCCGCCGCCGCCCGGCGCCCTGACGGCGATCACCCCTGCGCTGATCCAGGCGCAGCGTGCCAACGCGGTCCGGCCCGTCCCGCCCGAGGTCCAGGCCCTGGTTGGCGAGGCCGAGCAATACCGCATCGGCCCGGGCGACGTGGTGGGGATCGTGGTCTACGACCATCCCGAGATCGCGTTCAGTGCCACGCCGGCCACCACCGTTGCCGACGCGGCCAGCATTTCGCCCGCCCCAGGCTTCATCGTGTCCAACACCGGGCAGCTGACCTTCCCGTATGCCGGGTCCGTCACGGCGGCGGGCATGACCATCCAGGAACTCGAGGACATGCTGGTTCGCCGCCTGTCCCGTGTTTTCAAAAACCCGCAGTTGAGCGTGCGTGTGACCGCGTTCCGCAGCAAGCGCGCCTACATCGAAGGTGAGGTGCGCGCGCCCGGCCTGATGGTGTTCACCGACATCCCGATGACCCTGGCCGAAGCGCTCAATCGCGCGGGCGGTCTTTCAACCAACGGGGATCGTTCCCTGATCACGCTCACGCGCAACGGCAAGACGATTCCGCTCGATCTGGTGGCCCTCACCGATGCGGGTGTCGACCCGACCCGCATTCCGCTCAAGAACGGCGACCTGGTGATGGTGCGCGGCCGTGACGAACGCAAGGTGACGGTGATGGGCGAGGTGAGCCAGCAGGCCGCGATCCCGATGCGCAACGGCCGTCTGAGCCTCAACGACGCGCTGAGCGAAGCCGGCGGGGTGAACCTGAGCCAGGCGAACCCGCGCCAGATCTATGTGGTGCGCAACGAACCGACGGGCGGCCGGTCGCTGTTCCATCTGGATGCGCGCACGCCGATGGCGCTGGCGCTGGCCGACCAGTTCGCGCTGCGTCCGAAGGACGTGGTTTTCGTCGATCCGGTGCCACTGGTGCGCTGGAACCGCGTGATCAGCCTCATCCTCCCGTCCACGACCACCGCCACGTCCGTGCGTGAGTTGAGTCGGCCGGTCGGCGGCACGAACTGAACGATCGTGTCCATCCGGAACATCCTGATCGTGTGCATCGGAAACATCTGCCGCAGCCCCATGGCCGAAGGCCTGGTGAAGGCGGCCTTGCCCGATCGCCAGGTCACTTCGGCGGGCCTGGGTGCGCTGGTCGGACAGGGCGCTGATCCGATCGCCTGCGCGCTCATGAAGGAGCGTGGGCTGAGCATCGATGCGCATCGCGCGCAGCAGATCCAGAGCGACATGTGCCGGCGTGCCGATCTCATTCTCGTGATGGACGGCGGGCAGCGCCGCGAGATCGAACAGCGCTATCCCTTCGCCCTCGGCCGCGTGTTTCGCCTGTGCGAACGCTCCGGCCAGGACGTGCCCGATCCGTACCGCGCCGGTGACAGCGCCTTTCGCACGTCCTTCGCGCTTATCGAGAACGGCGCGCAGCAGTGGGTCCAACGCATTTCAAGAGTGTCCAGCTGATGAATTCCACATTTCCCCATTCCACCAGCGCTGTCCCGTCCAACGCCGTCGATGACGACGGCGATCTCGACGTCGGCCGCTATGTCGACGTGCTGCTGGCGCACAAGTGGCTGATCCTCGCCATCACGCTGGTGGTGCTCGCGATCGGTACGGCCTATGCGCTCCTGGAGCGTCCGGTCTATCAGACCGAAGTGCTGATCCAGGTCGAAGACACCGAAGGCAGCGCCAGCAAGGGCGTGCTGGGCGAAGCGGCCGGGTTGTTCGACGTGCGCACGCCGACCAGCGCCGAGATGGAAATCATCCGCTCCCGGATGGTGGTGGCGCCCGCGGTGGAGGCGACCAAGCTCTACATCTCGAGCAGCCCGCGCTACATCCCCTACATCGGTGGCTGGCTGGCCCGTCGCTCCAATGCGCTGTCCGACCCGGGCTTCCTGGGCTTCCAGGGCTATGTGTCGGGCACGGAACGCATTGTCGTGTCGCAGTTCGACGTGCCCGCCCCGCTCGAAGGCGCGCTGTTCCGGGTGACGGCCAAGGGTGGCGGTCAGTACACGCTGGAGCATCCGCGTTTGGCGACGCCGCTGACCGGTACGGTGGGATCGGTGCTCAACGCGCAGACCGAAGAAGGCCCGATCACGCTGCAGGTCGACCAGCTTGCGGGAAAACCGGGCGCGGAATTCGACCTGGTGCGATCGGGCAAGTTGCCGACCGTCTCCGGCGTGCAGTCTGAGTTGGCGCTGAGTGAGCGCGGCAAGACCTCCGGCATCATCGCCGTGTCGATGATGGGCAGCGACCCCTACAGGATCACGCGCGTGCTGAATGCCGTCGGCGCGCAGTATGTTCGCCAGAACATCGAGCGCAAGGCGGCGGAGGCCCAGAAGACCTTGGCTTTCCTGGATGTGCAGCTGCCGCAGTTCAAGAAGCAACTGGAAGCATCGGAAGAGGTCTACAACCGCTTCCGCAACCAGAAGGCCACCGTGGCGTTCAACGAGGAAGCCACCGCGGTCCTGACCGAGTCCGTCGACCGGCAAACCCGTCTGCTGGATGCCCAGCAGCGCCGCCGCGAACTCGAGAGCCGCTTCACGGCCGCGCATCCGTCGGTGCAGACCCTCGATACGCAGATCGCCGCGCTGCAGCGCGAGATCGCGAACATCCAGACGCGCATCAAGGGGCTGCCGGCCATCCAGCAGGAAGCCGTGCGCATGGAGCGTGACGTGAAGGTCAACACCGAGCTGTACCAGTCGCTGTTGAACAACGCGCTGCAACTGCGCCTGGTCAAGGAAGGCAAGGTCGGCAACGTGCGCGTGCTGGACGAGGCCGTGATTCCGGAGGTGCCGGTCAAGCCCAACCGCAAGGTCATCGTCGGCGCTGCGCTGGCACTGGGGCTGTTCCTCGGCATCGTCGTGGCCTTCCTGCGCAACGCCTTCATCGAGCAGCGCATCCGCGATCCCCACGAGGTCGAAACGCACACGGGCCTGCCGGTGTTCTCCACGATCCCCATGAGCAATGCCCAGGATGCGATCGCCAAGCGTCGCCTCACCGGCGCCACCGGCGTGCGGTTGCTCGCGATCGAGCATCCGGACGACCCGGCCGTCGAAAGCCTGCGCAGCCTGCGCACGGCCATGCAGTTCGCGATGCTGGAATCGCCCAACAACCGTGTGCTGATCACCGGCGCGACGCCGGGCCTGGGCAAGAGCTTCGTGTCGGCGAACTTCGCGGCACTCATGGCGGCGGCAGGCAAGCGCACGCTGCTGATCGACGCCGACCTGCGTCGCGGCCATGCCCATCAGTACTTCGGGCTTCAGCGTCATGGCGGCCTGTCGGAGCTCATCGCGGGCAGCCTGACGGTGCAGCAGACGGTGCATCGCCAGGTCGTTCCCGACCTCGACTTCCTGGCCACCGGCCAGCTGCCGCCGAACCCGTCGGAACTGCTGGTCTCGGAGTCGTTCAAGGCGACGCTGGAGCGGCTGTCCGAACTCTACGACCTGGTCGTCATCGATACACCGCCGGTGCTGGTGGCGGCCGACACGATGACGGTGGCGATGCATGCCGGCACGGTTCTGCTGGTGGCGCGTGCGGACCAGTCGACGATGGGCGAGCTCAAAGAGAGCGTGCGCCGTCTGTCGCTGGGCGGACGGGCGGCCACAGGCGTGCTGCTGAACGCCATGAACGTGGACAAGCGGGCGTACAGCGCCTACAAGTACGGGCGCTATCGCTACACGAACTACAACTACGAAAGCATCCTGCCGGACGAGCAGTGACAAGGCGCGCAGTTGCCAGACAAAAGAAAGGACCGCCAAGGCGGTCCTTTTTCATGAGGCCGTGGCGATGCCTTATCGCGGTGGGAGCGCGATGCAGTCCAACAGATCGCGTTCGAAACGCGCCAGCACCGCGTCGTGGGCCACGTGTTCCTCGGCAAAGCGACGGGCGCGCTCGCCGAGGGTGCGGCGCAGCGGCGCATCGGCGGCCAGGGCCTGCAAAGCGGCGGCGAAGGCAGTGGCGTCTTCCGGTGGCACGATGCGGCCGCATTGCGCGACCACTTGCCCCAGCTCGGTCTCGGGTCGGGCGCCGGCCAGCACCGGGCGGCCGCTGCTGAGCATGCCGGTGAGCTTCGAGGGCATGACCAGGTCGGCTGCATCGGCACGTTGCGGCAGCAGGTGCACGTCGGCCAGGCCCAGCAGTTCGCCCAGCCGCTCGACCGGCTGGAGGTCCAGGAAATGCACGTTGGGCAGGCCGGCGCAACGGGCCATCAGCCCCTCGCGCCCGGCACCGTTGCCACAGAAGACGAAAACGATGTTCGGATCACTGCGCGTCTGCAGGGCCAGGTCGGCGAGCAACTCCAGGCCTTGTTTGGCACCCATGTTGCCCGAGTACAGCGCGACGACCGCATCGTCGGGGATGCCGAGTTCGCGGCGGTAGGGGCTGGGACGGGACAGCGGCTGGATGGCCGAGACATCGGCCCAGTTGGGAAAGGACCGCAGCCGCTCGGGGGCGACTCCCTTGCTGCGCGCACGTTCCAGCATGCGCTGCGAGATCGTCGAGACACGGTCGAAGCGCTGCATCAGGTGGCGTTCGCCGCTGCTCACGATCGAACGCAAGCGCTCGCCTTGGAGCAGACCCAGTTCGAAGGCGGCATCGACCTCGTAGTCCTGGATGTGCAGCCAACTGCGGGCCGACCGCATGCGGGCGAACAGCAGGCCCGCTGGCGTGCAGAAGAGCGGTGGCTCGGTCATCCAGACCACATCGGGCTTCCAGCGCCATTGCGCCAGAAGCGCCGGGATGCTGGCGATCGCGAAGCTCGCCAGATGCAGCAGGCGGCGTGTGCCGTTGACCTTCCGGGGCACCCACAGCGGCGTGCGGAAGACCTGGGCGCCATGCCATTCCTCACGCGTGTAGCGGCTGCCGCTGTAGCCGGCGCGCACTTGCCAGTCGGGGTAGTACGGCGGTGCGGTGACGACCCGCACGTCGTGCCCACGCTCGGCGAGCCAGGCGACCATGTCACCGGTGTACTTGCCGATGCCTGTGAGTTCGGGTGCGAAGTTGATGCCGTAGACGAGGAGTTTCATCGATGTGAGGGAGCATGAGACCCGGCGTCCGGCCCGCCCTGTCTCACGGGGACGAAGAACGCGTCGAGAAGAAGTCGCCCGACGGGTATCGGAAGAGGAGGAGGAAGTATCCCAGCAGGACGCCCAGCAGTGCGTTGGCCGTCAGCTGACCGATGGCCGGCCAGGTCATCAGGCCCACCACCACGGCGATCCACAGCACCATGGGGAAGGCGGTGTGTCGAAGGATCGACAAGCGCAGTGCGTAGGCCAGGCCACCGACCAGCACGGCGAGCTTGAGTGCCACGAAGGCAAAGCCGAGCAGACCCCCTTCCAGGACGATCCGACCCGTTTCGGATTCGGCCAGGGCGAAGTTCGCGCCGCCGTGGTACAGGGAGGCTGCCAGGTTCGAGCCGGCCCCCAGGCCCTTGCCGAGCCAGGTCGTCTGCGCGAGCACCCGTGGTTCGCCGATGAAGGTCGCCAGCAGGCGTTCCCAGAAGTCCTCGTCCGAGGCGGCCTGCTCGAAGCGCTGCTGCGTGACCAGGATCGCATCGGAGAAGAAGAAAAGGAATCCGGCGGCGAGCACCGCTGCCACCAGCGCGGCACCGAGGGCGGCCGGCTTGTCACGCGTTCTGGCGAAGACGAGCCGTGCGATCAGGTACGCGCCGAGCATCACGCCGGCCGAAATCACGCCCGCGCGCGAACCGCTGACCACGCTGCCGACGATGAAGGCGCCGAAGCCGGTCAGTGCGAACAATCGTTGGATGTTCGTGCGCTTGCGTGCGCCCAGGAGCGCGAACACGGCCGGAGCGACCAGGAGGAGGTAGGCCGAGTAGCCGGAGGTGAAGCTGAAGGTACCCGTGGTCCGCACCACGCCGGCGATCGCGACAAACACCGTGTCTTCGTCGCCGTCCAGTTGGCGGTTGATGGCGGCGCCCGGCGGCGAATAGTGCTGCAGCACCGCCAGGGGCGCCAGGACGATCATGACCAGAACGGCCATGCGAATGGCCGCGTTGAAGTCGGCCTCGGTCATCGCGGCGGCGGCGGCCACGGCGAACCAGATGTACAGCAACCAGAAGCGCAGGCCGATGACGAAGACGGTCGGCGAGCTCTCGCCGCCGACCAGTTGCATCAGGCCCCACCCGATCACCAGCAAGGTCCAGGCGAGCATGGCGGTCACCACCTTGGGATAGCGGCGAAGGTGGCCGCCCCGCCAGGCGTGCAGCACCAGGTAGACCGCCAGCAAGTCACGCAACAGGATGAGCGGCAGGGTGGACGAGGAGGCCACCCACTTGCGGATGGCGCCTTCGAAGGCCACGATCAGGAAGACCGCCAGGAAGACACGGCCGGCGCGGCTGAGCGTCGCCGTGGAGCGGCCCGCGGCGCGCGTGGCGACGTGATGGGTCGGGGCGTGGCTGCTCATTGCAGAACCTTCGTGCTGCGCACGGCGGTGCCGGAGGCTGTCGTCGGGTGCTCGATCGGCGCACCGGCCCGTGCTTCGTTGCACAGTGCCTGAAGGGCGGCGGTGTGGGCGGCGGCGCAGTGCGGCTCGTACCACCGTCGTGCGGCACGCCCGATGAGCCAGGGGTCCAGGTTCTTCTTGCCGTCGAGCGCGCCGAAGCCCGCGGCGTAGTGCACATCGGGCTGCATGCCGTCGTGTGCCGCCAGCTCGGGCCAGAGCATGATGGGACAGGTACCGTGCGCGGCGTAGGCCGCGAAGATGCCGCTCTTGCCCGCGTAGTCGGCCGGATAAGACAGAACGCCGAAGCGCGCCGTTGCCAGTGCCTGGCTCACCTGCTCGGCGGGCAGCATGCCGTGTCGGACCACACCGGCCTCGGCGAGCGAATTCGCCAGCGTCGCATCCTGCATCGGTTTGCCGATGTCGTGAATCCGCAGGTTGTGGCGCTTGGCGAAGCGGAAGATCTCGCCGTCGCCAAAGACGTAGGACTGCGAGCGGATGGCTTCGCTGCCGAACACGACGATCGAGGCCTCCCGCTCGTTGTCCAGCACCTCGGGTTCGCCCACGTTCGAGAACACCGGAAGCACGCGGTGCGGCGCGCTCGCGTTGTGCGAGCGCAGCCACTGCGCCGCCAGCTCGCGGTTGGTGAGCCAGAAGTCGGCCTGATCGAGCAAGTCACGTGCGATGCGCTTTTGGATACCGCTCAGCCAGAAGGCCGAACCCCAGGGCGGGCCGGACGCGTACAGCTCGTGGAAGACCACACCGAAGACCTTGAAACGCGTGCGAAGACGCTTCGTTTCTTTCAACAACCAGGTCGGCACGCCGCGCTTCTGGAAGCCGTAGCCGCTGAAATGGAGCAGCAGCATGTCGCCCGACCATCCGCGCGTGTCGGTCTGTGCCGTCAGTTCCTGGATCGGTGCGTCGAGCGACCTGCCGAGCACGGACGCGTAGTCGCGCACACCGCCGCCGCCGGGCGGAATCACGGAGAGTGAAGTGGCTTGCATGCAGCAGTGTGAGCGATTCCGGTCACGCGGCCACGGGCACGCGCGAAAGAAAGTCCTGGTAGGCGCGTTCGATCCCCTCGCGCAGTCCGACCTGCGGCGCCCAGCCCAGTGCCCGCATCCGCGTGATGTCGAGCAGTTTGCGCGGCGCGCCGTCGGGCTTGCTGGTATCCATGCGGATCTCGCCCTGGTAGCCGATGACGTCGCCGACCAGGCGCGCGAGATCGGCGATGGACTGGTCCTCGCCGCTGCCGACATTGATGTGGCTGTTCATCGGCTCGGTGCAACCGGCATAGCGCTGCGGCTCGAGGTTCATGACGTGCACGCAGGCCGCCGCCATGTCGTCGACGTAGAGGAATTCGCGCTTGGCCTGGCCGGTGCCCCAGATCACGACATTGGCGGCGTTGGTTTCGCGGGCCTCGTGGAAGCGGCGAATGAGCGCCGGCAGCACATGGCTGTTGTCCGGGTGATAGTTGTCGCCGGGCCCGTACAGATTGGTCGGCATCACGCTGCGGTAGTCGGTGCCGTACTGGCGGTTGTAGCTCTCGCAGAGCTTGATGCCGGCGATCTTGGAGATGGCGTAGGGCTCGTTGGTCGGCTCCAGCTTGCCGGTGAGCAGTGCGTCCTCGGCCATCGGCTGCGGTGCGAGCCGGGGGTAGATGCAGCTTGAGCCGAGGAACAGCAACCGTTGCACGCCGCTGCGCCACGCCTGGTGGATCACGTTGGCTTCTAGCATCAGGTTCGAGTACAGAAATTCGGCCGGGTAGGTGTTGTTGGCGTGGATGCCACCGACCTTGGCGGCGGCCAGGTACACCTGATGCGGCTTTTCCCTGGACAGGAAGTCGCGAACGGCGGCCTGGTCCGTCAGGTCCAGTTCGGCACGCGTGCGGGTGATGATACGGCTGTATCCCAGGGATTCGAGGCAGCGGACGATGGCACTTCCCACCATGCCCCGGTGGCCGGCCACATAGATGGGCGAATCAAGTTGGTTCATGCGTGTGTTGTGCCGGAGTGTGCGAAAAAGTTGCGGTGCGCGGCTCTCGCGGGCGGTCGAACTGCCTGGCGTCGACCACAAGAGGAAATGACAGGCGATGGAGCGTGGCGCGCATCATCCCTTTTTTATCGTCCGGCCGGAAGACCGAGGAAGCAGACCGAACGCTCAGCGCGAACCTTCGCCGGAGATCACCGCCGTGGCCGTCTTCGCGAGGATCTTCAGGTCCAGCCAGAGCGACCAGTTGTTGACGTAGTACGCGTCCAGTTCCACGCGCTGGGCGTAGGACAGCCGGTTGCGGCCGCTGACCTGCCAGAGCCCCGTGATCCCCGGTCGCATAGCGCAGTAGTGTTCCCAATGGCGACCGTAGAGGCTTCGCTGGCGCTCCATGCAAGGCCGGGGGCCGATCAGGCTCATGTCGCCCTTGAGCACGTTCCAGAACTGGGGCAGTTCGTCCAGGCTAATCTTCCGGATGATCCGGCCCAGCGGCGTGATGCGCGGGTCCTTTTCAAGCTTCTGGAAGGTGTCCCACTGGGTGCGGGCTGCGTCGTTCTTGCTGAGGTAGTCGTCCAGGATGGTTTCGGAGTCGCGCACCATCGAACGGAACTTGTAGAAGCGGAAGCGCTGGCCGCCTTCGCCAATCCGGACCTGCCAGAAATGCACCGGTCGCCCCATGCTGATGGCGACGCCGAGGGCCACGGCGAGGTACAGCGGGCCGAACAGGGCGAAGAACACCAGCGCGGCGAGGATGTCGACGCTCCGCTTGATGCCGCGTTGGGTACGGGTCAGCTGACGGGGCGAGGCCGTGATGGGAATCGGGGACGAAGGCTCGCCGCCGCCTGGAAGACGCCGCATCAGATTTCCTTGCGCAGTCGAATCGGTACGAAACATGGTTTTCCCCTCAGGGGCTACTTCACAGCGGAAGTGGCGTAACGCTTTAATACTATTGGCAAGAATTTGAACACATTGGTTCTAGTTTGTCGTGTCGGCAAAAGCCGTACGCCTTTCTGCTGAATGCAAAACCGTGCACTACTTCACATCCACTGTGTTTGTGCGGTGCAGCATTCTAGGCATGAAAGTAATTCTTTCGGCTGACGGATACATGAGGACACGCAAACAACGATTCGCGAACGAATGGCGCTCGGGTGGCGACGGTGTGATGGACAGGAATTGAAGGTGTCGCAGCGCTGATCGGCTGACGCACGAGGCGAAAGAATCGCCGCCGCCATCCGGATGGAGGCGGCCGGACCCTTTGCAAGAAAGAAAGGAGGCCGCCATTGCAGCGGCCTCCGGCGGGACTCAGCGGTTGTCGCCGGCCTCGCGCTCGAACGGCAAGGTGGTCGCCGCCAGGTTGCGGCGCGTCTCGACCAGAACCAGTGGGCCGTCATCGATGACGATCGCCGGCGGGCGCTCGCGCGACACGTGGATCGGCTTGGGCTCGTTGGCGATCGCCGCGCGCACCTGCGCGACGCGCTCGGCGTCGGAATTCACCCATTGCAGGCCCGAGCCCTCGGCGACCTGGGCGAGGTCGGCCAGCGGCAGTTCGAAAGGCTGCACCTTGGGCAGCGGACGCCGGCCGTGGCGGGGCGGGACCGCTTCGACGGCGACAGGCGGAGCGACCGGGCGAGCTACGGGTTCGGCACGACGCGCTGGCGGTGTCACTTCGGCGGGCGCCTCGATGGGGGCCAGCACCACAGGCGCCTCGGTTTCGACGCCGTCCGCCTCGGGAAGCGGTGTCACGGCGGCGTCGTCACCCTCGCGCGGCGCGCGTTCGCGGCGGTCGCGACCGTAGCGGTCGCGCGTGCGGCCGCGCCGCTCGTCGCCATCGCGACGCGCCGACGGGTCGGCCGAGGGCGTGGCGGCGTCCTGGCTGGTCTCGAGCCCGTCCGATGGCAGATCGGCCATTTGGCCGGCCTGGCTGTCCGAACGGACGGTGCCTTCGCTGCCACGGCGCTCGCGGCGACCTTCACCGCGCGGTGCGCGCTCTTCGCGGGGGGCGCGCTCCGACGCTGCGGCGTCGGCAGACGGGGTCTCGCCATTGAGCGCGCGCGTCGGCATGTCGCCGTTGCTGCGTTCCCGCGCTTCGCCGTTGCGTTCACCACGCTCGCGACGTTCGCCTCGGCCGCGCGGTGCGCGCTCGACCGGGGTGGGGAGGCTGTCGCTGTCCGCGACCGCTGTCGGCAACTGGTCCTGCAAGCCCTCGGTGCCTTCCAGCGACACCGGACGATCGGTGTCACGACGCTCGCCGCGTCCATTGCGGCGTTGTTCGCCGTCGCGCGGGCCGCGGCCTTCGCGCGGTTCCCGGGGCTCACGCGGTTCACGGGCTTCGCGCACCGGTGCGTCGCTGCGCGCTTCGGTGCTGCGCTCGCCGTTGCGGCGCTCTCCACCGCGTCCACCGCGGCGCTGCTCGCCATCACGGCCGCCACGTCCTTCGCCACGTCCGCCGCGGCGTTGCTCGCCGTCGCGTGCTGCTCGGGATTCACCGTCGCGGCTACCGCGGCCGTCGCGACGTGTGGGCTTGGGCGCCTCGACAGGAATCGCACTGGCGGGCATCGCGGTCGGCGTTTGCGCGGGCGAAGGTGCCGAAGCACCGCCGCCGAACAGGCTCTTGATGAAGCCGAAGAAGCCGCGCTCGGCCGGTGCTGGCGCCGGTGCAGCCACGGGGGCGGCGGGCGGCGTCACAGCAGCGGCGACGGTCGCCGCCTGAACGGGTTCGGCCTTCGCCGGCACCACCGGTGCCGGTGCGTCCGGCAGCACGCCCTTGATCACAGGCGTCTGCCGGTTGGTCGGCTCCTGCGACCGACGGGTGACCGAGGTCGGGTCTTCCACCTCTTCGGCCATCCTGTAGCTGGCTTCGATGTGGTCCAGGCGCGGGTCGTCGTGCTTCAGGCGTTCGAGCTTGTAGTGGGGCGTCTCGAAAGTCTTGTTCGGCACCATCAGCACGGTGACGCGCTGCTTGAGCTCGATCTTGGCGATCTCGGGGCGCTTCTCGTTCAGCAGGAACGATGCCACTTCGACCGGCACCTGCACGTGCACGGCGGCCGTGTTGTCCTTCAGGCACTCTTCCTGAATGATGCGCAGGATCTGCAGCGCGCTCGATTCGGTGTCGCGGATGTGGCCCGAGCCGCCGCAACGGGGGCAGGGGATCGACGAGCCTTCCGACAGCGCTGGCTTCAGGCGCTGGCGGCTCATCTCCATCAGGCCGAACTTGCTGATCGAGCCGAACTGCACCCGGGCGCGGTCCTGGCGCAGCGCGTCGCGCAGGCGGCTTTCGACCTCGCGGCGGTTCTTCGACTCGTCCATGTCGATGAAGTCGATGACGATCAGGCCGCCCAGGTCGCGCAGGCGCATCTGGCGGGCCACTTCGTCGGCGGCTTCGAGGTTGGTGCGGGTGGCGGTCTCTTCGATGTCGCCGCCCTTGATGGCGCGGGCCGAGTTCACGTCGATCGACACCAGCGCCTCGGTGTGGTCGATCACGATGGCGCCGCCCGACGGCAGTTGCACCGTGCGGGCATAGGCCGATTCGATCTGGTGCTCGATCTGGAAGCGGCTGAACAGTGCCGCGTCGTCGCGGTAGCGCTTCACACGGGCGGCATGCTCGGGCATGACGTGCGCCATGAACTGCTGCGCCTGCTCGTAGATGTCGTCGGTGTCGATCAGGATGTCGCCGATGTCGTGATTGAAGTAGTCACGGATGGCGCGGATGACGAGCGACGATTCCTGGTAGATCAGGAACGCGCCCTTGCCGCCCTTGGCGGCGCCGTCGATGGCGGTCCAGAGCTTGAGCAGGTAGTTCAGGTCCCACTGGAGTTCGGGCGCCGCGCGGCCGATGCCGGCGGTGCGCGCGATGATGCTCATGCCCTTCGGGTACTCGAGCTGGTCCATCGCTTCCTTGAGCTCGGCCCGGTCGTCGCCCTCGATGCGGCGCGAGACGCCGCCGCCGCGCGGGTTGTTCGGCATCAGCACGACGTAACGGCCGGCCAGCGACACGAAGGTGGTCAAGGCGGCGCCCTTGTTGCCGCGCTCTTCCTTCTCGACCTGCACGACCAGTTCCTGGCCTTCGCGGATCGCATCCTGGATGCGGGCCTGGCTGGCCGACACGCCTTCGGCGAAGTACTGCTTGGAGATTTCCTTGAATGGCAGGAAACCGTGGCGGTCTTCGCCGTAATCGACGAAACAGGCTTCGAGCGAGGGCTCGACGCGGGTCACGACCGCCTTGTAGATGTTGCCCTTGCGCTGTTCGCGCCCTTCGATCTCGATCTCGTAGTCGAGGAGCTTCTGCCCATCGACGATGGCCAGGCGGCGTTCTTCGGCCTGCGTGGCATTGATCAGCATCCGCTTCATGATGCGTTGTCCTTGTATGTCGTTCTACCGGCCCATGACGGGCCAACGATGCACGGACGACGCCTGCGAAACCAGGGGAATTGCCGCTGTTCCTTCACCATCCTGCCGGACGCCGCGCAAATGCAGTCGGCCGACCAGAGCGTCAGCTCAATGACAGTGGAGGAGGGGGCGCGTGGATGGGCGCGAGCCCGATGTGGTGTTGACGCGCCACGTTGTGGGTAGCGGGCTGCGCGACAGGGGTCGCGCGGGCCGCTGTCGATCCGATGCCGCGGGCCGCTGGCAACAGCCAGGTGGGCCAGCGCAGGCACAGTTGAATCAACAGCATCAACACAAGAGAACTCGCTTCAATCCGCCGGCCGCTTGGAGCCTGCCGGCTGGGTATTCCGTATCGGTGTTTCGTGGGCGTCGGCTTGACTTGTGCGCCTGGCCTGCCACTTTGCGCTCTAGCGCGGGGTTTGCAGGCTCGAGCACCAAAGTGGCATCGACCTTCCAGCGCTTTTGGCGGTGCTCTAAACTTCTGTTTAATCAAGCACTTACAAGACCGCGCTGGTGAAAAACATTATAGGTGCGAAGCCGGAGCCCGGCGCGTCCGAAGTACGTTTTATGACAGTCGATGAAGAATCGGCGGGTCAGAGGCTGGACAACTTCCTGTTCCGTCAACTCAAGGGTGTGCCGAAGACGCACGTCTACCGGATCATCCGGTCGGGCGAGGTCCGCATCAACAAGGGCCGCGTCCAGGCCGACACCCGCATCGCGACCGGCGACGTGCTGCGGCTGCCACCGGTGCGCGTGGCGGCGCGCTCCGAAGAGGGGGCCACGCCGCCCGCGCCCGCCCGCGAATTCCCGCTTCTCCATGAAGACGACGCGTTGATCGCCATCGACAAGCCCGCCGGCGTGGCCGTTCATGGCGGCAGCGGCGTGAGCTTCGGCGTCATCGAGCAACTGCGCACCGCCCGCCCCCAGGCGAAGTTCCTCGAACTGGTGCATCGCCTGGACCGGGAAACATCCGGCATCCTGCTGGTGGCCAAGAAGCGCAGCGCGCTCACGGCGCTGCAGGACCAGTTCCGCGAGCGCGAAACCGGCAAGACCTACCTGGCGCTGGTCGAGGGCGTCTGGCCCGCCAACAAGAAGGTGCTGGACACACCCTTGGCCAAGTACCTGTTGCCCGACGGCGAGCGCCGCGTGCGCGTCGTCGCCAAGGACCATCCCGACGCGATGCAGGCCGTCACACTGGTACGCGTGCTGGCGGCGGTGACCCTCCCCGGCGACGCGACACCGATGTCGCTGTTGGCCGTCACCATCAAGACCGGGCGGACGCACCAGATTCGCGTGCATCTGGCCTCTGCAGGACATCCGATCGCCGGCGACGACAAGTACGGTGCGTTCGAGCGCAACCGGGCCTTGCAGAAGTGCGGGCTCAAGCGCATGTTCCTGCATGCGTGGCGGCTCCAGTTCAACCACCCTGCGACCGGCGAGCGAACCGCGCTCCAGGCCGACCTGCCGCCGGAGCTCGCCACCCTGATGCCGCCGTCTGCCACGGCCGCCCTTGCCATCCCGTTGTCGACTTCTTCTCCATGACCGAACACTCCCCCCAACGCTTCGACCTGATCGTCTTCGACTGGGACGGCACGCTCTACGACTCCACGCAGCTCATCGCGCGCTGCATCCAGTCCGCCGTGGTCGACGTCGGCGGCGCCATGCCGAGCGAACGCGACGCGGCCTGGGTGATCGGCCTGGGCCTGGCCGAGGCGTTGGCGCGCGCCGCACCCGACGTGCCGCGCGAGAAGTATCCCGAGCTGGGCGCGCGCTACCGTTATCACTACCTGCAGCACCAGGACGACGTGATGCTCTTCGACGGCGTGCTGCCGATGCTCGATGCGCTCAAGGCACGCGGCCACCTGCTGGCCGTCGCGACCGGCAAGTCCCGGCGCGGCCTGAACGAGGCGCTGGCCGGCGCGCCGATGCGCCATCGCTTCGACAGCTCCCGCACCGCGGACGAGACCCACGGCAAGCCGCATCCGCGCATGCTGCTTGAACTGATGGAGGAATTGGATGTGCCGGCCGAGCGCACCCTGATGATCGGCGACACCACGCACGACCTGCAGCTGGCGCTCAATGCGGGCTGCGCCAGCGTCGGCGTCAGTTACGGGGCGCACGAGCCGGACAGCTTCGCGCCCTTGAATCCGCTGCATGTCGCCCATTCGGTCGACGATTTGTCCGGCTGGCTGCTCGACAATGCCTGAGCCGGGTCGAGCCCGCGTTTTCAGGATCTGTCCATGACCGACATCATTGCGCTGTGCAACTCGTCCGATCTGGTGGAAGGGGGGCTGGCCGTCTCCTTCGACGTGGTTCACGGCGGAGAAACCTGCCGGGCCTTCGCGGTCCGCTTCGAAGGCCAGCCCCACGCTTATCTCAACCGCTGCAGCCACATCGCGATGGAGATGGACTACCAGCCCGACCGATTCTTCGACGACACCGGCCAGTGGTTGTTGTGCGCCACCCACGGTGCCGCCTACCGCCCGGACACCGGCGCCTGCGAGGGCGGGCCGTGCCGCGGCGGGCTCGTGAAGATCGAATTGAGCGAGAGAGATGGCGTGGTGCACTGGCATACTGACTGGAACCTCCAGCCGATCGCCTTCTAGGAATCCGACCCTCCGACCCATTCCGGCCATCTTGCGATGGTGGCCTGCTCTACAGCCATGACCGATCCCACCCGCACGGAACCCCAGGGTTTCGAGCCTTTCGAACGTCCCGCGCCGATTTCGGGCGCGCCATCCCCCACCCCCATGTCCAAGAACGATCCGACCACGCAGCCCGGCTGGGAGCGTGCCACCCTCGAGAAACTCGCCTTCGGCTCGCTGCGCGAGCAGCGCGCCACACGGCGCTGGAAGACCTTCGTGCGCCTCTCCTGGCTCGCCTTCTTCATCTTCCTGGTGTGGCTGGCCCTGTCGCGCGCCGCGCCCAGCACGGCCACCGCGACCGCGCACACGGCCGTGGTCGAGATCAAGGGCGAGATCGCCAACGGCGCGGATGCGAGCGCCGAGTTCGTCGTGGCGGCCATGAAGACCGCCTTCGAGGACGCCGGCGCCAAGGGGGTGGTCCTGCTCATCAACTCGCCGGGCGGCAGCCCGGTGCAGGCCGGCATCATCAACGACGAGATCCGCCGCCTGAAGGCCAAGCACAACAAGCCGGTGTACGCGGTCGTCGAGGAAAGCTGCGCCTCGGCCGCGTACTACATCGCCGCGGCCACGGACAAGATCTACGTCGACAAGGCCAGCATCGTCGGCAGCATCGGCGTGCTGATGGACGGCTTCGGCTTCACCGGCACGATGGAAAAGCTAGGCGTCGAGCGCCGCCTGCTCACGGCCGGCGAGAACAAGGGCTTTCTGGACCCGTTCAGCCCGATGAGTGACGCGCAGCGAGGCCACGCGCAGCAGATGCTCAACCAGATCCACGCGCAGTTCATCGACGTGGTCAAGAAAGGCCGCGGCGATCGCCTCAAGACCGACACGCCCGGCCTGTTCAGCGGCCTGTTCTGGAGCGGTCAGCAGGCCGTCGACCTGGGCCTGGCCGATCAGTTGGGCAATGTCGATTTCGTCGCCCGCGAGGTGATCAAGGCGGAAGAGGTCATCGACTACACCCGTCGCGACAACGTCGCCGAAAAGCTGGCCAAGAAGTTCGGTGCCGCCATGGGCGACGCCTCGATGCGCGCCTTGCACAGCGCGCCGGCGCTGCGCTGAAGCGGCTCAGCGCCCGATCGCGAAGACGGCTGGCAGGCGATCGTCCAGGGCCGGCGGCCGGGCGCGCCACGTCTTGACCGTCTCGCTGCGCACCTCCGAGGTCGTCAGCGTCAGGCCGCGCGCCACGGCCAGCCGGGTATGGTGCTGCAGGGTCTGCGTCAGGGCCTGGAGCAGGGCGGCGTTGCGGTAGGGCGTCTCGATGAAGAGCTGGGTCTGGCCGCTGCGCAAGGCCAGCGCTTCGAGCTCGCGGATGCGCTGTACGCGCGCAGTGGCATCCTGCGGCAGGTAGCCCACGAAGGCGAAGTTCTGGCCGTTCAAGCCGCTCGCAGCGAGTGCGAGCAGCAGTGACACCGGCCCGGTCAACGGCACGACCGCGATGCCGAGTTCGTGCGCAGCACGCGCGACCGACGAGCCCGGGTCGGCCACGGCCGGCATGCCGGCCTCGCTGAGCAGCCCGACATCGTGGCCTTCGAGCGCCGCGGCCAGCAGCGGGCGAGCGTCGAACTGGCCGGTGTGGTCGCCCTTCTTGTGCACCTCCCGTGGCAGTTCCTGGATGTGCTGCGCCTGCACCGGCGCTGCCAGCGGGGCGACCGCATCGATCCGCTTGAGGTAGGCGCGCGCCGATTTGGCGTTCTCGCAGATCCAGTGCGTGATCTGCGCTGCGGTCTGGAGTGTGCCCAGGGGCAGCACGTCCTGCAGCGGTGCCTGGACGTCGCACCCGAAGTCGAGCGGCGCAGGAACCAGGTACAGCCTGCCGACGACCTTCTCGGCCGGTGTTCCCGTCATCGGAGGGGCGCTCATAGCAGGTCGACGCCTGCCGCGCGCAGCATCCGGCAGGTGCGGATCAGGGGCAGGCCGACGAGGGCGGTCGGGTCGTCGCTGTCGATCGCCTCCAGCAGGGCAATGCCAAGGCCTTCGCTCTTGGCGCTGCCGGCGCAGTCGTAGGGCTCCTCGGCGCGCAGGTAGCGCTCGATGGCGTCGTCGCTGATCGGGCGGAAGGTCACGCGCACCGGGGCGACCTCGTGTGCGCTGAAGCCGGTGGCCGCGCAGACGACGGCCACCGCCGTCTGGAACACCAGCGTCTGTCCCCGCATGCGCCGCAGTTGCAGCGTGGCCCGCGCATGGTCGCCGGGCTTTCCGAGCGGTTCGCCGTTCAGGTCGGCCACCTGGTCCGAGCCGATCACGATCGCCTCGGGAAACCGGTCAGCGACGGCACGGGCCTTGGCCAGGGCCAGCCGCTGCGACAGCGCCAGCGGGGTTTCGCCGGCCAACGGGGTTTCGTCCACGCCCGGCGCATGCACCTCGTAGGGCAGGCGGAGGCGGTCCAGCAGTTCGCGGCGGTAGCGGGATGTCGAGGCGAGGATCAGCGTGCGTGGCATGGCGCCGATTGTGCGCGAGCGGTTTAGACTGGCCGGGATGAACAGAGAATTTGCAGCATCACGGATCGACGTGAACGCCTTTGCGACCGCGGCGGACACCCTGACCGGGGAAACGCCCGTGTCGGACCTCGAGCGGCTCGGCTCCGAGCTGGCTGAACCTGCCGCCGACACCCGTGTCACCTGGGAAGCGACCGGCGAACGCCGCGCTGGCGGCGACGGCGCCCTGGCGCCCTGGCTTCACCTGCGCGTCGAGGCGACCCTGCCTTTCGTCTGCCAGCGTTGCCTGACACCGGTCCAATTGCCGCTGACGGTCGATCGCGCATTCCGTTTCGCGGTCGACGAGGAGACGGCGGCGCTCGAGGACGAGGCATCCGACGAGGATGTGCTGGTGGCGGCACGCGACTTCGACCTGCTGGCACTGATCGAAGACGAGTTGCTCATGGAAGTGCCCGTCACGCCGCGGCATGAGGTGTGCCCGGTGCCTGTCCAGCTCTCGGTGGCCGATCCCGGCTTCGAGGAGGCGGAGGAGGCCGCCGCCAACCCCTTCGCCGCGCTCGACGCGCTGCGCGGCCGCAAGCCGGGGTGAGTTTTGCGGGGCGGGTAGCGCATCGAGCGCGTCCGCGCTATAATCGTGGGCTTCGCGCGCGCCGCCGTTGGCCAGGTCTTGAGGGATTCTGTGTCGATGCCGCCCCGCATTGCCCACCACCCAACCGAATTCCAGGAGCCATCATGGCCGTCCAGCAAAACAAGAAGTCGCCTTCCAAGCGCGGCATGCACCGTTCCCACAACGCGCTGGGCGTGCCCGGCATCGCCGTGGAACCCACCACGGGCGAAATCCATCTGCGTCACCACATCAGCCCGAACGGCTTCTACCGTGGCCGCAAGGTGCTGAAGACCAAATCCGAGTCTTAATCCTCGAGATTCAAGGCCAAGGCCCGAAGCTACTTCTTGCGTAGCGTCGGGCCTTTGTTTTGATGGCTATTTCCCCCTCTTTCCTTCCCGCTGCCGCCGCAATCACGCTCGCCGTGGATTGCATGGGCGGCGACCATGGCCCGCGCATCACGCTGCCGGCCTGCCGGGCATTTCTGGAGCGCCATCCCGAGGCGTCGTTGCGTCTGGTCGGTCTGCCCGAGGCGCTCAAGGATTTCTCGCATCCACGGGCCGTCATCGTCCCGGCGACCGAGGTGGTCGCCATGGACGATCCGATCGAGATCGCGCTGCGCAAGAAAAAAGATTCCTCCATGCGCGTGGCCATCCAGCAGGTCAAGGACGGCAGTGCTCAGGCGGCCGTATCTGCGGGTAATACGGGGGCTTTGATGGCCATCGCGCGTTATCTCCTAAAGACGCTCGAAGGCATCGACCGTCCGGCCATCGCGCCGCAGCTTCCCAACAGCAAGGGCGGCGCCACCACCGTGCTGGACCTCGGTGCGAATGTGGACTGTGATGCCGAAGACCTCTTGCAGTTCGCCGTGCTGGGTTCGGCGCTGGTGTCGGCGCTGACGGGCAACGAGTCGCCGACCGTGGGCTTGCTCAATGTCGGCGAAGAGGCCATCAAAGGCAGTGAAACGATCAAAAAAGCCAGTCAACTGCTTCGAGTGGCCGCCAAGTCGAAGGACCTGAACTTCTACGGCAACGTCGAGGGCAACGACATTTTCAAGGGCACGACGGACATCGTAGTCTGTGACGGTTTTGTCGGCAATGTGACGCTGAAGGCGACCGAGGGCGTGGCGGCCATGATCGTCGACTTCCTGCGCTTCGAGTATTCGAACGGCCTCTTCAGCAAGTTTGCGGCAATCGTGTCCTATCCGGTCCTAAAAGCGCTTAAAAAGCGGCTGGATCACCGTCGCTACAACGGGGCGGCGTTGTTGGGCTTGCGCGGCCTGGTCTTCAAGAGCCATGGCTCGGCCGACGAGGTGGCGTTCGGCTACGCGCTGGATCGCGCTTATGATGCCGCTCGCAACAACCTGCTCGATCGCGTGCGGGCCCGCATCGCCCATGCCGCGCCACTGCTGGCGCGGGCTGAGTCGGCGGCCCCGGTTGACGCGACATCGCTCCCCGTCTGATGACCCCTTTCTCTCGCATTTCCGGCACAGGCAGCTATCTGCCGCCCCGCCGCGTGACCAATGACGAACTTGCCCGCGAACTGGCTGAGCGCGGCATCGAGACCTCCGACCAATGGATCGTCGAGCGCACCGGCATCCGCGCGCGCCACTTTGCCGAACCGGATGTGACCAGCAGCGACCTGGGCCTGGAAGCCTCGAGGCGCGCCCTCGAAGCCGCGGGACGTAAGGCCGAAGACATCGACCTGATCATCGTCGCCACCTCGACGCCGGACATGGTGTTCCCATCGTCGGCGGCGATCCTGCAGCACAAGCTCGGCATTGCCGGCTGCCCGGCCTTCGACGTCCAGGCGGTGTGCAGCGGTTTCGTCTACGCGCTCACGGTGGCCGACGCCATGATCAAGACCGGCAGTGCGCGCTGTGCGTTGGTGGTCGGCGCGGAGGTGTTCTCGCGCATCCTCGATTTCAACGACCGCACGACCTGCGTGCTGTTCGGCGACGGCGCCGGTGCCGTGGTGCTGGAGGCCAGCGAGACGCCGGGCATCCTGGCGAGCGACCTGCATGCCGATGGCAAGCATGTCGGCATCCTGTGCGTGCCCGGTCACGTTTCCGGCGGCAAGGTGCTGGGCACGCCGCTGCTGCACATGGACGGGCAGGCCGTCTTCAAGCTCGCCGTCCGCGTACTGGAAGATGCCGCGCGCGCGACGCTGGCGAAGGCAGGGAAGACCGAAGCCGACATCGACTGGCTCATTCCGCACCAGGCCAACATCCGCATCATGGAAGGCACGGCGAAGAAGTTGAAGCTGCCACGGGAAAAGCTGGTGGTGACGGTGCACGACCACGGCAACACCTCGGCCGCCTCGATTCCACTGGCGCTGGATGACGCCGTGCGCAGCGGCAAAGTCAAAAAAGGGGAAACCGTCATGCTCGAGGGCGTGGGCGGCGGGTTCACCTGGGGCGCCGTGCTCCTGACCCTGTGAACGCCGAGGGCGCGCCGCAGTTCGCCCGGACGTTTGCATCAGACCAATACAAGAGACCATGACTTCCTTCGCATTCGTATTTCCAGGGCAGGGATCCCAGGCGGTCGGCATGCTCGACGCATGGGGTGACCACCCCGCCGTGGCGGAGACCCTGCGGGAAGCCTCCGCGGCGCTCGACGAAGACCTGGGAGAACTCATCCGCACCGGGCCCAAAGAAGCGCTGGCCCTGACGACCAACACACAGCCGGTGATGCTCGTGGCCGGCGTCGCCGCCTGGCGCGCCTGGTTGGCCGAGGGTGGCGCAACGCCGGACGTCGTCGCGGGCCATTCGCTGGGCGAGTACTCGGCGCTGGTCGCGGCCGGCGTGCTGACACTGGCGCAGGCCGCGCCGTTGGTGCGCTTTCGCGCGCAGGCGATGCAGCAGGCGGTGCCGGTCGGCGCCGGTGCCATGGCCGCGGTGCTCGGCATGGCGGCCGACCAAGTGATCGCCGGCTGCGCGGAAGTCACCGCGAGCTTCGGTGCCGGCAGCGCCGAATGCGTCGAAGCCGTGAATTTCAACGACCCGATGCAGACGGTGATCGCCGGCAGCAAGGCTGCTGTCGACAAGGCTTGCGAGGTGCTCAAGGCGAGCGGGGCCAAACGCGCGTTGCCGCTGCCGGTGTCGGCACCCTTCCATTCCAGCCTGATGCGGCCTGCTGCCGAGGCGCTGCGCGAGAAGCTGGCGTCGGTCGAGTTCGCGGCGCCCCGCATTCCGGTGCTGAACAACATCGATGTCGCGGTCGAAACCGCGCCGGAGCGCATCCGCGACGCGCTCGTTCGCCAAGCCGCCGGTCCGGTGCGCTGGGTCGAAGGCGTGCAGGCCTTGAAAGCGCGCGGCGTCGCCGCCATCGTCGAGTGCGGGCCGGGTCGCGTGCTGTCCGGTATGGTCAAGCGCATCGCGCCTGACCTTGTCACGGCGACGGTCTACGATCCGGCGACGCTCGCCGAGACCCGTCAACTGCTGAACACCCCATGAGTACCATCAAATTCGAAGGGCAGATCGCCCTGGTGACCGGCGCGTCGCGCGGCATCGGCGCCGCCATCGCCCTGGAACTGGCCCATCACGGCCTGAAGGTCATCGGCACCGGTACGACCGAGGACAGCGCACAGAAGATCACGACGGCGCTGGGCGCATTCGGCGGCGAGGGCCGCGCGCTCGACGTCAACGACGGCGCTGCGCTCGACGCGCTGGTCGAAGAGATCGTCAAGACGCACGGCGGGCTGCACGTGGTGGTCAACAACGCGGGCATCACGCGCGACATGCTGGCCATGCGCCTGAAGGACGACGACTGGGACGCGGTGCTCGACACCAACCTCAAGGCCGTCTTCCGCCTGTCGCGCGCGGCCATCCGTCCGATGATGAAGCAGCGCTACGGGCGCATCATCAACATCACGAGCGTCGTGGGCGCCTCCGGCAACGCCGGCCAGGCCAACTACGCGGCCGCCAAGGCCGGTGTGGCCGGCATGACCCGCGCGCTCGCACGCGAGCTGGGCAGCCGCAACATCACCGTGAACTGCGTCGCCCCTGGTTTCATCGAGACCGACATGACGGCCAGCCTTCCAGAGGCGCAACAGCAGGCGCTGCTTTCGCAGATTCCGCTGGGGCATCTGGGCAAGCCGTCCGACATCGCGCATGCGGTGGCATACCTGGCTTCGCCGCAGGCGGCCTATGTGACGGGACAGGAACTGCACGTCAACGGCGGCATGCACATGTAAGCGCCTGGCGCAATTCGTTTTCCGTACGGCCCGTGAGGCAACTGGCCCAGGCCGGCCGGCTAAAATCCACCGATTCTTTACAAACCCTCAGAGGGAACCAAATGAGCGATATCGAAGCACGTGTCAAGAAAATCATCGCCGAGCAGCTCGGCGTGGAAGAGTCTCAAGTCACCAACGAAAAGGCCTTCGTTGCCGATCTGGGTGCCGACTCGCTCGACACGGTCGAACTGGTGATGGCGCTCGAAGACGAGTTCGGCATCGAGATCCCCGACGAAGATGCCGAGAAGATCACGACGGTGCAGAACGCCGTCGACTACGCCTCCAAGAATCAAAAGGCCTGATCGGCCGCGCATCGTGCGCCGGTCCCGGTCCGCAGCGCCTCGGCGCTGCGCGCACCGCGAGACGGCCTCGGTGCTTCCCCAGAAAGGTTTGCCGGCATGACCAAACGCCGCGTCGTCGTGACCGGACTCGGTTGCATCGCTCCTGTCGGAAACACGGTCTCCGAATCCTGGGCCAATCTATTGGCCGGGAAGTCGGGTATCGCGAACATCACCGCCTTCGATGCGAGTGCCTTCGCCTGCAAGTTCGCTGGTGAAGTGAAGGGTTTCGACATCACCCAGTACATCACCGAGAAGGAAGCGCGCCATATGGACCGCTTCATTCATCTGGGGTTTGCTGCCGCCATCCAGGCCGTGCAGGACAGCGGATTGCCGACCGGCGATGCCCTGGCGTACGAAGATGCTGTCCGCATCGGTTGCAACATCGGCTCCGGCATCGGCGGTCTGCCGATGATCGAAGAGACGCATGGTGAATACACGAACCGCGGCCCCCGCCGCATTTCGCCGTTCTTCGTGCCGGCCTCGATCATCAACATGATCTCGGGCCACGTGTCGATCAAGTTCGGGTTCAAAGGGCCGAACATTGCCGTCGTGACCGCCTGCACCACGGGTCTGCATGCCATCGGCACGTCGGCACGGATGATCGAATACGGCGATGCCGACGTGATGATCGCCGGCGGCGCGGAGTCCACGATCTCTCCGCTCGGCATTGGTGGCTTCACGGCCCCGCGCGCATTGAGCACCCGCAACGACGACCCGGCCACGGCGTCGCGTCCGTGGGACAAGGATCGCGACGGCTTCGTGCTGGGTGAAGGCTCCGGCGTGATGGTGCTCGAGGAGTACGAACGCGCCAAGGCCCGCGGCGCCAAGATCTATGCGGAAGTCTCGGGCTTCGGCCTCACCGGCGATGCATACCACATGACCGCGCCCGATGTCGACGGCCCGCGCCGCTCGATGGTGATGGCGCTGGCCAACGCCGGCGTCAACGCCGACGAGGTGCAGTACCTGAATGCACATGGCACCTCGACGCAGATCGGCGACGTCAACGAGACCAATGCGGTCAAGCTGGCTTTCGCTGATCACGCGAAGAAACTGGTTGTCAACTCGACCAAGTCGATGACCGGCCACCTGCTGGGCGGCGCCGGCGGCATCGAGTCGGTGTTCACCGTGCTGGCGTTGCACCATCAGAAGAGCCCGCCGACCATCAACATCTTCAACCAGGATCCGGAGTGCGATCTCGACTACTGCGCCAACGAGGCGCGGGACATGAAGATCGACGTCGCCGTCAAGAACAACTTCGGTTTCGGCGGCACCAACGGCACGCTGGTGTTCAAGCGCGCTTGACGAACGCCGCGCCATGCACAGCGCCCCGGCGGTGAGTTTCCCCGTGGGCCCTTCGCGTGCGGCGCGGCTTCTCCTGTCCACGCTATGGCTAGCTGGTGCTTTTGGCGCCGTCTGGTCCGTGGGCGACCTCGATGTGCGCGCGTTCCTTTTGCTGGGGAGCGTGCTGCTGGCCGGCGGCCTCGCGTGGCGCTTTGGCGGGCATCGCCAGGTCGGCCTGCTGCGCTTCGACGGGCAGTACTGGTCGTGGTCGGGGCGAGGAGCACCGCAGGCGGCAGCGCGTGTACAGGTGGGTCTTGATCTGCAGGTGCTGATGCTGCTTCGGCTGGTCGAGGCCGGCCGGTCCCAACGCTGGTTGTGGTTGGAACGGCGCACCGACCCTTCGCGTTGGACGGCGCTGCGGCGTGCGGTATATTCGCGCGCCCCGGCGACGGCACCGGACGGAATGTCTCCGGCCGCATCGGCGCCCGGCGCGCCTCCTTCGTTTCGATGACAGCCTCCCCACCACCCGCTCCTCCCGACGCTGCCTCGACCGGCGCTGCGGAGCCGCGGCCCGGCGAGGTCGACTTCCAGCTTGTCCAGCGCACGGTCGCAGGGGACCAGAAGGCCTTCGAACTGCTCGTGATCAAGTACCAGCGGCGCATCGAGCGCCTCATCGGCCGGATGGTGCGTGACGTCGATCTGGTCGAGGACATCGCGCAGGAAACCTTCATTCGGGCCTATCGGGCCTTGCACCAGTTCCGGGGCGAGGCCCAGTTCTATACCTGGCTCTACCGGATCGCGGTGAACACCGCCAAGAAGGCGCTGGTCGACATGAAGCGCGACCCGACCGTCTCCGAGGCGGCGCTGCGGCCATCTTCTGCGGAAGACGATGAAACTTACCGGCCGGGAAACGAACCAATCACCGACGAAACCCCCGAAACAGTGATGGCTGCGAACGAGATCGCGGCTGCGGTCGAAGCCGCGATGGAGGCCTTGCCGGCCGAGTTGCGGCAGGCGGTCACGCTGCGCGAGATCGAGGGCATGAGTTATGAAGAAATTGCCGAGGTCATGCGTTGTCCCATCGGCACGGTGCGCTCGCGCATATTCAGGGCGCGCGAAGCGATTTCGGCACGGGTCAAACCCATGCTCGACAACCAGTCCGGCAAGCGTTGGTAAGCAGGTGAACGAGATGAAACATACCCCAGATTCAGTGCACGAAGCGGTGTCCGCCTTGGCGGACGGCCAGCTTCAGGGCGAGGCTTTTGCCCGTGCCGTCGATGGCGTCTGTGCGGACGGCGAACTTCAGGCCACGTGGCGCACGTACCATGTGGTGGGCGATGTGTTGCGCGCAGGCCGGCACTCGGCGTGTACCGATAGCGGCCAGTTTCTGGCGCGTTTCCAGGCGCGGCTGACGGCCGAGGCGGTGAAGCCCCTGCAGGCGGTGCCGGTGCTGCCCGAATTCACCCCCACCGCCCTGCACGTCGACGCCGCGAACGAACCCGTGTTCCGCTGGAAGCTGGTGGCCGGTGTGGCGTCGCTGGCCGCTGCGGCGGCGATCGGATGGAACTGGGTCGGCAACGGTGCTGCCGTCCCGGCCTCGGGTCCGCAATTGGCCTCGCAGCAGGTTCCGCCGATGCAGGCTTCTTCCGAGGGGTCGGTGCTTGCGGCCATGCAACAGAACGCCCCCGGTGCGAGCGCCGGCGCCACGGCGCGTGTGCTCGTTGGCAACGGCGCGCCGCAGGTGATGCTGCGCGATCCGCGACTGGACCAATTGCTCGAGGCGCACCGGCAAGCCGCTGGCGGTGCCCAGATGCCTTCCGGTTTCCTGCGCAATGCCACCTTCGAAGGCGCTTCGCGCTGAGCCACCCCATGATGCCCACCGTCGGACAAACGCCCCACCGATGAACCTCCGCCGCACCTTGCTGGTGCTTTCCGTCCTCTGTGTTGCGCAGTGGGCCGTGGCGCAGACCCGCGCGCCCTCGGCACCGTCGAAGTTGCCGGGCGCCGCGCTGCCTGAGCCGCCGACGCTGAGCACCGTCGACTGGTTGCGCCGCATGCATGCGGCCTCTCGCCAGCGGACCTATGTCGGCACCTTCGTGGTGTCTGCGGCCACCGGCAATCTGTCGAGCTCACGCATCTGGCATGTCGCCGATGGCGACGTCCTGATGGAGCGCATCGAGGCGCTGTCGGGTGCACCGCGTTCCACGTTTCGCCGCAACGACCACGTGATGACGTTCTTCCCCGAGGACAAGGTCGTCAAGAGCGAGAAGCGTGAGAACCTGGATTTCTTTCCGAATCTGCCAGGCGCACCTGATTCGGCGATCGGCGATTTCTACGACGCGCGAGCGCTCGGCAAGGGCCGTGTGGCGGGCTTCGATGCCGACGTTCTCCAGCTCGCCCCGCGCGACGGGTTGCGCTTCGGCTACCGGGTGTGGAGCGAGCGCCGCTCGGGCCTCGTGGTGGCGCTGCAGACCGTCGACGGCGACGGCCGGGTGGTGGAGCAGTCGGCCTTCTCCGAATTGCAGTTCGAAGCACCGGTGAAGACGCAGGCACTGGCCCAGATGATGGGCAACACCGCCGGCTACCGGGTAGAGGCGTCTTCCCTTGAGCGCACGACCGCTGCCGCCGAGGGTTGGTCGCTGCGCGAGCCGGTGCCGGGTTTCAAGCCGGTCAATTGCTACCGGCGCGCACTCGATGGCGAGGCCAAGCCCGAGCGCACGATGCAATGGACCTTCACGGACGGGCTGGCCTCGGTGTCGCTCTTCGTGGAGCCCTACGATGCGCAGCGCCAGCCACGCGAGGCCTTGATGGCATTGGGTGCGACCTATACGCTCACGCGCCGACTGAGCGACAAAGGTGGAGACTGGTGGCTGACGATCGTCGGTGAAGTGCCGCCGCAAACGCTGCAGGCTTTTGCCCAGGGGCTGGTTCGCACGCGCTGACGAACGCGGCGGGCCGGCAGGGCGCGCGTGGGGGCCGGCGGCACTGAACCAATCGGCCGACCTGGATTCATAGCCCGGTGTTGTTCGCAGTTTTGCTTGAAAGAGATTCGAAGATGACGTTCCAAGTCGAGGGAAAGAGACTCCAGTCCTATGTGTTCGCCTGCGCCCTGGCCTTGTCGGCCGTGGGTGCCGCGCTGCCGACCACGGCAGCGCAGGCGCAGATCCGGACGTTGCCGGACTTCACCGACCTGGTCGACCAGGTCGGCCCGTCGGTGGTCAACATCCGGACGGTGGAGAAGGTCGCCCAGCGTGGCGCAGGCAACGGCGAGATGGACGAGGAGATGCAGGAGTTCTTCCGCCGCTTCTTCGGTCAACCGCTGCCGGGCCAACCGCGCCAGACGCCGCCACGACCCAACCGACCGCAAGAACCGCAGGAGGAATCGCGGCCTCGCGGCGTGGGGTCCGGTTTCATCCTGAGTCCGGACGGCTTCGTCATGACCAATGCGCACGTCGTCGAGGATGCATCCGAGGTGCTGGTCACCCTGCCCGACAAGCGCGAATTCAAGGCCAAGATCATCGGCGCCGACAAGCGCACCGACGTCGCCGTCGTGAAGATCGATGCCACGGGCCTGCCCGCGCTGAAGATGGGTGACGTGTCGAAGCTGCGCGTGGGTGAATGGGTGATGGCCATCGGCTCGCCCTTCGGCCTCGAGAACACGGTGACCGCCGGCATCGTGAGCGCCAAGCAGCGCGACACGGGCGACTACCTGCCCTTCATCCAGACCGACGTGGCGATCAACCCGGGCAATTCCGGCGGACCGCTGATCAACATGCGTGGCGAAGTGGTCGGCATCAACAGCCAGATCTACTCGCGCTCAGGGGGCTTCATGGGCATCTCCTTCTCGATTCCGATCGACGAAGCGATCCGCGTGAGCGAGCAACTGCGTGCCACCGGTCGCGTTTCGCGCGGCCGCATCGGCGTCAGCATCGACCAGGTGACGAAAGACGTGGCCGAGTCGATCGGTCTGGGCAAGCCGCAGGGCGCACTGGTGCGCAGCGTCGAGGCCGGCTCGCCGGGCGAGAAGGCCGGCGTCGAAGCGGGCGACATCATCACCAAGTTCGACGGCAAGGCGATCGAGAAGCCGAGTGATCTGCCGCGGCTCGTGGGCAACACGAAGCCGGGGACCAAGAGCACGCTCACGGTGTTCCGCCGAGGCAACTCCCGCGACCTGTCCGTCACCGTCGCGGAGATCGAGCCGGACAAACCAGCGCGCACGGCGGTCGAGCGCGAAGAACCCACGCCCAAGCCGGCCGCGTCGGCTGCAGCGAAGTCGCTTGGCCTCGCCGTGAGCGACCTGACCGAAGCGCAAAAGAAGGAGATCAAGCTGCGCGGTGGCGTGAAGATCGAAGCCGCCACCGAGAACGCAGCGCGGGCGGGTCTGAAGGAGGGCGATGTCATCCTCGCCGTCGGCAATATCGAGGTCGCCAACGTCAAGGAATTCGAAGCCGCCGCAAGCAAGGCCGACAAGTCCAAGCCAGTCAGCGTGCTCTTCCGACGTGGCGAATGGGCGCAGTACACCTTGATCCGACCTGCGCGCTGAATCTCCCCGATGCGTCAAGTGGCCCCACCCGGCAGTCGGGTTTGGGGCCTTTTTTTGGGGAGGAGCCAACGCTTTTGGCCGGCTTCTGGATTTTTTTTGAAGGCGTCAAACGTCTTTTGAAGTTAGCGATCACAAACTTAACATGCGGACTAACGACGCATTTCAGTAGAATAGGGTGCCAACGCAGCGCTGGGGATGCATAAGAGTGCGTGGGCTCTCCACCATGCGGTAAGCCCGGCGACAGTCCACCGTCGCTCCACAGATCACCCACAAGTTGTCCCATAAGCTGCCCACCGATTTTGTTGATAAGCTGTTTATAACTTTCCTGTTGCTGACCTGCAACGAGCCTTCCTGACCCGGTTCCGACATGTACGCGTTCCCCTTTTTGCCTACAATGAAGCTCCAACTACTGCAGTTGCCATTGCTTGTTGGTTCAGGGCGCGTCTCTTTCGGACGCGCCCTTTTTTCTTGCCTGACGCGTTCTGCGTACGTGGCAATTCAAGTACTTAAGCGTTCCCGTTGATGAATCACATCAGAAATTTTTCGATCATTGCGCACATCGACCATGGCAAGTCGACGCTTGCGGACCGATTGATCCAGCGTTGCGGCGGTCTCGAAGAACGCCAGATGGAAGCGCAGGTGCTCGACTCGATGGACATCGAAAAAGAGCGTGGGATAACCATCAAGGCGCAGACCGCCGCGCTGCACTACAAGGCACGCGATGGACAGGTCTACAACCTCAATCTGATCGACACGCCGGGCCATGTCGACTTCTCGTACGAAGTGAGTCGCTCGCTGTCTGCCTGCGAAGGTGCGTTGCTGGTCGTCGATGCATCGCAAGGCGTCGAAGCGCAGACGGTGGCCAACTGCTACACCGCCCTCGACCTCGGCGTCGAAGTGCTGCCCGTGCTCAACAAGATGGATCTGCCGAACGCCGACCCTGACAACGCGCGCACCGAGATCGAAGATGTGATCGGCATCGACGCGACCGATGCGATCCCGTGTTCGGCGAAGACCGGCATGGGCATCGACGAGATCCTCGAAGCCGTGGTGGCCAAGGTGCCGCCGCCGCGCGGCAATCCGGATGCGGCGTTGCGCGCGATGATCGTCGACAGCTGGTTCGACCCGTATGTCGGCGTCGTGATGCTGGTGCGCGTCGTCGACGGCCGACTCCCGAAGGGCGAGCGCATCAAGATGATGGCCTCGGGGGCAACGTACAACGCCGACAGCCTGGGCGTCTTCACGCCGGCGAACGAGCCGCGCGAATCGCTCGAGGCCGGCGAAGTGGGCTACATCATCGCGGGCATCAAGGAACTGCAGGCCGCGAAGGTTGGCGACACCGTCACGCTGATCAAGGCCGGCACCGGCGGTGCGGCCGCCACGGCGACCGAGGCGCTGCCCGGCTTCAAGGAAATCCAGCCGCAGGTGTTCGCCGGGCTCTACCCGACCGAGGCCAGCGAGTACGAGTCGCTGCGCGACGCGCTGGAAAAACTCAAGCTCAACGATTCGTCCCTGCGCTACGAGCCCGAGGTGAGCCAGGCGCTCGGCTTCGGCTTCCGCTGCGGCTTTCTCGGCCTGCTGCATATGGAGATCGTGCAGGAGCGGCTCGAGCGCGAATTCGACCAGGACCTCATCACGACCGCGCCGAGCGTGGTCTACCAGGTGGTGCGAAACGACGGCGAAGTCATCATGGTGGAGAACCCGTCGAAGATGCCCGACGTCGGCCGTATGAGCGAGATCCGCGAGCCGATCGTCACGGTACATCTCTACATGCCGCAGGAATACGTCGGCGCCGTCATGACGCTGGCCAACCAGAAGCGCGGTGTGCAGATGAACATGGCCTACCACGGCCGCCAGGTCATGCTGACCTACGAAATGCCGCTGGGCGAGATCGTGCTGGACTTCTTCGACAAGCTGAAGTCGCAGAGCCGCGGCTACGCGTCGATGGACTACGAGTTCAAGGAATACCGGGCGTCCGACGTCGTCAAGGTCGACATCCTGCTCAACGGCGACCGCGTGGACGCGCTGTCGATCATCGTGCACCGCAGCCAGGCGCAGTACCGCGGCAGGGCGGTCGTCTCGAAGATGCGCGAGATCATTTCGCGCCAGATGTACGACGTCGCGATCCAGGCGGCCATCGGGGTCACCATCATCGCGCGTGAGACAATCAAGGCGCTGCGCAAGAACGTGCTCGCCAAGTGCTATGGCGGCGACATCTCCCGCAAGAAGAAGCTGCTCGAGAAGCAGAAGGCGGGCAAGAAACGCATGAAACAGATCGGCTCTGTCGAAGTCCCGCAAGAGGCTTTCCTCGCCATTCTGCAGGTCGAAGACTAAAAAATGGCACTCCTCACTTCCCTCATCCTCGCCGCGTTTGCCGGCTATGTCGGCGCCTGGTATTTCGGCGTCGTCGAAGGCAACTTCGCGCTGCTGCTGTTCCTGGCGACCGTGGTCACCGGCCTCTACTGGGTGGCCGAGCGCTTCTATTTCCTGCCGCGGCGCCGGCGTGCGGCCGAGACGCTCGAGGCCTCGCTGGCCCAGCGCCGCGAGGACCTGGCGCGCCAGGGCATCACCCAGGTCGACACCGTCGATACGAAGGCACGCGAGCGGCTGCTGATGCAGCCGTGGTGGCTGGACTGGACCGCCGGGTTGTTCCCCGTGATCCTGGTCGTGTTCCTGCTGCGTTCCTTCCTGTTCGAGCCCTTCAAGATCCCGTCCGGCTCGATGATGCCGACGCTCCTCACCGGCGACCTGATCCTGGTGAACAAGTTCACTTACGGCTTGCGCCTGCCGGTGCTCAACACCAAGATCACCGAAGGCACCGCGCCTGCGCGGGGTGACGTGATGGTGTTCCGCTACCCGCCCAAGCCGAGCCTGGACTACATCAAGCGCGTGGTCGGCCTGCCGGGCGACGAGGTGGCCTACCTGAACAAGAAGCTGACGATCAACGGGCAGCCCGTCAACAAGGACGCCATTCCGGAGTACTTCGACGAGGAGACCATGCGCTATCTCAAGCAGTACACCGAGAACCTCGGCGGCAAGACGCACAAGCTGCTCAACGACGACAGTCGCCGTGCCGGCATCTCGGAGGTGGAAGTCATCGCCTTCCCGAACCAGGAAAATTGTCGTTACAGTGTCGAGGGCGTGGTCTGCAAGGTGCCCGCGGGTCACTATTTCATGATGGGTGACAACCGCGACAACTCGCTCGATTCGCGCTACTGGGGCTTCGTTCCGGACAAGAACATCGTCGGTCGCGCCTTCTTCGTCTGGATGAACTTCGGCAATCTCGGGCGCATCGGCGCGTTCCAATAAAAGCAATCCATCGAGGGGTAGAGCAATGGCAGTGAGGGCACATCGGTCGGTCTCGGCATCGAGGCAGCGGGGCATTTCATTCATCGGGCTGCTGTTCGTCGCCATCGTGCTGGCGTGCGTCGGCGTGGTGGTGGCGCAGGTGATTCCCACGCTGATCGAGTACCAGGCCATCCAGAAGGCAGCGACCAAGGCGGCCGAGGGCTCGACCGTGCCCGAGGTGCGGTCGATCTTCGACCGGGCCCAGGCCATCGACGACTTCAAGTCGGTGAGCGGCAAGGACCTCGACGTGCAGAAGGTCGGCGACAAGGTGGTCGTGTCCTTCGCGTACGACCGCGAGATCCACCTCTTCGGCCCGGCCTACCTGTTGCTCAAGTACAGCGGCCAGGGCCAGTCCCGCTGACCGTGGCAGAAGGCGCTCTTGTTGCGCTGCAGGCGCGCCTCCGGCACACGTTCGCCGACGCGCGGTTGCTGCAACTCGCGCTCACGCATCGCAGCTTCTCCGCCGACCACAACGAGCGGCTCGAATTCCTCGGCGACTCGGTCCTGAATCTGGCGGTGTCGCACCTGCTCTACGTGCGGTTGTCCGAACTCCCCGAGGGCGACCTGTCGCGGGTGCGGGCGAACCTGGTCAAGCAGGACACGCTGCATCAGCTGGCCATCAAACTCGCGCTGTCGCCGCTGCTGCGGCTGGGCGAGGGCGAGGCCCGCTCCGGCGGGCCGAACCGCCCCTCGATTCTGGCCGACGCGCTGGAAGCGCTGATCGGCGCCGTCTACCTCGACGCGGGCTACCCCGCGGCGCAGGCGCTGGTCCACCGGCTCTACGAGTCCGTCGAGATCACGCCGCGCATGGACGCGGCCGCCAAGGATCCCAAGACCGAATTGCAGGAATGGCTGCAGGGGCACAAAATGAAGCTGCCCATCTACCGCGTGGTCGGCACGCTCGGGGCAGCCCACAAACAGACCTTCGATGTCGCGTGCGAGGTGGTCGAGATGGGCCTGACCGAGCGCGGCATCGGCGGCTCGCGCCGCGCTGGCGAACAAGCCGCCGCCGCCGCGATGCTGATCCAGCTCAAGGCGCGCGGCACGAAAGCAAAATGAACATCACCCACGACGCCCCTGGCGACCCTGAAGAAGACTCTACCCCCGTGGCGCCCGACGCCGTGCCGCAAGGTCCGCAGCACTGCGGCCTGATCGCCATCGTCGGCAAGCCGAACGTCGGCAAGTCGACGCTGCTCAACGCGCTGGTCGGCCAGAAGATCAGCATCACTTCACGCAAGGCGCAGACCACGCGCCACCGCATCACAGGCATGCGCACGCTGGGGGCGACCCAGTTCGTCTTCGTCGACACGCCGGGCTTCCAGACGCTGCATGCCAACGCCCTCAACAAGTCGCTCAACAAGACGGTGCAGGGCGCGGTCGGCGATGTCGACCTGATCCTGTTCGTGGTCGAGGCAGGCAGCTTCACGCCCGCCGACGAGCGCGTGCTCAAGCTGCTCGGCAAGGGCATCCCGACCGTGCTGCTGGCCAACAAGCTCGACAACGTCCACCGCCGCGGCGACATCGCGCCCTGGCTGCAGACCATGCAGGGCAAGCACGCCTTCGCCGAGTTCGTGCCCATGTCGGCCAAGAACGCGAAGGACGTCGAGCGCCTGTTCGGCATCTGCGCCAAGTACCTGCCCGAGCAGCCCTGGTTCTACGACCAGGACGAACTCACCGACCGCAGCGAGAAGTTCCTGGCCGGCGAACTGGTGCGCGAGAAGCTGTTCCGCCTGACCGGCGACGAGCTGCCCTACACCTCGACGGTCATCATCGACAAGTTCGAGGAAGAGCCGCCGCAGAAGAAGGGCCAGAAGCGCCTGCTGCGCATTGCCGCCACCATCGTGGTCGAGCGCGATGGCCACAAGGCCATGGTGATCGGCGACAAGGGCGAGCGCATCAAGCGCATCGGCATGGAGACCCGTGTCGAACTGGAGAAGCTGGCCGACGCCAAGGTGTTCCTCGAGCTGTGGGTCAAGGTGCGCTCGGGCTGGGCCGACGACGAGGCGCGCGTGCGCAGCTTCGGCTACGAATAGCCAGCCGGTGGCCACCCACCGCGTCTCCCACGAGCCGGCCTACGTGCTGCACCGCTACGACTGGAGCGAGTCGAGCGTCATCCTGGAAGCCTTCACCCGCCACCACGGGCGCATCGCGGTGGTGGCCAAGGGCGCCAAACGGCCGAGTTCCAACTTCCGCCCGGTGCTGCTCCCCTTGCAGCCGCTGCAGCTCAACTACGGTGGCGATGCCGAGATCCGCACGCTGAAGGCCGCCGAATGGATGGGCGGCCATGTCATGCCGACCGGTGAGTCGTTGATGTCCGGCTACTACATCAACGAGCTGCTGCTGCGCCTGCTGGCGCGCGACGACGCGCACGAGGCGCTGTTCGACGCCTATGCCGGTGTGGTCGAGGTGCTGGCCGGCGACCATGCCGGGGCCCAGGCCGCGACGCAGGCGGCTGCCTTGCGGGCCTTCGAGCTGCTGCTGCTGCGCGAGGTCGGCCTGCTGCCCGCGCTCGACGCCGAGACGTCGACCCTCGCGCCGCTGTCGCACGATGTGCGCTATGCCTTGCTGCCCGAAGCGGGGCTGCGCGAAGCGTCGGACGACGAAACGGCGCTGGCCGGTGCCGACTGGCAAGCGCTCCAGGCAGCGCTGGACGACCGCGCCCCTTTCACCACCACGCTGCGCTGCGTCGCCCAGCTCACCACCGGCAACAACGGCGCCTTGCGAACCCAGTTGCGGGTGCTGCTGAACTACCATTGCGGCGTGTCCACCCTGCGCACCCGGCAGATGATGCGGGACCTGCAAGCCCTTTGAACGCCATGACCACGCCTTCCCTTCTCACGGCCCTTTCGGTCAACCTGAACAAGGTCGCCCTGGTGCGCAACACACGCCACCTCGGCATCCCGAGCGTGCTCTTCGCGGCCGCGGTCTGCCTCGACGCGGGCGCCAAGGGCATCACCGTGCACCCCCGGCCCGACGCGCGCCACATCCGCGCGCAGGATGTGCACGAACTCTCCGACCTGCTGGCCCGCGACTGGCCCGACGCCGAGTTCAACATCGAAGGCAACCCTTTCCACAACCTGATGGACTTCGTACGCGACTGCCGCCCGCACCAGGCGACCTTCGTGCCCGACAGCGAAACCCAGTCCACCAGCGACCACGGCTGGACCTTTCCGGAAGACGCCGAGCGTCTGCGCCCGCTGATCGCCGAAGCCAAGAAGCTCGGCGTGCGCGTCAGCCTCTTCATGGACCCGGCGCCCGAGATGATGGCCGCGGCCAGGGCGGTCGGTGCCGACCGCGTCGAGCTCTACACCGAGGGCTACGCCGCCTCGCGCGGCACCTCGCGGGCCGATGCGGTGCTGGCGCTGTACGCCGAGGCCGCCCGCGCGGCGCAGGCCGCCGGACTCGAGGTCAACGCCGGCCATGACCTGAGCCGCGACAACCTTACCGAATTCCTGCGCGCGGTGCCGGGCGTGAAGGAGGTGTCGATCGGTCATGCCTTCGTGTCGGACGCCCTCGAGCTCGGCTACACCGCGACGACGCGCGACTACCTGCGCTGCATCGACGAGGCGCAGCGCGCCGCCTGACCGCGTGATCTACGGCATCGGCACCGACATCTGCGACGTCCGCCGCGTCGCCACCACCTTCGAGCGCCAGGGCGAGCGCTTCGCCCGCAAGGTCCTGAGCGACGCGGAGTTCGCCGTCTGGCAGGCACGCAGCGCACGCTGGCCCAAGCGCGGCCTCAGTTACCTCGCCACCCGTTTCTCCGCCAAGGAAGCCTTCAGCAAGGCGGTTGGCATGGGCATGCGCATGCCGATGAGCTGGCGCCTCTGCGAGATCGCCAACGAGCGCAGCGGCAAGCCGGTGATCGTGCTGCACGGCGTGCTCAAGGAATGGTTCGAGGCGCGCGGCCTCACGGCCCACGTCACCGTCACCGACGAAACCGACTATGCGGCCAGCTTCGTGGTGGTCGAACAGAACACGACTCCCACCGCATGAGTGCTCCCGTCACCCAACGCCCGTTGATCATCGACGTGGCCGGCCCCGCGCTCGGCGTTGACGACCGCCGCCGCCTCGCCCACCCGCAGGTCGGCGGCGTCATCCACTTCGCCCGCAACTGGCAGAGCCGCGCGCAGATGCAGGCGCTCAACGCCGAGATCAAGGCGATCCGGCCCGACCTGCTGATCTGCGTCGACCACGAGGGTGGCCGGGTGCAGCGCTTTCGCACCGATGGCTTCACCCGGCTGCCGTCGATGCGTGCGTTGGGCACGCTGTGGATGGACGACCCGATGCGCGCCGTGCAGGCCGCCACGGCCGCCGGCTTCGTGCTGGCGAGCGAACTGCGTGCCGTCGGTGTCGACTTCAGCTTCGCGCCGGTGCTCGACCTGGACCACGGCGAGAGCTCGGTCATCGGCGACCGCAGCTTCCATCGCGACCCGCGCGTGGCGACATTGCTCGCGAAGAGCGTGATGCACGGCCTGCTGCAGGCCGGCATGGCCAACTGCGGCAAGCACTTTCCGGGGCACGGTTTCGTCAAGGCCGACTCGCACGTGGCGATCCCGGTCGACCGGCGCAGCCTGAAGGCGATCCTGGCCGACGACGCACGGCCCTTCGAATGGCTTACCGGCACGCTGGCGGCCGTCATGCCGGCACACGTGATCTACCCGAAGGTCGATGCGCGGCCGGCGGGCTTCTCGTCGAAGTGGCTGCGGGACATCCTGCGCGGGCGGCTGGGCTTCGACGGCGCGATCTTCAGCGACGACCTCAGCATGGAGGCCGGCCGCTACATCGACGGCCGCCTGCTCAGCTACACCGACGCGGCGCTGGCCGCGCTGGATGCGGGCTGCGACCTGGCGATGCTGTGCAATCAGAGCATCGGCGACGGCGCACCGCTCGACGAACTGCTCGATGGCTTCGGCGCCGCCGCCCAGGCCGGACGCTGGCAGCCGGACGCGGCGGGCGAGGCGCGGCGACGGGCGCTGCTGCTGCCCTTGCCGGCACTGGCGTGGGACGCGCTGGTCGCGTCGCCGGCCTACGGCAGGGCGCTGTCGCAGTTGCCGGCCTGACGCGTCGCGTCGTCGGCTTCGGAATTCCACAGCCGCGGCCCCCCGGCCTCCAGGTGCGTCAGGTACAGCCGCAGGTCGAACTCGCGCTGATGGTAGTCCGGCTCCATGTGCGTGCACAGCGCATAGAACGCCTTGTCGTGCTCGCGCTCCTTCATGTGGGCAAGTTCGTGCACGACGATCATCCGCAGCCATTCGAGCGGCACCGTCTTGAACAGGCTGGCCACATGGATCTCGCGCTTGGCCTTCAGCTTGCTGCCCTGCACGCGCGAGACGGTGGTGTGCGTGCCCAGCGCGTGGCGGATGACGTGCAGCTTGCTGTCGAACATCACCTTCGACAGCGGATCGGCGTTGCGCAGGAACTCGGCCTTGAGCGCGTTCACGTAGTCGTAGAGCGCGCGGTCGGTACGCACCTCGTGCGCGGCCGGGTAGCGCTTGAGCAGCATCGGGCCGAGTCCCTGCTCGGCCATCAGCGTGCGCACCTGCGCCTGCAGGGCAGGCGGGTAGTGCGCGATGTACTTCACGCCGTGCGCGCGTCGCGGGCCGCGTAGGCGAGGCCGGCGGCGACACCGCCGAACAGATCGCCCTCGACCAGCTTCACGCCGGCGAAGCCGCGCCGCAGCGCCTGCTGGAAGGGCCGCAGGGCGGACGAGCCGCCCGTCAGGTAGATCGCGTCGAGGTCGTGGCTGCGCAGGCCGGCGCGCCGCACGCACTCGTGCGCGCTGGCGACCACCTTGCCCAGCGATTCGGCGAGTTGTTGCGCCATGTCGTCCGGCGTCAGCGCCGCGCCGAGGCCGGTCTCGACGAAGGAAAGGTCGATGGTCACGGCCGCATCGCTGACCGAACCGTCGATCTTGGCCTGCTCGACCTCGCTTGCGATGCGGTGGCCGTAGCGCTCCTCCAGCACCGTCATGAGCCGGTCGTGCAGCCGCGTGTCGGCGTAGCTGGTGCGCAGTTCCTGCGCCTGGCGCACGGCCTTGGGCGCGTAGAGCCAGTTGATCAGGTGCCAGGACGAGAGCTCGAAGAACACCTTGCTCGGCACCTCGCGGCCGCGCGCGTCGTGGTGGCGAAAGCCCAGCGTGGGCATCACCTGCTCGAGGTTCAGGCGCTGGTCGAAGTCGGTGCCGCCGATGTGCACGCCGCTGGTGGCCAGCACATCGCTGCTGCGGTCGGCTTGGGTGGCGCGTTCCGGCCCGAGGCGCACCACGGTGAAGTCGGAGGTGCCGCCGCCGATATCGACGATGAGGATCAGCGATTCCTTCGTGACGCGCTGCTCGTAGTCGAAGGCCGCGGCGATCGGCTCGAACTGGAAGCCGATGTCGCGAAAGCCGGCGGCGCGTGCGGCCTGGCGCAGGCTGTCTTCGGCCAGGCGGTCGCGCTTGGCGTCGTCGTCGACGAAGTGCACCGGGCGGCCGATGACCACGCGTTGCGGACGATGGCCCAGCGTCTGCTCGGCACGTGTGCCCAGTTCGTGCAGGAAGCGCGCGACGATGTCCTGGAAGCTCACCAGGCCGTCGTACACCGCCGTGGTTTCCTGCATGAGCGAACTGCCGAGCAGGCTCTTGAGCGAACGCATCAGCCGGCCTTCGACGCCGGCCAGGTACATGGCGACGGCGTCGCGGCCGAAGTGCGTGCTGCGGTCTTCGGCGTTGTAGAAGAGGGCGGTGGGCATCGTCGTGGCCGCCCCTTCGAGCGGCAGCGCCTGGGCGATGCCGCCATCGACCGCCCAGGCGATCGCCGAATTGGAGGTGCCGAAATCGATCCCGATGCCGGCGTTCAACGTGTTCAAGACTCGCGACGCAAGGCAGGGAACAGGATCACGTCCCGGATGCTCGGCGAATCCGTCAGCAGCATCATGAAGCGGTCGATGCCGATGCCGCAGCCGCCGGTGGGCGGCATGCCGTATTCGAGCGCGCGCACGAAGTCGTGGTCGTAGAACATCGCCTCGTCGTCGCCCGAGTCCTTGGCGGCCACCTGCGCGTTGAAGCGCGCGGCCTGGTCTTCGGCGTCGTTCAGCTCGCTGAAGCCGTTGCCGAACTCGCGGCCGGTGATGTAAAGCTCGAAGCGCTCGGTCACCTCGGGCCGTTCGTCGTTGGCGCGCGCCAGCGGCGAGATCTCGGTCGGGTGCTCCATGATGAAGGTCGGCTGCCAGAGCTTCTCTTCGACGGTTTCCTCGAAGTACATGACCTGCAGGCTGGCCAGGCTGCGCTGCGAGAGCTTGTCCTTCTCTTCGGAGAGGCCGATCTTGCGCAGGGCGTTGACGAGCCACGCGGTGTCGTCGACGTTCGCGCCGGCATCGGTGTGCTTCAGGATGGCTTCGCGGATCGTGAGCCGCTCGAAGGGCTGGCTCAGGTCGACCGGCTTGCCGCCATAGGTGAGTTGCTCGCTGCCGACCGTCTTTTTGGCGATCGTGCGGATGATCATCTCGGTGAAGTCCATCAGGTCCTGGTAGTTCCAGTAGGCCGCGTAGAACTCCATCATCGTGAATTCGGGGTTGTGCCGCACCGAGATGCCCTCGTTGCGGTAGCTCCGGTTGATCTCGAACACGCGCTCGAAGCCGCCGACGATCAGGCGCTTCAAGTACAGCTCGGGCGCGATGCGCAGGAACATCTCCTGGTCGAGCGCGTTGTGGTGCGTCTTGAAGGGCTTGGCGTTGGCGCCGCCCGGAATGGGGTGCAGCATGGGCGTCTCGACCTCGATGAAGTCGTTCGCCACCATGAATTCGCGCAGCGCGCTCACGGCCTTGCTGCGCGCCTTGAAGCGCTCGCGCGCGGTCTCGTCGGTGATCAGGTCGACATAGCGCTGGCGGTACTTCTGCTCCTGGTCGGCCATGCCGTGGAACTTGTCGGGCAGCGGGCGCAGGCTCTTGGTGAGCAGCCGCAGCCGGCTCACCTTGACCGACAGCTCGCCGGTCTTGGTCTTCATCAGCGTGCCTTCGGCGCCGAGGATATCGCCCAGGTCGTAATGCTTGAAGGCCGCGTAGGCCTCTTCGCCGAGCGCGTCGCGCGTGACGTAGAGCTGGATGCGGCCGGTGCTGTCCTGCAGCGTCGCGAAGCTGGCCTTGCCCATCACGCGCTTGAGCATCATGCGGCCGGCGACGCTGACCACGACGGCCTGCGCTTCCAGCGGCTCGGCCTCGGTGCCGCCATGGGCCGCGACCAGTGCCGCGGCACGGTGTGCGGGCTTGAAATCGTTCGGGAAGGCGACCTCTTTGCCGCTGGCCTGCGCCGCACGCAGCGCCTTGAGTTTCTCGCGACGCTCCGCCATGAGCTGGTTGTCGTCGATCGCGGGCGCGGGGGAGGTCGTGGGTTCGGTCATGGGGAGCAGGCTGGATGGCACGGGCGGTGCCGCGCAAAACCTGCCATTTTAGCGGGCCGCCCCCCGTGATCGGGCAGGATGCGGCGCGCCCGTCAGCGCGCGATGCCGTTGCGCGCGAGCAGGTCGCTCACCAGTTCGAGCCGCATGAGCGGGCTGTCGAGTTCCATCAGCCGCTGCTTGAGTTCGGACTGCATCGGCAACAGTTCGCACCAGCGGTTGGCGACCCAGCCGCAGTCGTCGAAACGGTAGGGCTCGGCCATGGGCAGGCGCAGGTCCTCCTGCTGCTCCATCCGACGGCGCTCCTCGAGCGTGTCGACCAGCCGGCGCAGCGCGTCGGCGGCGTGCTGCAGGTCGGCCGGGACGTCGACGGCCACGTCGGCTGCGATGGCCTCGACCTCGGCCGTCCACAGCCCGTGCTTCTGCAGCTCGCTGCTGCGCACCCGGAAGCGCTGGGTGCCGATGCATTCGATCTGCATCAGGCCGGACTGCGGCGCCTCGAAGCTGCGGATGGTCGCGATGGTGCCGACCGCCGCGAAGCGTTCGGCGTCGGCACCCGCCACGCGCACCTCGGCGCCCTGGGTCAGGCTGACCACGCCGAAGGGCAGGCCGAGTTTGTGGCAGCGCCCGATGAGGTCGAGGTAGCGGACCTCGAAGATGCGCAGCGGCAGGTAGCCGTCGGGGAAGAGCACCGAACCCAGCGGGAACAGCGGCAGCGGCGAGGGGAGGGGCGTCGGCATGGTGGCGGAGGGCGGATGTCGCTTGGCCATCCACCGTAGCAGATCATCGCCGGCGCAGAAACCCTTGCTGCCTGGCGCCGGACACGGTGGCGCCACCGGCGTCTGACTATCATCGCCTTCCTTTCACGCCGTCTGCGCGCCATGCTCTATCAGATCCCTTCCTTCCTGCTCGACGTCATCGTCGGCCTCCTGGGCGGCGCCTGCCTGCTGCGGCTGTACATGCAGTACCACCGCGTGCCCTTCGGCAATCCACTGGGCCGCTTCGTCTTTGCCGTGAGCGACTGGATCGTGATGCCGCTGCGCCGCATCGTGCCCTCGGCCAAGCGCTGGGACCTGGCCAGCCTGATCGCCGCCTGGCTGCTGGTCATGGCGAAGTTCCTGCTGCTGTGGCTCCTGCTCGGAGACTTCACCCGGATGGCGATCCTGCCGCTGGTGTCGCTGGTCGGGCTGGCGCAGCTGGTGGTGTCGGGCCTGACGGCGCTGCTCGTCGTCTACGCGGTGCTGTCGTGGGTGCCGGGGGCGTCGTCGGTGCTGCTCGACCTGGTGTCGCGCCTGGCCGAGCCGATCGTGCGGCCGCTGCGCCGCATCATCCCGCTGGTCGGCGGCGTCGACCTGTCGCCGCTCGCCGCCATCGTGCTGCTGCAGGTCGTGGCGATCGTCCTGGGCAGTTTGATGGGCAGCGTCTGGGCCCTGGGCCGCTGATCCTCAGACCACCGCGTCCGCCGGCTGGCGCAGCAGCATGGCCAGCGTGCTGGCGATGGTCTTGCGCAAGGCGCGGCGATCGCTGATGAAGTCGATCGCGCCCTTGGTTTGCAGGAATTCCGAGCGCTGGAAGCCCTCGGGCAGCGTCACGCGCACCGTCGACTCGATCACGCGCGGGCCGGCGAAGCCGATCAGCGCCTTGGGTTCGGCGATCACCACGTCGCCCAGGAAGGCGAAACCGGCACTCACGCCACCCATGGTCGGGTCGGTCAGCACGCTGATGTAGGGCAGGCCCTTCTTCGCGAGCCGCGTGAGCGCGGCATTGGTCTTGGCCATCTGCATCAGGGACAGCAGGCCTTCCTGCATGCGCGCACCGCCGGTGGCGGTGAAGCAGATGAAGGGCACCTTCTGTTCGATCGCGGTTTCGACGCCGCGCACGAAGCGCTCGCCGACCACGCTGCCCATGCTGCCGCCCATGAACTCGAACTCGAAGCAGGCGACCACCACGCTGATGCTGTGCACCGAGCCGCCCATGACGATGAGGGCATCGGTCTCGCCGGTGTTCTCCAGCGCTTCCTTGAGCCGTTCGGGGTACTTGCGGCTGTCCTTGAACTTCAGGGCGTCGACCGGCAGCACTTCCTGGCCGAGTTCGTAGCGGCCTTCGGCGTCGAGGAAGGCGTCGAGGCGCGCCCGCGCACCGATGCGGTGGTGGTGGCCGCAACTCGGGCAGACGTTCTGGTTGTGCTCGAGATCGGTCTTGTAGAGCACCGTCTCGCAACTGGGGCATTTGATCCAGAGACCTTCGGGCACCTGGCGGCGCTCGCTCGGGTCGGTCTGCTCGATTTTCGGGGGAAGCAGTTTTTCTAGCCAGCTCATGGAATCTCCTGGAGAGCGCGGATTATCGACCAGACGCGTTCTTGGGGGTGGCGGCCGGCAAGGCGTCGAGCGCCTGGCGGATGTCGGCCAGGAATTCGGCGACCAGCGGCACTACCCGGTCGCGCGGCTGGCCGTCGATCAGCTGGATGATCCTGGTGCCGATGACGACCGCATCGGCGGCCGAACCGACCGCCTGCGCCGTGCGCGCGTCGCGGATGCCGAAGCCCACGCCCACCGGCACGCCCACGTGCTCGCGGATGCGCGGGATCATGCGGCCGACCGCCTCGGTGTCCAGATGGCCGGCGCCCGTCACGCCCTTGAGCGACACGTAGTACACGTAGCCGGTCGCGATGCGGCCGACCTGCGCCATGCGCGCGTCGGTGCTGGTCGGGGCCAGCAGGAAGATCAGGTCGATGCCGGCCGCGCGCAGGTCGGCGGCGAAGTCCTCGCATTCCTCAGGCGGATAGTCGACGACCAGCAGGCCGTCCACCCCGGCCGCCGCCGCGTCGCGGATGAAGCTGCCCTTGCCGTGCACGCCGTCGTAGCGCTCGACCGGGTTGGCGTAGCCCATCAGCACGACCGGCGTGCGGTCGTCGGTCTGGCGGAACGCGGTGACCATCGCCAGCACCTGCTTGGTGCCGATGCCCAGCGCCAGCGCCGCTTCGCCGGCTTTCTGGATCACCGGGCCGTCGGCCATCGGGTCGGAGAAGGGCACGCCGAGCTCGATCACGTCGGCGCCCGCGGCGACCATGCCGTGCATCAGCTCGGGCGTGATGTCGGCGTAGGGGAAGCCGGCCGTGACGTAGGGGATGAGCGCCTTGCGGCCGTCTTTCTTCAGGGCCTCGAAGGCGGCAGCAATGCGGCTCATGCCTTGCCTCCCTTCACGCTCAGGCCGCGCATCGACGGCCGGTCGTAGAAGTCGACGCCCGAGAGGTCGGCCACCGTGCCGATGTCCTTGTCGCCGCGCCCGGAGAGGTTCACCAGGATCGACTGGTCCGGCCGCATGGTCTTCGCCAGCTTCATCGCGTAGGCCACCGCGTGGCTCGATTCCAGCGCCGGGATGATGCCTTCGGTGCGGCACAGGTAGTGGAAGGCCTCCAGCGCCTCGGCGTCGGTGATGCCGACATACTCGGCGCGGCCGATGTCCGCCAGGTGCGCGTGCTCCGGGCCGACACCGGGGTAGTCGAGGCCGGCACTGATGCTGTGCGTTTCGGTCACCTGGCCGTCCTCGTTCTGCAGCAGGTAGGTGCGGTTGCCGTGCAGCACGCCGGCGCTGCCGCGCAGGATCGAGGCGGAATGCTTGCCGCTGTCCAGGCCTTCGCCGGCCGCTTCGACACCGATCAGGCGGGTGTTTTCGAACGGAATGTACGGGTAGAAAATGCCCATGGCATTGCTGCCGCCGCCCACACAGGCGACGACCACGTCCGGCTGCGGGTGGGCGATGCCGTTGTCGGCCAGCATGGCGGGCATCTGGTCGATGCACTCGGTGCCGATCACGCTCTGGAAGTCGCGCACCATCATCGGGTAGGGGTGGGGGCCGGCGACGGTGCCGATGATGTAGAAGGTGTTCTCGACATTGGTGACCCAGTCGCGCATGGCTTCATTGAGCGCGTCCTTCAGCGTCTTGCTGCCCGACTCGACCGGCACCACGGTGGCGCCCAGCAGGTTCATGCGGTAGACGTTGGGGCTCTGGCGCTTCACGTCCATGCTGCCCATGTAGACCACGCATTCGAGGCCGTAGCGGGCACAGATGGTGGCGGTCGCCACGCCGTGCTGGCCCGCGCCAGTCTCGGCGATCACGCGGGGCTTGCCCATGCGCTTGGCGAGCATGGCCTGGCCGATCACGTTGTTGATCTTGTGGGCGCCGGTGTGGTTCAGGTCCTCGCGCTTCAGGTAGATCTGTGCGCCGCCCATCTCGCGGCTGGTACGCGCCGCGTGGTAGACCGGCGAGGGTCGGCCGACGAAGTGTTTGAGCTCGTAGTGGAATTCCGCGAGGAAGGCCGGGTCGTCCTTGAACTTCGCGTAGGCCTCGCGCAGTTCGGCGATGGCGTGGGTGAGCGTCTCGCTCGCGAAGGTGCCGCCGTAGGGGCCGAAGTGGCCGGCAGCGTCGGGTTGCTGGTAGGTCTGCATGGTTCTCTCGATCGATGGAGCCGCGCCCGTCGACAAAGAGACGGTGCGGCCGGTCAAAGGGGTGCGAGGTCGGCTGCGCGCACGGCAGCGATGAAATCGCGGATCTTTCCGGCGTCCTTGATGCCCTTGGAGGCCTCGACGCCGGAACTCACGTCAACGGCCAGCGATCGGCATCGCTGCCGGAGCTGGCGAATGCCATCGGCCACGTTTGCAGGTGTGAGTCCACCACTCAAGACGAGGTGAGCGTCGACGGCGGTTGGAAGAAGTGACCAATCGAATGCCTTGCCGCCACCGCCGAACCCGTCGACATGGGCGTCGAGCAGGATGGCCTGGGCGTGGGAGAAATCGGAAGCGTATTTTACGAGGTCGAAGTCTGCCCCCGCCGCGCCGAGTGGAATCCGGGCCGCGCGCATGTAACGGTAGGTTCCGTGGCCGCTGGCTTCCTGGCACTGGTCGGGGGTCTCGTCGCCATGGAACTGCGCCATCGCGCCGGGCACGGCGGCCAGCGCACCCATCGCCTGCATCGGCGGCTCGTTCACGAACAGCAGCACCGGCGTGACGAAGGGCGGCAGGCGTGTGGCGAGCGCGGCAGCGCGCTGGGCCGTGACGGCGCGCGGGCTGGCGGGATAGAGCACGAAGCCCACGGCGTCGGCGCCCGCACAGACCGCTGCGTCCACGTCGACCTCGCGCGTGAGGCCGCAGATCTTGATGCGGGTTCGGGCGAGGGCACTCATGGCGGGCCATCATACGCAGCGCCGCTCGCGCCCAGGGTCGCCTCGGCGGGGAGCCCCCAGGCCGCGTCGTACAGAGGGCCAACGAAGTACAGCCCGGCCGGCGAGAAGGTGGGCGCTGCGACCTTGCGACTGCGCGCGGCCAGCACCTCGGCGATCCATTCCGGCCGCTCGTCGCCGTGCCCGATGCGGACCAGGCAGCCCATGATGTTGCGGATCATGTGGTGGAGAAAGGCGTCGGCCTCGAACTCGAAGTGCCACTGGCAGCGCTCGCCGTCGGGCGAGACATCCTTCTGCGTGACCGTGATGCGGCGCATTGTCTTGACCGGCGACCTCGCCTGGCAGGCGGAAGCCCGGAACGAGCTGAAGTCGTGCTCGCCGATCAACTGGGCCGCCGCGCTGCGCATGGCCGCGCCGTCGAGGGAGCGCATCGACCACCCGACACGCCCCGCGTCGAGGCTGGGCCGCACCGGCGACTGCGAGAGCACGTAGAGATAGCGCCGCGCCACGGCGCTGGCCCGGCAGTGGAAGGCGCCGGGCACCGGTTGGGCCCACTGGATCGCGATGTCGTCCGGCAGGTAGCGGTTGGTGCCGCGCACCCAGGAGAAGGGCGTGCGCTCGATGTCGGTGTCGAAGTGCACCACCTGCATCAGCCCGTGCACGCCGGCGTCGGTGCGGCCTGCACACAGGGTGGAAATGGGGCGATCGGCGAAGCGGCCCAGGGCCGCCTCCAGCTTGTCCTGCACGGTCTGGCCGGACAGCTGGCTCTGCCAGCCCTGGTAGGCCTGGCCGTTGTAGCGGACGCCGAGGGCCAGCCTCACGTGGGTGGAACGGGCGGCCGGCGCATGCGTCGTGTCGGCTCCTCAGGCCAGTTGTGCCAGCAGGTGCCGGGCCTGGGCCTTCAGGTCACCGGAGCTTTCGGCTTCGACTTCCTCGACCAGCGAGCGTGCGCCTTCGGTGTCGCCCAGGGCCTGCAGCTCGCGCGCCAGCGACAGCTTGATCGCGTGCGGGTTGTCGTTGGCCTCGTCCAGCGGCTCGAGCCGGCCGGGCTCGGTGTCGTTGGACTCGCGCTGGTTCAGGCCCGCGAGCGCGCTCATGTCGAACTCGATGAAGCCGGAATCGCGGGGCAGGCCGGCACGCAGCGGCGCCGGCTGCGTGTGTTCCTCGGTGCCCATCGAACGCGACATGCCGGGCATCTCCAGCGCCGCGGGGGCGGTGTTGAAGTCGGTGTCGAAGTCCGCCTGCGGGCTCATCGGTGCCATGTCGCGCAGCGTGTCGCGGGAGGTCGCAGCGAAGCGTTCCGTCGCAGGCGCCTGGATCGGGGGCAGGCTCGCGCTCACGGGAGCCGGTTCGGTGATCGGCGACGGCATGGTTGTCGTCGTGTCCAGGGGCGATGGCCTGCTCAGGTCGAGGTCGAAGTCGAGCGGGGCCACCGACGGGACGAAGGCGGGCGGCGGCGCGGCGACCGGGGCGGCCGGCGGTGCCGCGACCACAGCGGCTACAGCTGCCGCGGCAACGGCAGCCGCTGCCGGCGGGACGCTGTCGCCGCCGACCGGGCGGACACCCGCTTCGTACAGCGGGTTGCCCGGGTCGAGCTCCTTGCCCATCTCCACCACGCGGTTCCAGTCGTTGCCCTGGCCGCCGGTCAGCTTGTGCACGTCCGACGCCAGCGCCTCGTAGGCACGCAGGTCGCGCCGCTTGGCGTGGATCTCGAGCAGCTTGAGGTGGATGGCGATGCGCTCGGGGTTGATGCGAAGCGCCTCCCGCAGGATCTCCTCGGCCTGGAGGTCGCGGCCGTAGGCCAGGTACACGTCGGCTTCGGCCACCGGATCGACGTCGCCGGCGTCCAGCTGGCTGGGGGAGTACGACAGCGACGAGACGATCGAGCGGTTCTTGGTGTCGACCGACTCCCCGCCGCTGGCAGCGAAGAAGGAATCCTTGGGCAGGCGGCTTTCCAGAAAGACGCTGTCACCGGCGTCCTGGCGGCGGCGCTTGACCGCCTTGTAGCCCAGGAAGCCGAGGAGCAGCAGGATGAGCGCGCCGCCGCCGAGCATCAGCGGGTTGTCGAGCAGATCGTCGAGGAAGCTGGGCTCCGGGGGCGGCGGGGGTGCCGCCGGCTTGGCGGCGGGCTTCGGTGCCGCGGCGGGTGCAGGCGCCGGTGCGGGCGGGGGTGTCAGGGCCGCCGTGGCGGCGGCCGGTGCGACCACCGTCGGTGCTGCGCTGGGCGCGGCAGGTGCCGCCGGCGCTGCGGCTGTCGGCGTTGTGGTTGCCGGCGCGGCAGGCGGTGCGACCGGCGCGCTGGCCGATGCCGGTGCGGCGGGAGGGGCGCCCGCCGAGGCCGACGCGGAGGCGCCGGCCGACTGCAGCTTGTTCAGGTCGCTGATGTTCTTGGACAGCTCGGCCACGCGGGCGCTGCTTTCCTGCGCCTGGCGCGTCTGGGCCAGCTTGTCTTCGGCGGCACGGGCCTGTGCGATGGTGAGCTTGTCGGGTGCTGCGGCCGCCTTGCTGCGGTCCTCGACGTTGGCTTCCAGCCGGCCCGAGCTCTGGCGGTCGGCGGGGGCCACGGCCGAGGCCGGTGCGTTCTCGGCCAGGCGGCGGCGGTAGTCGCCGAAGTCCCGGCTCTGTGCGACCACCGTGCGACGGGCCTCGGGCGCCGGTGTGGCGGCGGCTTGCGACGCATCGGGGAGATCGAGCACCGCGCCCGCCTTCATGCGGTTCATGTTGCCGCCGATGAAGGCGTTGGGATTGGCGCGCAGCATGGCGACCAGCATCTGGTCGAGCGAGACATCGGCGGGCTTGTAGGCGCCCGCGATCTTGCTGGCGGTGTCGCCGGGCTGCACGGTGACCTGCTGGCCCGCGCCGCTGCCCGCCGCGGTCCGCACCGGGGGAGCTTCGGCAGGGGGGGGCGCAGCGGCGATCGCCGGACGCGCGGGGCGGCGAGCCAACGGTGGCTGAATCGAGGCGGAACCGGTGCCGATGCTGATCTGCGGTGACACGGGGGCCGGCGCGACGGCGGTGGCGGTCGCGCGGCTGGCCGGCGGATCGAGCAGCACCGTGTAGTCGCGGACGATCCGGCCGGTGTTCCAGTTGGCTTCGAGCAGCAGATCGATGAAGGGGTCGGACACCGAGCGATTGCTGGTCAGCCGGACGACGTAGCGGCCGTCAGGGCGGCGCTGCAGCGCGCTGCGCACGTCGGACAGGGCGGCGTTGTAGGGCACGCCGGCTGCGCGGAAGGCGTCTTGCGAGGCGATGTTGATGCGCAGGCCATCGGCCTCGGCGGCACTCATTTCGGCGATTTCGATCTCCGCGCGCAGCGGTTCGCCGATGGCGGACTGCACATTCATGCGGCCCAGCGACAGCGCGTGGGCATCGATGAGGGCCGACCCCAACCCTAGGGCGATAGCGGCGCTGAGCAATGAGAGCCGGGCACGACCACGTGACGTCGAGTTCAGGCGGGTGGCCGAATCGCGGACCGCAGGCAACGGATGTCTTGTCATGCTGGAAGAGGGGCACCGCGGCCCAAAGTGTAAGAGGACGTTAACACCATCGTTCTGCACTGACAAGGCGACAGGCCCGTTCACCCCAGTGCGCGCCAACTTCGGCATGGTCTACCCGTTGCAGCGGAGCAACGAGCGCCCATTTCTGGGCGTTCGCGTGAGGTTTTACGCGTCCAGCAGGATGCGCAACATGCGGCGCAGCGGCTCCGCAGCGCCCCAGAGCAACTGGTCGCCGATGGTGAAGGCGCCCAGGTACTCCGGCCCCATCGCCAGCTTCCGCAGCCGGCCGACCGGAATGTTCATGGTGCCGGTGACGGCGACGGGCGTCAGGTCCTTGACGGTGGCTTCCCGGGTGTTGGGAACGACCTGGACCCATTCGTTGTCGGCCGCGATCAGCGCCTCGATGTCCGCCAGCGGCACGTTCTTCTTGAGCTTGAAGGTCAGTGCCTGGCTGTGGCAGCGCATGGCGCCGACACGCACGCAGAAACCGTCGACTGGCGTGGCGGCCGTACCGAAGCCGGCGCCCTGGCCCAGGATCTTGTTGGTTTCGGCGCCGCCCTTCCATTCTTCCTTGGACATGCCCCATTCGGCGTCGTCCTGGCTCTTGCCCAGGCCCAGGTCCTTGTCGATCCAGGGGATCAGCGAACCGCCGAGCGGTGCGCCGAAATTGGCGGTTTCGGCCGCGCTGAGGCTCTGCTGCTTGTGCAGCACCTTGCGGTCGATCTCGAGTATGGCGGACTTCGGGTCGTCCAGCAGGGCGCGCACTTCGGCGTTGAGCGTGCCGAACTGCGTCAGCAGCTCACGCATGTGCTGCGCGCCGCCCCCGGACGCGGCCTGGTAGGTCATGCTGGTCATCCACTCGACCAGGCCGGCCTTGTAGAGGGCGCCCACGCCCATCAGCATGCAGCTCACGGTGCAGTTGCCGCCGATCCAGTTCTTGCCGCCCTTGGCGAGCGCGTTCTGGATGACCGGCAGGTTCACCGGGTCGAGCACGATGATCGCGTCGTCCTTCATGCGCAGCGTGGAGGCGGCGTCGATCCAGTGGCCGTTCCAGCCGGCGGCGCGCAGCTTGGGGAAGACCTCGCTGGTGTAGTCGCCGCCCTGACAGGTGATGACGATGTCGCACTTCTTGAGCGACTCGATGTCGTGCGCGTCCTTCAGGGCCGTCTCGTTCTTGGCCATCGCCGGGGCCTTGCCGCCGGCGTTGGAGGTCGAGAAGAACATCGGCTCGATGAGCCCGAAGTCGCCTTCGGCCTGCATGCGGTCCATCAGGACCGAGCCGACCATGCCGCGCCAGCCCACGAGGCCGACCAGAGGTTGAGATGCGTTCGCCATTTCAATATGCCCTTCGAAGAAAAAACTAGGAAATCAGGTTTTCTTGCGCCCGGCTCGTCGAGCCGGGGAGGGGCGTGACGAAGCGGGCTGCGGTTAGCCGGTAATCGTCTTTTTGGTGATCGCTGCAACGACCGCGTCGCCCATCTCGCGGGTGCCGACCCGCTTCGTGCCTTCCGACCAGATGTCGCCCGTGCGCAGCCCGGAGGCGAGCACCGACTTGACCGCCGACTCGATTCGGTCGGCAGCTTCGGGTTGTTGGAGGGAGAAGCGGAGCATCATGGCAGCAGACAGGATTGTAGCCAATGGGTTGGCAACCCCCTTGCCGGCAATGTCGGGCGCGCTGCCGTGGCTGGGCTCGTACAGGCCCTGGCTGCTGGCATTGAGCGACGCCGAGGGCAGCATGCCGATCGAGCCGGTCAGCATGGCGGCCTCGTCGGACAGGATGTCGCCGAACATGTTGCCGGTGACCACCACATCGAACTTCTTCGGTTCCTTGACCAGCTGCATGGCGGCGTTGTCGACGTACATGTGGTCGAGCGCGACGTCCGGGTACTCCTTGCCGACCTCGGTCACGATGTCCTTCCAGAACTGGAAGGTCTCGAGCACGTTGGCCTTGTCGACGCTGGTCACGCGCTTGCTGCGCTTGCGGGCGGCCTCGAAGGCCACGCGGGCGATGCGCTCGACCTCGGGGCGCGAATAGCGCATCGTGTCGAAGGCTTCCTCGGCCCCGGGGAAGTGCCCGTCGACGGCGGTGCGCCGGCCGCGCGGCTGGCCGAAGTAGATGTCGCCGGTCAGCTCGCGAATGATCAGGATGTCGAGGCCCGAGATCAATTCCGGCTTCAGGCTCGACGCGCCCACCAACTGCTCGTAGCAGATGGCCGGCCGGAAGTTGGCGAACAGGCCCAGGTTCTTGCGCAGGCCGAGGATGGCCTGCTCGGGGCGGAACTGGCGCTCGAGCTTGTCGTACTTCCAGTCGCCGACGGCGCCGAACAGCACCGCGTCGGCTTCCTTGGCCAGCTTCAGCGTGGCCTCGGGCAGCGGATGGCCATGCGCGTCGTAGGCGGCGCCGCCCACCAGGGCGGTTTCCATCTCGAAATCGAGCTCGAGCGCGTCGAGCACGCGGATGGCTTCCGCGACGATTTCGGTGCCGATGCCGTCGCCGGGGAGGACTGCGATTTTCATGAAAGGTCTGTCTCGTTCAGGTTGAAAGAAGGGGCGCTCACACCAGCGAAGCCTTGGCCAGCCACGGCTTGGTGGCGAGTCGCTCGGTTTCGAAGGCCTTGATCTTGTCCCTCTTCTGCAGCGTGAGGCCGATGTCGTCGAGGCCGTTGATCAGGCAGTACTTGCGGAAGGCCTGCACCTCGAAGCCGAGCTCGGTGCCGTCCGGCTTGACGATCACCTGGCGTTCCAGGTCGACCGTGAGCGTGTAGCCCGGGAACGCGAAGGTCTCGTCGAACAACTGGGCGACCTGCGCCTCGGGCAGCACGATCGGCAGCAGGCCGTTCTTGAAGCTGTTGTTGAAGAAGATGTCGGCATAGCTCGGCGCGATGATGGCGCGAAAGCCGTACTGGTCGAGTGCCCACGGCGCATGCTCGCGCGAGGAACCGCAGCCGAAGTTCTTGCGCGCCAGCAGCACCGAGGCGCCCGCGTAGCGCGGCTGGTTCAGCACGAAGTCCGGGTTCGGCTTGCGGCTGGCCGGGTCCTGGCCCGGCTCGCCGTGGTCGAGATAGCGCCACTCGTCGAAGAGGTTCGGGCCGAAGCCGGTCTTCTTGATCGACTTCAGGAACTGCTTGGGAATGATCGCGTCGGTGTCGACGTTCTCGCGGTCCATCGGTGCCACGAGGCCCTTGTGCACGGTGAATTTCTGCATGGTGTGTCTCTCCTGGCTCAGGCGAATTGGCGGACGTCGACGAAATGGCCGTGCACCGCGGCGGCGGCGGCCATCGCCGGGCTCACCAGGTGCGTGCGGCCGCCGGCACCCTGCCGGCCTTCGAAGTTGCGGTTGCTGGTGCTGGCGCAGCGCTCGCCCGGCTCCAGCCGGTCGGCGTTCATGGCCAAGCACATCGAGCAGCCCGGTTCGCGCCACTCGAAGCCGGCGGCCTTGAAGATGAGGTCGAGGCCTTCGCGCTCGGCCTGTTCCTTCACCAGGCCCGAGCCCGGCACGACCATCGCGAGCTTGACGTTCTTCGCGACCTTCTGGCCGAGCTTCTTCACGACCGCAGCGGCTTCACGCATGTCCTCGATGCGGCTGTTGGTGCAGGAGCCGATGAACACCTTGTCGATGAAGATGTCGTTCATCGGCTTGTTCGGCTCGAGACCCATGTAGACCAGGGCACGCTCGATGGCGCCGCGCTTGTTGGCGTCCTTTTCCTTGTCGGGGTCGGGCACGCGGCCGTCGATGGGCATCACCATCTCGGGCGAGGTGCCCCAGGTGACCTGCGGCAGGATCTGCGTCGCGTCGAGTTCGACCACCTGGTCGAAGTGCGCGCCGGGGTCCGACTGCAGCGTCTTCCAGTACGTCACGGCGTGGTCCCATTCGACGCCGGTGGGCGCCAGGGGACGGCCCTTCACATAGGCGATGGTCTTCTCGTCCACCGCGACGAGGCCCGCGCGCGCACCGGCCTCGATCGCCATGTTGCACACCGTCATGCGGCCTTCCATGCTCAGGTCGCGGATGGCGGAGCCGGCGAACTCGATCGTGTAGCCCGTGCCGCCGGCGGTGCCGATGCGGCCGATGATCGCCAGCACGATGTCCTTGGCGGTGCAGCCCATCGGCAGCTTGCCTTCGACCTTCACCAACAGGTTCTTGGCCTTCTTGGCCAGCAGCGTCTGCGTGGCCATCACGTGCTCGACCTCGCTGGTGCCGATGCCGTGCGCCAGCGCGCCGAAGGCGCCGTGCGTGGAGGTGTGCGAGTCGCCGCACACCACCGTCATGCCCGGCAGCGTGGCACCCGACTCGGGGCCGATCACGTGCACGATGCCCTGGCGCTTGGAGAGGAACGGATAGAAGGCGGCGGCACCGAACTCGGCGATGTTGCTGTCGAGCGTGGTGATCTGTTCCTTGCTGATCGGGTCGGTGATGCCGTCGTAGCCGAGCTCCCAGTGGGTCGTCGGCGTGTTGTGGTCGGCGGTGGCCACCACCGAGCTGATGCGCCAGAGCTTCCGGCCGGCCACGCGCAGGCCCTCGAAGGCCTGGGGGCTGGTCACTTCGTGCACCAGGTGCCGGTCGATGTAGAGGATCGACGTGCCGTCTTCCTCGGTGTGGACGACGTGTTCGTCCCAGAGCTTGTCGTAGAGCGTGCGTGCCATGACTGTCTTCTTTCGTGGGGGAGGGTGAGGGTCCGTGCTCAGGCGGCGAGCCCGAGCGTTTCTTGTTCGGAGGCGGCGCCGGATGCCTGCAGGTGCGCCACCAGCGCACGCGCGGCCACCGGCAGCGTCGAGAAATCGCGCGCGACGAGCCGGATCTCGCGGCGCGCCCAGGCGTCGGTCAGCTCGACGCTGACCAGCCGCTGGCCGATGCCGCCGCGCATCAGCTCGAAGGCATGGCCCGGCATCACGCCGATGCCCAGGCCGTTCTCGATCATCCGGCACATGGCATCGAGGCCGGTCACGTGGATGCGCAGCTTGATGCTGCGGCCCGCGTCCAGCGCGGCCTGTCGCGTGGCCACATAGATCGAGCTGTTCGTGTGCAGGCCGACGTGGTCGTAGTCCAGCGAATCCGCGAAGGCGATCGCGTTGCGGCCGGCCAATGCGTGGTCGGCCGGCACGATCAGCACGAGCCGGTCGTGCCGGTAGGGCAGGCTCTGCAGGTCGCTGCCGCCGTCGCCGGCGTGGCAGATGCCCAGGTCGGCCGCGCCCTCGTGCACCGCGCGCAGCACCTCGGTGCTCAGATGCTCCTCGAGATCGATCTTGATTTCTTCGTGGTCGCGGCGAAAGGCGCCCAGATCCTCCGGCAGGAACTGCACGATGGCCGAGATGTTCGCGTGCACCCGAACGTGGCCGCGCACGCCGTCGGCGTATTCGCTCAGTTCGCCCTGCATCTTCTCCAGGCTGTAGAGCACCGAACGCGCGTGGTGCAGCAGGCTCTCGCCGGCGGGTGTGAGGTCGACCCCGCGCGCATGGCGATACAAGAGCGGCGTGCCCAGCGTGGCCTCGAGGTCGGACAGCCGCTTGCTGATGGCCGACGCCGCGATGAACTCCCGCTCCGCCGCGCGCCCGATGCTGCCCAGCTCGCACACCGCCACGTAGAGCTGGAGCGAGGTCAGGTCGATTCGGCGGGCGAAGGTCCGTTCGGACGCGGTCACGGCATCGTGGAGGGAGAGGTGGGGGTGTGTATTCTCCTTGAGAGCGCTACTTCTTGCCATCGTGATCCGAGATGACTTCGCTGCCAGGCCGAGATGAGAGCGGCGCAACGGCGCACCGCCATGAAAAAAGCGGGCTCAAGGCCCGCTTTTTCTATGACATGACCGAATCAAGTCTTACTGGCGCTTCTTGGCCGCGTCTTCCATCTTCTCGCCACCCTTCTGGATGTCCTGACCTGCGCCCTTGACGGTGTTGCAGCCGGCCAGCGGCACGCCGAATGCGAAGACGACGGCGATCATTGCGGTAAGTTTCTTCATGACAGAACTCCTTCGAGCAGTTTGTTGACGGTAATGAGCGTGGAGTCACCCTCCGTCAACGAAGTTATCGAAGCCACCCTGCCGCTTCTGTCAGCCAAGACGCAAAAAAGCTGCCCGCAGGCAGCTTTCGGGGTCGAAGGCCGGTGCGGCCTTCCACAGGGCATCAACGCTGGGCGATGGGCTTCACGTCGCGCGGGGTCGAGCCTTCGAACAGCTGGCGCGGACGGCCGATCTTGTACTCCGGGTCGCCGATCATCTCGTTCAGTTGAGCGATCCAGCCCACCGTGCGGGCCAGCGCGAACACGGCGGTGAACAGCGGCACCGGGATGCCGATGGCGCGCTGCACGATGCCCGAGTAGAAGTCGACGTTCGGGTAGAGCTTGCGCGACACGAAGTACTCGTCTTCCAGGGCGATCTTCTCGAGGGCCATGGCCAGCTTGAAGAGCGGGTCGTTTTCCAGGCCCAGTTCGCTCAGCACTTCCTTGCAGGTTTCCTGCATCAGCTTGGCGCGCGGGTCGTAGTTCTTGTACACGCGGTGGCCGAAGCCCATCAGCTTGACGTTGGAGTTCTTGTCCTTCACCTGCTTGATGAACTCGCCGATCTTCTCAACGCCGCCCGCCTTCTGGATGTCGTAGAGCATGTTGAGCGCCGCCTCGTTGGCGCCGCCGTGCGCCGGGCCCCAGAGGCAGGCCACGCCCGCTGCGATCGCCGCGAAGGGGTTGGTGCCCGACGAGCCGCACAGGCGCACGGTCGAGGTCGATGCGTTCTGTTCGTGGTCGGCGTGCAGGGTGAAGATGCGGTCGAGCGCGCGCTCGAGCACCGGGCTCACCTTGTACTCTTCGCACGGCGTCGCGAACATCATGTGCAGGAAGTTGCCCGCGTAGCTCAGGTCGTTGCGCGGGTACATGTACGGCTGGCCGATCGTGTACTTGTACGCCATGGCCACCAGGGTCGGCATCTTGGCGATCAGGCGGATCGCCGCGATCTCGCGGTGCTTCGGGTTGTTGATGTCCGTGCTGTCGTGATAGAAGGCCGACAGGGCGCCGACCAGGCCGGTCATGATGGCCATCGGGTGCGCGTCGCGGCGGAAACCGCGCAGGAAGAACTGCATCTGCTCGTTGACCATCGTGTGGTTGCTCACGAGCTTGGTGAAGTCCCGCTTCTTGTCGGCGTCCGGCAGTTCTCCGTACAGCAGCAGGTGGCAGGTCTCGAGAAAGTCGCAGTTGGTGGCGAGTTGCTCGATCGGGTAGCCGCGGTAGAGCAATTCGCCCTTGTCGCCGTCGATGTACGTGATGGCCGACTGGCACGACGCCGTCGACATGAAGCCCGGGTCGTACGTGAACATACCGGTCTGTGCGTACAGCTTGCGGATGTCGATCACGTCGGGGCCCATCGTGCCCTTGTAGACCGGCAGGTCGACGTTGTCCCCGCCGTTGCTGAACGACAGGGTGGCTTTGGTGTCGGAGGCTTTCATTTCGACTTTCTTTCTCTTGAGATTGATGTTCGGGAAGACTTGAACAGGCGCGTCGTCAGACGCGCATCAGCCGCAGCAGTTCGACCACGTCCGCCCCGGCCCATGCGGGCTCGGGCTCCTTTCGCTGCAAAAGGAGGTCGAGCAGATCGTGATCCGACAGATCCATCAATGTCTCCATCGCCTTGGCCTGGCGCACGGTCAGGCGGCTTTCGTGCTGCTCGAAGAAGCGTGCAATGAAAAGGTCGTTTTCCAGCAGGCCGCGACGCGTGCGCCATTTCAGCTTGCTGAGCGCGCGAACGTCCAGCGGCTGGTCGAGGTCGGCGGCGGCGTGCATAGGGCTGATTCTTCCCGGTTCAGATGGCGCGACGCACCATCAGTTCCTTGATCTTGCCGATGGCCTTCGTCGGATTCAAGTTCTTTGGGCACACGTCCACGCAGTTCATGATCGTGTGGCAGCGGAACAGGCGGTACGGATCTTCGAGGTTGTCCAGGCGCTCGGCGGTGGCTTCGTCGCGGCTGTCGGCGATGAAGCGGTAGGCCTGCAGCAGACCGGCGGGGCCGACGAACTTGTCCGGATTCCACCAGAAGCTCGGGCAGCTCGTCGAGCAGCTCGCGCACAGGATGCACTCGTAGAGGCCGTCGAGCTCTTCACGCTCTTCGGGGCTCTGCAGGCGTTCCTTCTCGGGCGGCACGTTGTCGTTCTGCAGGTACGGCTTGATCGAGTTGTACTGCTTGAAGAACTGCGTCATGTCGACGATCAGGTCGCGGATCACCGGCAGGCCGGGCAGCGGCTTGAGCACGACGGTGCCCTTGAGCGTGTTCATGTTGGTCAGGCAGGCCAGACCGTTCTTGCCGTTGATGTTCATCGCGTCGGAGCCGCAGACGCCTTCGCGGCAGGAGCGGCGGAACGACAGCGTCGGGTCCTGCGCCTTGAGCTTCATCAGGGCGTCGAGCAGCATGCGTTCGTGGCCGTCGAGTTCGATCTCGATGGTCTGCATGTAGGGCTTCGCGTCCTTGTCCGGGTCGTAGCGATAGATCTGGAATGTGCGCTTCATCGTGATGACCTTGTGAGTGCTTTTTGTGAGCTGGGCGTTAGAACGTACGGACCTTGGGCGGCACGCTGTCGACGGTCAGGGGCTTCAAACGGACGGGTTTGTAGGCCAGGCGGTTGCCTTCGCTGTACCACAGCGTGTGCTTCATCCAGTTCTTGTCGTCGCGGCCCAGCGGGGCGACCGGGTCGTCGGCGGGGCGTTCGTAGTCTTCCACCGTGTGGGCGCCGCGGCATTCGGTGCGGGCTGCTGCGGAGATCATCGTGGCCTGGGCCACTTCGATCAGGTTGTCGACTTCCAGCGCTTCGATGCGCGCGGTGTTGAACACGCGCGACTTGTCCTTGAGCGTGATCGCCTTGACGCGCTCGCGCACCTGGGCGATCTTGCCTACGCCTTCGTTCATGGATGCCTGCTTGCGGAACACCGCCGCGTGCTGCTGCATCACGGTGCGGATCTCGTTGGCCACGTCCTGCGCGTACTCGCCGCTGGTCGAGGCCTCGAGCTGGTTCAGGCGCTCCAGCGTGCGGTCGGCCGCATCGGCGGGCAGCGGCTTGTGCTCTTTCAGCTTGTCGTTGAACTGGACGATGTGGTTGCCCGCCGCGCGGCCGAAGACCAGCAGGTCGAGCAGCGAGTTGGTGCCCAGGCGGTTGGCGCCGTGCACGCTCACGCATGAGCATTCGCCCACGGCGTAGAGCCCGTTGACCGCCACGCTCTGGTTGTCCGCATCCTGCAGCACGACCTGGCCGTTGATGTTGGTCGGGATGCCGCCCATCTGGTAGTGGATGGTCGGCACGACCGGGATCGGCTCCTTCGTGACGTCGACGTTCGCGAAGTTGATGCCGATTTCGTACACCGAGGGCAGCCGCTTGTGGATGGTGTCGGCGCCCAGGTGGTCGAGCTTCATGTGGATGTAGTCCTTGTTGGGACCACAGCCGCGACCTTCCTTGATCTCCTGGTCCATCGAGCGCGACACGAAGTCGCGTGGTGCCAGGTCCTTCATGGTCGGCGCATAGCGCTCCATGAAGCGTTCGCCGTTGCTGTTGAGCAGGATGGCGCCTTCGCCGCGGCAGCCTTCGGTCAGCAGCACGCCGGCACCGGCCACGCCGGTCGGGTGGAACTGCCAGAACTCCATGTCCTGCAGCGGAATGCCCGAACGCGCGGCCATGCCCAGGCCGTCGCCGGTGTTGATGAAGGCGTTGGTCGAGGCCTGGAAGATCCGGCCGGCGCCGCCGGTGGCCAGCAGCACGGTCTTGGCCTGCAGGATGTGCAGGTCGCCAGTTTCCATTTCCAGCGCGGTCACGCCGACCACGTCGCCTTCGGCGTCGCGGATCAGGTCGAGCGCCATCCATTCGACGAAGAACTGCGTGCGGGCCTCGACGTTCTTCTGGTAGAGCGTGTGCAGCATCGCGTGGCCGGTCCGATCGGCCGCGGCGCAGGCGCGCTGCACCGGCTTCTCGCCGTAGTTGGCCGTGTGGCCGCCGAACGGACGCTGGTAGATCGTGCCGTCGGGGTTGCGGTCGAAGGGCATGCCGAAGTGTTCGAGCTCGTACACGACCTTCGGGGCTTCGCGGCACATGAACTCGATCGCGTCCTGGTCGCCGAGCCAGTCGGAGCCCTTGATCGTGTCGTAGAAGTGGTAGTGCCAGTTGTCCTCGCTCATGTTGCCGAGCGATGCACCCACGCCGCCTTGTGCAGCGACGGTGTGCGAACGGGTCGGGAACACCTTGGAGAGCACGGCCACGTTGAGGCCGGCGCGCGCCAGTTGCAGCGAGGCACGCATGCCCGAGCCGCCGGCGCCGACGATGACGACGTCGAACTTGCGTTTGGTGATTTGGTCTTTGGTATAGGCAGTCATGGGTCAGAGTCTCCAGAGCACTTGAATGGCCCAACCCGCGCAACCCACAAGCCAGACGATCGTGAAAATTTGCAGGGCAAGGCGAATGGCGACGGGCTGGACGTAGTCCATCCAGACATCGCGCATGCCCACCCATACGTGGTAGAGGATCGAAGCGATCACCACGAAGGTCAGAACCTTCATCCATTGGGCCGAGAAGATGCCCGACCAGGTGTCGTAGCCGATGGGGCCGCGCGAGAAGAGCAACTGCGCCAGCACGAGGATGGTGAAGAGGGCCATCAGGCCGCCGGTGATGCGCTGGCTGAGCCAGTCGCGCAGACCGTAGTGCGCACCGACGACGATGCGTTTGGAGCCGTAATTCACAGACATGTCAGCTCCTTCTCAGTACAGGCCGAAGAGCTTCGCGCCGAGAACGACGGTCAGCAGGATGCTCAGGGCGAGCGTGGCGATGGCGGAGCTCTTGCCGAACTCCTTGTTGACGGCGGCGTGGCTCACGTCCATCCACAGGTGGCGCAGGCCGGCGATGAAGTGGTGCAGGTAGGCCCAGATCAGTGCCAGCGCGACCAGTTTCAGGAACCAGCCCGGCGCGAAGCCCAGGCCGCTGTTGAAGGCGGCCTTGAAGCGTGCGAACGAGATCTCGGAAGACACCGAGGTGTCGAACATCCAGATGATGAACGGCAGCAGCAGGAACATCAGCACGCCGCTGACGCGGTGCAGGATCGAGACGATGCCGGCGGGCGGAAGGCGGTAGGTGGTGAGGTCGGTGAAGGCATTGATGTTGCGGAACTCGCGTCTCGGCGGACGGGGTGTTTTGGCAAGCTCGGTCATGGGGGCTTTCGTTGCTTTTCGGGGGTGGCTGCTTGTCTTCGTCGGAAATGCAAACAACGCAAAATTCTATTGCAATGCACCATCGGGCAGCGGACGCCACCGCGTCACCGCACTGGAATGGTCGGACGCTGCCGCGTCCGATGCGTTGTTGGCGGGCAGGCTGCTCCCTGCCGGTGCGTGGTGTCGGCAGTGCATCTCAGCCCAGATCGTTGCGGTAGTGGTGGGTGTCGGTGCGGTAGAGGCCGCGCCGAAGCTCCATCGGGGTGTCGTTGTAGGTGTGCGCGACGCGCTCGACACTCAGCAGCGGCGTGTTGGCGGCCACATCGAGCAGCAGGGCCTGTTCGGCATCGGGCAGCACGGCACGGATCTTTTCCTCGGCGCGCACCATGCGCACGCCGAACTCCGCCTCGAACATCGCGTACATGGGGCCGCGCGATGCGCGCAGGCGCTCGGCGGTGAGGCCCTTGAACGGCGCGCCGGGCAGCCAGAGGTCTTCGAGGATGGTCGGGACCCCGGCGTACGCCAGCACGCGGCGCACCTGCAGCACGGCGTCGCCGGTGCGCAGCGCCAGCGCGCGCGCCACGTCGGCCGAGGCGCGCAGCCGTTTGCAGTCGACGATGGTCCGCTCGGCCGGGCCTTCGGCGGCGGTGTCGCCGCTGTCGGGCACCAGCTTCAGGAAGCGGTACTGCACCTGCTGCTCGGCATGGGTGGCGACAAAGGTGCCCTTGCCCTGACGCCGCAGCACGAGGTTCTCGGCGGCAAGTTCGTCGATGGCCTTTCGCACCGTGCCCTGGCTCACGCGGAAGCGTGCGGCCAGGTCCATCTCGCTCGGGATCGGTTCGCCGGGCTTCCATTCGCCCGCCTGCAGGCTCTGCAGGATCAGCGCCTTGATCTGCTGGTACAGCGGACTGAAGGACGGCGTGGCGGGGTCGGGAAGGGTGGGCGTGCTCATGGGGGTTCGCTCGCCTCGCGGCGCGCTGACGGGCTGTATCTTATATAAGACATAAGACGTGTGTGCCGAAAACTGCGAATCGGCATAAAATGCGAGGCTGTTCCGCCACACGGGTCCGCCCGCTGCGGGCACCCGGGCAGCCGCCGTGCTGGCCGACACCGTCCTCACCATCTTCTGGAGTCTTTCCCATGAGCAAAAAGCCCGTTCGCGTTGCCGTCACCGGCGCCGCCGGCCAAATCGGTTACGCCCTGTTGTTCCGCATCGCTTCCGGCGAAATGCTCGGCAAGGACCAGCCCGTCATCCTGCAGTTGCTCGAAATCCCCGACGAGAAGGCCCAGAAGGCGCTCAAGGGCGTGATGATGGAACTCGACGACTGCGCGTTCCCGCTGCTCGCCGGCATGGAAGCGCACGGCGACCCGATGACCGCCTTCAAGGACGCCGACTACGCGCTGCTGGTCGGTTCGCGTCCGCGCGGCCCGGGCATGGAACGTGCCGAACTGCTGGCCGTCAACGGCGCCATCTTCACCGCCCAGGGTGCTGCACTGAACGCCGTCGCCAGCCGCAACGTCAAGGTGCTGGTGGTGGGCAACCCCGCCAACACCAACGCCTACATCGCAATGAAGAGCGCGCCCGACCTGCCGCGCAAGAACTTCACCGCCATGCTGCGCCTGGACCACAACCGCGCTGCGAGCCAGATCGCTGCCAAGACCGGCAAGGCCGTGGCCGACATCGAGAAGCTCACCGTCTGGGGCAACCACTCGCCCACGATGTACGCCGACTACCGCTTCGCGACCATCAACGGCGAGTCCGTCGCCAAGATGATCAACGACCAGGAATGGAACGCCAACACCTTCCTGCCGACCGTCGGCAAGCGCGGCGCGGCCATCATCGAGGCGCGCGGCCTGTCGTCGGCCGCTTCGGCCGCCAACGCTGCCATCGACCACATGCGCGACTGGGCCCTGGGCACCAACGGCAAGTGGGTCACGATGGGCATCCCGTCGGACGGCCAGTACGGCATTCCGAAGGACGTCATGTTCGGCTTCCCGGTCACCTGCGAGAACGGCGAATACAAGGTCGTCGAAGGTCTGGCCATCGATGCCTTCAGCCAGGAGCGCATCGACAAGACGCTCAAGGAGCTGACGGACGAGCAAGCCGGCGTGGCCCACCTGGTCAAGTAAGCACGGCCCACGTCGATGCTCGATTGGAACCCCGCGCTCTACACCCGCTACGAGGATGAGCGCACCCGCCCGGCGGCCGAGCTGCTGGCGCGCGTTCCGCTGGCGGAGGCGGCCCGTGTGGTCGACCTCGGTTGTGGCCCGGGCAATTCCACCGAGTTGCTGGCACGCCGCTTCCCGCAAGCGGACATGCTGGGCATCGACAACTCCGAGGCCATGCTGGTCAGCGCGCGCAAGCGGCTGCCGCAGGCCCGGTTCGAATTCGGTGACATCGGCCGCTGGACGCCCGATGTTGCCCCCGATCTCATTTACGCCAATGCGGCGCTGCAATGGGTCCCGGATCACGAGACGCTGGTCCCGCGCCTGTTCGCCGCCCTGGCCCCCGGTGGCGTGCTCGCCATCCAGATGCCCGACAACCGGGCCGAACCCACGCACCGCCTGATGCGCGAAGTCGCGTCCGAAGCGCCGTGGAAAGAGCCCATCGGCGACGCCGACAGGCTGCGCACCGAACTGCTGAAACTGGGCGGTTACTACGACCTGCTGGCCCGCGATGCCGCCCATGTCGACGTGTGGCACACCATCTACCAGCACCCGATGGCATCGGCCGCGGCCATCGTCGAATGGGTGAGCAGCACCGGGCTCAAGCCCTTCGTCGACCCGCTCGACGCCGCGCTGAAGGCGAGCTATCTCGCAACCTACGAACACCGCATCGCGCAGGCCTATCCGCCGCGCGCGGATGGAAAGCTGCTGCTGGCCTTCCCGCGCATGTTCATCGTGGCCCGCAAGGCATGAGCGCTTCGCCCACCCCCACATCCCACCCGCGCGACGTGCTGCTGGGCGCGCAGGCCGGGGCCGTCGTGCTGCCGGTGTGCGACCACTACAGCGGCGTCGAGGCGCGCATGAAGAAGAGCCTCGCGCTCCAGGCCGAGATGGCCGAGGAATTCGGCGCCTGCGTGTTCGACGTGACGCTGGACTGCGAAGACGGCGCCCCCGTGGGCGGCGAGGCCGAGCATGCGCAACTCGTCACCGAATTGGCGCTGGCCGCTGCGCCGGCGATGCGCGTCGGTGTGCGCGTGCACCCGGTCGACCACGCGGCCTTCGAAGCCGACATCGCCACCATCGCCGGCCGCGCCGGCCGGCGACTGAGCCACCTGATGGTGCCCAAGGTCGAATCCGTCGCCGACGTGGCCCAGGCCGCCAAGGCGCTCGATGCCGCCGGCGCGGGCGATCTGCCCCTGCACGTGCTCATCGAGTCGCCGCTGGCCGTGCACCGCGCCTTCGACATCGCCGCCCATCCACGCGTGCAGTCGCTGAGCTTCGGGCTGATGGACTTCGTGTCGGCCCATGCCGGCGCCATCCCGGCCGACGGCATGGGCGCCCTCGGCCAGTTCACCCATCCCCTCGTGGTGCGCGCCAAGCTCGCCATCGCCTCGGCCGCCCACGCCCACGGCAAGGTGCCCTCGCACTGCGTCGTGACCGAGTTCAGCAACGCCCTGGCCCTGCGGGCCGCGGCGAAGCGGGCGGCCGACGAGTTCGGCTACACCCGCATGTGGAGCATCCACCCGAGCCAGATCCGTCCGATCCTCGAGGCCTTCGCGCCCGATGAGGGCCGGATCGACCTGGCCACCCGCATCGTCGATGCCGCCATACGCCAGAATTGGGCCCCTGTCAGCATCGACGGGACGCTCCACGACCGCGCGAGCTACCGCCATTTCTGGCAGGTGCTCGAACGCGCCCATGCCACAGGCCGACCGCTGCCCGCCGAGGCGCAGGCCTGGTTCGACGCGCCGAAACACTGACCTTCATCCCCCAAGGAAACACCCCATGAACAAGACCCTCGCACTGATCGCTGCCGCCGCGCTGGCGCTGCCCCTGGCCGCCAACGCACAGACCGCTTCACAGACCAACACGCCGGCCAAGCCGGCTGCCAAGGCCGCCGCCAAGCCGGCCGCCAAGCCCACCACGACCGCCGCCAAGAAGCGCCAGGTGACGCCCCGCGCCGCCAAGGCCGTCGAAGAAGTCACGCCGATCGATACCAGCACCGACATCACGCTGAATGAGGCTGACCTCGCAGTTGCTCAGCGCGTCTACACCGGCAAGATCCAGTGCGAACTGGGTGCCGACGTGACCATCACCGCCGACGACAAGAAGGTCGGCTTCTTCACCGTGTCGACCAAGGGCGCGCGCTATCGCATGCACCCGGTCGAAAGCCGCACCGGCGCCATCCGCCTGGAGGACCCGAAGGCGGGCGCGATGTGGCTGCAGATCGCCAACAAGTCGATGCTGATGAACCAGAAGCAGGGCCTGCGCCTGGCCGACGAGTGCATGGCACCGGCGCAGCTCGCCTTTGCCGAGGAAATGAAGAAGAACCCGCCCAAGAGCCTGTTCGAGGCGCCCGACGCCGCGCCGACGGGCGCTGCCGGGAAGAAGTAAGCCCATCGCTGGACGGTGCGGCTCTTGCTAGAGGAGCGGCACCGCCTGCCGTTTGATCGTCCGGAGAAAAGAAAATGTTGCAAGCCTACGTTGACCATGTCGCTGAGCGCGCCGCGCTCGGCATCCCGCCCCTCCCGCTCACCGCCAAGCAGACGGGCGAAGTGATCGAGCTGATGAAGAACGCGACGTCGAAAGACGGCGAGTTCCTCCTGAACCTGCTCACCTACCGTGTGCCGGCGGGCGTCGACGACGCGGCCAAGGTCAAGGCCAGCTACCTGGCGGCGGTGGCGCATGGCACCGAGAAGAGCCTGCTGCTGTCGCGCGCCCGTGCCACGGAGTTGCTCGGCACCATGCTCGGCGGCTACAACATCAGCCCGATGATCGACCTGCTCGACGATGCCGAGGTCGGCGCCGTGGCGGCCGAAGGCCTCAAGAAGACGCTCCTGATGTTCGACCAGTTCCACGACGTCAAGGAAAAGGCCGACGCGGGCAACGCCAACGCCAAGGCCGTGCTGCAGAGCTGGGCCGATGCCGAGTGGTTCACCAGCCGCCCCGAAGTCCCGCAAAGCATCACCGTCAGCATCTTCAAGGTGGCCGGCGAGATCAACACCGACGACCTGTCGCCTGCGCCCGACGCCACCACGCGTCCCGACATCCCGATGCACGCCCTGGCGATGCACAAGAACGCCCGTCCCGGCATCGTGCCGGAAGAAGACGGCAAGCGCGGCCCGGTGAAGTTCATCGAAGACCTGCGTGCCCGCGGCCACCTGGTGGCTTACGCTGGCGACGTGGTCGGCACCGGCTCATCGCGCAAGAGCGCCACCAATTCCGTGCTGTGGTTCACCGGCGAAGACATCCCGTACGTGCCGAACAAGCGCTTCGGCGGCGTCTGCCTCGGCGGCAAGATCGCCCCCATCTTCTACAACACGATGGAAGACTCGGGCGCGTTGCCGATCGAGCTCGACGTGACGCAGATGGAAATGGGTGACGTCGTCGAACTGCGCCCCTACGAGGGCAAGGCGCTCAAGGACGGCAAGGTCATTGCCGAGTTCCAGGTCAAGAGCGACGTGCTGTTCGACGAAGTGCGCGCCGGCGGCCGCATTCCGCTGATCATCGGCCGCGGCCTCACAGCCAAGGCGCGCGAAGCGCTGGGCCTGCCCGTGTCGACGCTGTTCCGCCTGCCGACCAGCCCGGTCGACACCAAGAAGGGCTTCTCGCTCGCGCAGAAAATGGTCGGCCGCGCCTGCGGCCTGCCCGAAGGCCAGGGCGTGCGCCCGGGCACGTACTGCGAACCCAAGATGACCTCGGTCGGTTCGCAGGACACCACCGGCCCGATGACGCGCGACGAACTTAAGGACCTGGCCTGCCTGGGCTTCTCGGCCGACCTCGTCATGCAGTCGTTCTGCCACACCGCGGCGTACCCCAAGAAGGTCGACGTGAAGATGCACCACGAGCTGCCCGACTTCATGGCGACGCGCGGCGGCGTCTCGCTGCGCCCGGGCGACGGCGTGATCCACAGCTGGCTCAACCGCCTGCTCACGCCCGACACCGTCGGCACCGGCGGCGACAGCCACACGCGCTTCCCGATCGGCATCAGCTTCCCGGCCGGCTCCGGCCTGGTCGCCTTCGCGGCCGCCACCGGCGTGATGCCGCTGGACATGCCCGAGTCGGTGCTGGTGCGCTTCAAGGGCAAGATGCAGCCGGGCGTCACGTTGCGCGACCTGGTCAACGCCATTCCGCTGTACGCGATCAAGTCGGGCCTGCTGACCGTCGCCAAGCAGGGCAAGAAGAACATCTTCTCGGGCCGCATCCTGGAAATCGAGGGCCTGCCCGACCTGAAGGTGGAACAGGCCTTCGAGCTGAGCGACGCCTCGGCCGAACGCTCGGCCGCCGGCTGCACGGTGCACCTGAACAAGGAACCGATCATCGAATACATCAACAGCAACATCACGTTGATGCGCTGGATGATCGCCGAAGGCTACGCCGACGGCCGCACGCTGGCGCGCCGCATCGCCGCGCAGGAAGCCTGGCTGAAGGACCCGCAACTGCTCAAGGGCGACGACGACGCGGACTACGCGGCCGTCATCGAGATCGACCTGGCCGACATCCACGAACCCATCGTCGCCTGCCCGAACGACCCGGACGACGTGAAGACGCTGTCCGACGTGGCCGGCGCCAAGATCGACGAGGTGTTCATCGGCTCGTGCATGACCAACATCGGCCACTTCCGCGCGGCATCGAAGCTGCTCGAAGGCAAGCGCGACATCCCGGTCAAGCTGTGGATCGCGCCGCCGACCAAGATGGACGCGCACCAGCTCACCGAAGAAGGCCATTACGGCGTGTTCGGCAACGCCGGCGCGCGCACCGAGATGCCGGGCTGCTCGCTGTGCATGGGCAACCAGGCCCAGGTGCGCGAAGGCGCGACGGTGATGTCGACCTCGACCCGCAACTTCCCCAACCGCCTGGGCAAGAACACCTTCGTGTACCTCGGCAGCGCCGAGCTGGCCGCGATCTGCTCGCGCCTGGGCCGCATCCCGACCAAGGAAGAGTACATGGCGAGCGTCGGCGTGCTGGATGCGTCCAGCGCGCAGATCTACCAGTACCTCAACTTCGACAAGCTCGACGAGTACCGGGACGTGGCGGCCGGCGTCGCAGCCTGAGTCCGGCTGCTGCCGCGATCTCCAGGGCCCGCTTCGGCGGGCCTTTTTCATTTCGCCCGGTCCCGTCCTGCCGGCGCCCGTGTCAGCGTCACGAGAGCATCGCCAGGACGCGCCGAGCGATATCGGCCTGCTCGCGGGGATGGTGCGCGAGCCAGTCGTGCAGCTTGTGCCCGGCGTCCGGCAGCCAGACCCGGTCGATGCTGCTCGCGTTCACGGCCCGGCTTGCGTAGGCTTCCTGGACCGCTTCGGGAATGATGCTGTCGTGCGCGCCATAGACGACCAGCAGCCGGCCATCGAATCTTTCGAGGGACCCGAAGGCGGGCGACGACGCAAAGGCGCGCGTCGAGCGAATGACGGCGCGGAATTCGTCGCCGAAGCGGATCGGTTCCGCGCGTTCTTCGTAGGCCGCCGGGGCGTACAAGACGAGGGCATTCGGGCGCAGCGGCTCGATGAGGCGACATGCGATGTGCCCGGCCATGCTGGTGGCGATCAGCGCCGAAGGCCGCTCCAGCTGCAAGTGCGCGGCCACCTGCAGCGCCTCGTCCGTCCTTCGCCGGAGGCTGGCGTTCTCCAGGCGACCGGTGCTGCGGCCATGCCCGGAGAAATCGAACGCGGCGCTCGCGATGCCCTGGTCTGCCAGGGCGCAACGCAGGTAGCGCGATCCCAGCGACGAGGTCGATGCCCCGCCGCCATGCAGGAACAGCACGCGTGGAATCGTGTGCCAGGTTTGGCCCGTGATGGTTCCGTGCAGGATGTCTTCGTGAAATGGAACCGAGAATTCCGTCTCGACCATGGGCCAGCCCTCCGCGACAGCGACCGTCATTGACGGACGCGATGATGGCTCAATCGGCCGATGCCGGACGAAAGCGCCGATGCCAGTGCACCGGTTCGAGGCCTGCCACCGGGCTGTCGAAGGCGAGCACGCGCTCTCCGAGCAGCGAGCCGAGGAAGACGGTCCTGCGGTCGGCACCGCCGAAGCAAAGGCTCGAGACGTTGCCCAGCGAGCTTCGACCGCAGGTCCAGATGCTGTTGCGTGTCAGGCTGCGGGAGCGCAGGTCGTCCACGTAGCGCGCGACATGGTCGGGGTCGGTGTCGGCCAGCACGAGTTGACGCTCACCGTCGGGTCGGAGCACGTAGACCTTGTTGCTCACAAGGCAGGTCACCCATGCGCCCCCGAAAGCATCGAAGCAGATGCCGTCGGGCTGATCGCCGGGGTCGAAGCTGCAGACGGTCTCGCGATCGACCAGCGCCGGCCCGGGCGCCACGCGAAAGCGCGTCAGCCGGCGCGCATGGGTCTCGTTGACGTAGACGAACGCGCCATCCGGCGAGAAGGCGAATTCGTTGGTGTATCCCAGCCCGTCGGCCACGATCCGCGTGCCTTGCGCGTTGTGAACAGCGATATATCCATCGGTCTCTTCGGGGTACCAGGCCATGGACCTGGGGATCTGCCGCGTACTGACCGTGAACCACACGTTGCCCGCATGGTCCTCCAGGACGAAGTTGGTGGGCGGAAGCGGCCTGCCCTCGAGCGACGTGACGATCGGCTCGGCCGGCCCCGCCGCGCCCAGTTCGTAGACGCCGCCGTCGGTGTCGCCGAGGTGGGCGATCAGGACCTTGCCGTTAGCTCTGAGCGCGATGCCGTTGGAGTGCAGGGCGTCGCCATGGACCGTGGTCCCGCGAACCAGCTGCATGTTCCCATCGGGCGTGACGTGCGTGACGCCGCCGCGCCGGTCGGACATCAGGAAGACGCCGTCCTGGTTGGTGAGGATGCACTCGGGACTCTTCAGGCCGGCGAACGCGGGGCGCAGGTCCTGCAAGTCGAGGCGGAAATCCCGTGGCAGCGGGTAGTGCGTCTTCATGGTCGTGTCGGAGGTGGCTGAGGTCGTCAATCAAGCTTGAGCTTCTGCTCGGCCACGATCCGTTGCCGCAGCTTCAGCTCTTTCTCGATCAGCGCCGCGAAGTCGGCGGCGCTGCCACCGGCGGGCTGGATGCCCGCGTCCGCGAAGCGCTTGCGGACCGCTGGGTCGTTCAGCGAGCGCGCAGCGGCGGCCTGCAGGCCGTCGCGGACCGCCGACGGCATGTCCGGCGGCGCGACGAGGCCCATCCATGCCGTGTTGTCGAGCGTCCTCAGGCCGCCTTCGGTGAACGTCGGCACGTCGGGCAGGCTGGGGCTTCGCTGCGGACTCATCACGGCGATGGCCTGCAGTGCGCCGGATTGGAAGTGGGGAAGCATCGACGGCAGGTTGTCGAACATCATGTCGACCTGCCCGGCCAGCAGGTCCGTGATCGCCGGCCCTGCACCCTTGTAGGGGACATGCGTGAGGTCGGTGTGGGTCAGCGCCTTGAACAACTCTCCGTCGAGGTGACCCACGCCACCGGTGCCGGCCGATGCGAACGCGTGCTTGCCGGGCTGCTGCAGCAGCAGGGCAATCAGTTCCTTCAGGTTGCCGACCGGCAATCGGGAACGATTGACCGCGAGCACGACCGGCACGGTGGCGAGCGTGATGACCGGCGTGAAGCCGCTGACGGGGTGGTAGGGGTTCTTCGGGTTGATGGCCGGGTTCGCGGCCATCGTGGAGACAGTGGCCACGCCGAGCGTGTCACCGTCGGGAGCCGCCTTGGACACGAAGTTGGCGCCGACCGACCCGCCCGCGCCGGCCCGGTTCTCGACGATGACCGTTCGCCCCAGTTCCCTGGCGAGGGAATCCGCGACAGCGCGGGCGACGATGTCGGTGGCACCGCCGGGCGCGAAGGGCACCACCAGTCGAACCGGCTTGCTGCCGAGCGTCTGGGCCGCCGTGCCAAGCGAGGCCAACAAGGTACAGGCCAGGGTGGCCGTGCGTAGAACTGCGACGAGAGACATGGGGAATGCTCCTGAAGGGAGGTCGGTGGGAAGGTCAGAGAGGGTTCTCAGCGGCCGTCGCCGTCCGAGGTAACGTGGGTGAAGCCTCCGTCCGCTTCCTTGCGCATCAAGGTGCCACCGAAGGCGTGCTGCGGCAGGTTCTGGGCGGAGTAGACGATCGCGTCTTCGTCCTGGCTGAGGTTCTGCAGGTCGTGCTCCGTCCAGGCAGGGACATAGAAACTGTCGCCAGCCGACCAGGTGATGCGCTCGTCCCCGATGACGGAGACGCCCTGGCCCTTGAGGACGAAATAGAGGTGCCAGAACGAATGGCTGTGCGAACGGCCGCGTTCACCGGGCCCGAGCGCCTGGACCATCAGCGAGATGCTCTCGTTGAGCGAGAACGCGTCGGGCGCATCCGTCCTGGTCAGCGCCATGGCGCGCGTGAGCCGTTCCTGGCTGTGCGGCTGTGCCGCCAGTGCCGCCTCCACGTCCGGCTTTCGCCAGATGGCGGGCTTGCCGACGGGCTGCGCGCTGAGCGCCAGGTACTCCGCGAAGGGTTTGAGGTGTCCGTTCATGCGCCACGTCCTTCCGTGCTTGCCAGCAGAATGCTCAGGCAGATGCCTTCCATCGCCGCCTCGATGTCGGCGAGCTCGGGGAAGGTGGGCGCAAGCCGCAGGTTGCTGTCGCGCGGATCCAGCCCCAGGGGGTAAGTTCGTCCGGCAGGCACCAGCGCAATGCCCAACTCGCGCGCGAGCGCCACCACGCGAGCCGCGCAGCCGTCCTGCACCTGCAGGCTGACGAAGTAGCCGCCGTCGGGCCTCGACCAGGTGGCGACACCGCGGCCACCGATCCGTCGTTGCAGGCTTGCTTCGACCAGGGCGAACTTCGGCGCGATGATGGCCCGGTGTTTCGTCATGTGGGCACGCAGGCCCGCATGGTCCCGCAGCAGGCGCACATGGCGCAGCTGATTGAGCTTGTCCGGGCCGATCGACCGGACGCCGGCGTGGCGTGCATACCAGCGGATGTTGGACGGCGAGCTCGCGAAGAGTCCCAGCCCGCCCCCGGCGAAGGTGATCTTGGACATGGAGCCGAAGACCAGGGGGCGGTTCGCGTGGCCTGCCAGGCTGCAGCGCTCCAGAATGTTCGGCAGCGTGTGTTCGGTGTCGGTCAGGTGGTGGACGGCGTAGGCGTTGTCCCAGAACAGCCGGAAGTCGGGTGCGCCGGTCTTCATGCGCGCCAGCCGTTCGACCACGTCCGGCGAATAGGTTTCGCCGGTGGGATTGCTGTACATCGGGACACACCACATGCCCCTCACCTGTGGATCCCGCACCAGGGCCTCCACGACCGCCATGTCCGGCCCGCTGCCCGTCATCGGGACGGGCACCATCTCGATGCCGTAGGCTTCGCAGATGGCGAAGTGCCGGTCGTACCCCGGCACGGGGCAGAGGAACTTGACGGGGCCTGCTCGCCAGGGTTGCGATCCGTCGAGCACCCCGTGGAGCAGGGCGTAGACGACCATGTCGTGCATGAGGGCCAGGCTCGAATTGTTGGCGATCGCGACCTGCTCCGGCGGTGCACCCAGCATCGTGGCGAAGAGGGTGCGCGCCTCGAGCAGTCCCAGCGCACTGCCGTAGTAGTTCCGTGCATCGAAGCCTTCCGCGGTCGTGTGGCCTCCGACGCCCGGCATGTCGAGCATCGGGTCGGAAAGCGCGACCTGGGCGGCGCAGGGCTTGCCGCGCGTCATGTCGATGGCCAGGCCGCGTGCCTTGAACGCGGAGAAGCGGGTCTGCAGTTCGGCGCGACCAGGGGTGTGCGCCATGTGGGGGTCTTCAATCGACAGCGTCATGTTTCGGGTTCTCCAGGGGGTGGGCGGCGGCGTGGACCGCCACGATCAGGTCCAGTTCGACGACGGCATTCTTGGGGAGCTGGTACACGCCGACCGCCGTCCTGGCAGGGCGTGCATCGCGGCCGAACACCTCGATCAGCAAGTCGGAGGCCGCATCCGCGACCTCGCTGTGCTGGGTGAAGTCCGGGCCGCACTGCACGAAGACGTTGAGCTTGATGACACGTGCCACGCGGTCCAGCGAGCCGAGCGCCTGCCGCAGCACGGCCAGGGCGCGCAGGGTGCACAGGCCCGCGGCGTCCCGGGCCTGCGCCAGCGTCGTGTCGAGCCCCACGCGGCCCGTGACCACGACCGCGTGGCCCAAGCGCGGCAGCTGCCCGCTGAGGTGCACCAGTCCGTCGTGCTCGACCGAGAGCTCGTAGTTGGCCGCGGGCGCGAGCATCGCAGGGATGTCGAGGTGCCGGGCGCGCTGTTCTGCCGTTCGGGAATCCATCGTCGTTCCTCCTTAGCGCGTTGCGGCGCCGAGGCGCAGGCATTGCGTGAACAGGTCCGCGTCGACATTGCCTCCCGAGCAGATCAGCAGCGTGTTGCGGCCCTCGAGCGGAAGCTTCTGCGCCAGCACCGCCGCCAGGGCCGCGGCCCCGCCGGGCTCGAGCACCAGCTTGAGCGCATGGAAGGCGAAATACATGGCCGCCAATGTCTCGTCGTCCGACACCGTCACGCCCGTCGCCGCATGGGCCCGCAGGATGGGAAAGGTGAGCGCACCGGGCGTGTTGGCGAGCAGGGCATCACTGATGGAGCCGGACTTGCGCGAATTGGCGAGCGGATGGCCGGCGCGCAGGGAGCGTCCGGTGTCGTCGAAGTGCTGCGGCTCGACCACGACGACCCGGGCCTGCGGGTAGGCCGCATGCACGGCCACTGTCCATCCGGCCGCCAGGCCGCCGCCGCTGCAGCAGACCACGATCGTGTCGACCGGCACGCCGTTCATCTGCTCCATTGCCTCCAGCGCACCGGTGCCCGCGCCCGCCATCACGAGCACATCGTCGTAAGGTGGGACCAGGGTCATGCCCTGGTCCGCGACGAGACGGGCGCCGATGGCCTCCCGGTCGTCGTGTTCGCGGTCGTAGAGCGCCACCTCGGCACCGCGCTGCCGACAACCCTCGACCTTGATCGCCGGGGCATCCTGGGGCATGACGACCGTCGCGCGGATGCCGATGGCGCGCGCCGCCTCGGCGATGGCCAAGGCATGGTTGCCGGACGAATAGGCCACCACGCCCCGGGCACGCTGGGCCGGCGAGAGGGTCAGGAGACGGCTGCACGCGCCGCGGAACTTGAACGAGCCGCTGCGCTGGAGGTTCTCGGCCTTGAGGAACACCTGCCCGCCCACGTGCGCGTCCAGGGCGTTCGAGCGCAGCAGCGGCGTCCTCACGACCTGCTCGCGGATCCGCAGTGCGGCGTTCAGCACCGTGTCGGCGTCGGGCAACTGCTGGGCGCTCATTCGGCGCCCTCGTGAGCGGCCGCGACGGCGGCATTCGCCGGGACGAGCGCGGGGGTCAGCAATCGGGCGGCCTGCAGCAGCGCGTGCTCGTACCGGGCGCGCTCCGCCGCGATCTGCGCATCGGTCCAGTCCCAGAAGCCGTGGCCGCTTTTCGTGCCGAAGCGGCCGGCCGCGACCTTGTCGCCAAGAATGCGGCTGGGCGCGCTGGCGTTGCACAGGCTGGGATAGATGGACGAGGCTGCGGCGAACTGCGTGTCCAGGCCGGCGAATTCCTTCTGCAGGATGGGACCGGCTGCGACATAGCGGAAGCCGAATCCGAAACGCACCGCGGCATCCACGTCCTCGGGCGATGCGAGGCCTTCGTCGATGACCGAGAACGCTTCGCGCATCAGGGCATGCTGGATGCGGTTGGCCAGGAAGCCGGGGACGTCGCGATGGACGCGGACGGGGACCCGATTGACCGCGGCGAAGATGCGCATCAGCTGGCTGACCGCCTCGTCGCTCGTGTACTCGCCTTTGGCCACCTCGACCAGCGGCACGAGGTGGGCAGGGAGAAAGAAGTGCGCGTTGGCCATCCGGTGACGGGTCGTGCAGTCGGAGGCGATGTCGGTGATCCGCATGCCGCTGCTGTTCGAGCCGATCGGCACATGCGGAGGCACCAACGCGTCGAGCTGCTGGAAGACCTGCTGCTTGATCGCCAGGTTTTCGGTGACCGACTCGACGACGATGCCGACGCCGTCCCAGTCGACCGACGGCAGGGACGCGCGCCATTGCAGCAGGCCCTCCTGCAGGCTGCCACCGAGTTGTGCGACCGACTGCGCGACGTGCGCCGCTGCGTTCGGCCATTCGGCACGTGTCTGCGCGACGACCTGGGTGGGCCAGCCGGCGTTCAAGAAGATCGCGGCGATGTCGCGACCCATGATGCCGCTGCCGACGACGACTGCAGATCGGGAATTCATATGCTGCTCCGGACGTTGTAAGGTTGAGACTTGGCGTACACTGTATGCAAATTATCAACATACAGTTGAGTCAATTATAAAAGTGTATGTCATCTGTACGTGATCCGCAACAGCTTTCCAGCCGAGTGTTTGATCGATGGCCCGCCGCCATGGCCGGGATGGCCGGGCCCGTCTATCTGCGCATCGTGCAACTCCTGGGCCAGGACATCCGGGAAGGTCTTCTGAGGCCCGGCGATTCCCTTCCCTCGCAGCGCGCCCTGGCAAAACAGTTGGGAATCAATTTCACTACAGTGACGCGCGGCTATGACGAGGCGAAGAGCCTGGGCCTGGTGCAGTCGCACCACGGCAAGGGTACCTTCGTCTCCGAAGCGAGGGACATCGCCCGGAACGGCCTGGAAGTGCGCCCAGGCGCCGAGGGGCGTGCGCCTATCGACCTCACGTCCACCTGGCCGCCGAATCTGGAAATTGCCGCCACCCTGGCGGCCGAGGTGCGCCAGCTCGCGCAGGAGCGCTCCTTCGATTTCCTGGCGCGGCGCGGTGGCACGGTCGCGGCGCTTGATCTGGCGGCCGGCGAAAGCTGGCTTCAACCGCGCTTCGCGCAGCCGATCGAGGGGCGCATGGCCATGGCGTCGGGCACGCGCAATGCCCTGATCGCCCTGTTGTCGAGCCTGGTGGGGTCAGGCGGCAGCCTGCTGGTCGAGGCGATGATCTGGCCGACCGTTCGGACGCTGGCGACCGTGCTGGGCATCAAGCTGGTGCCGGTCCGGCTGGACGAGGAGGGGCTGGTGCCCGAAGCGCTGGAGCAGGCCGCGCTGGCTTCGCAGGCCACCGTCCTGTACTGCGTGCCGACGGTCCAGAATCCCACCGGCGCCGTGATGGGGCTGCGCCGCCGCCATGCGCTGATCGAAGTCGCACGGCGCCGCGGACTGACCCTCATCGAGGACGACGCCTACGGCAGCCTGCAAGCCGACCCTCCGCCCCTGCTGGCCACCCTCGCCCCCGACATCACCTACGCCATCTTCGGCCTGGCCAAGCTGCTTTCGCCGAGCATGCGGGTGTCCTATGTGGTGGCGCCCGATCCACCAAGGACGGCCAGGCTGGTCGAGCTGCTGCGCGCCACGATGCAGGCCGCCCCGCCGCTGGAGGCGGCCCTGGCGACGCGCCTGATCAACAGCGGGACACTGGCGAGGCTGATCGGCCAGATTCGCGCGGAAGCACAGGTTCGCCAGCAGACGGCGCAACGGCTCCTGGCGGGAAGCTCGGTTGTCATCCCCGACGCGGGGCTGTTCCTGTGGCTGAGCCTGCCCGACGAGTGGAGTGCCTCCGACTTCGCCGGTCGGCTTCGGCACGAGGGTGTGCTGATCGCCGAGGGATCGGCCTTCGCCCTCGAGGGGGCCGACGCCCGGAATGCCGTGCGCATCGCGACCGGGGCGGCGGACAGCCGCGAAAGGCTCGAACAGGCGCTGGAACAGATCCGCAGCCTGCTACAGCAGAACGCCTCGCTGCTCAACGTCATCGACTGACGCGCTGGGCCCGCGTCGGCGCGCGTCCGGCGCTTCTGCCTCTACTCGGCGAGCCGCGGCGCCACCGCTACGGCGAGGCCCGCCGCGATCACCGCCAGCAGCGTGTCGCCGAAGCCGCCGCGCGCCCGCGCATCGTGGCGTGCGCTGGTCGATACGCGCGGCGCGGCGCTCCAGGCGATGCGGGCGCCCGTTTCTTTCAGCGCCTCGACCAGGGCCACGTCTTCGCTGCAGGCCAGCGCAGGAAAGCCGCCGGCGCGCACATAGGCCTCGGCAGCAACGCCGAGGTTCGCACCGTGCACATGGCGGTGCCCATCGGCGTCGGTGTAGGTGCGTGCGAAGTGGGCGCGCAGCGAATCCGCGTAGTGGCCATGCACGCTCCAGTCGTCCACGCCGATCGAGCCACACACGACGTCGGCATCGATCTCGAGCTGGCGCATCAGCCACTCCGGCGAGACGCGGGTGTCGGCGTCGGTGAAAGCGAGCCAGCGCGCGCCTTCACCCAGCAGTCGGTCGGCACCCGCCGCCCGCGCCCGCCCCACATTGCGGGCATCGACGGCCAAGGTGCGCGCGCCAGCGAAGCGGGCGATGGGGCCCGTCGCATCGCTGCAGCTGTCGAGCACCACGAGCACTTCGACCGCCTCGCCCTGCAGCGCGGGGTGGGCCGCCGCCACGAGCAGCGCGGCAACGGTGTCGCCTATGTGGGCTTCCTCGTCGTGCGCGGGGACGACGACGCCGATCACCGGATGCCCTCCCGCTGTGCCACCGAGCGTGCGTCACGGCACCACAGCTCCAGCAGGAAATCGTCTTCGGCATGACGCACGGTGCGCGCCAGCCCGGTACTGGCGAAGGCGCCGTGCACCGCATCGGTCGCGAGGGCGCGTTCGTCGAAGTCGGGCCGCCAGTCGCACGCGACCAGGACGCCGTCGGGCGTCAACGAGGCCGCGCAGTGCTCGGCCAGCGTGCACATCGCCGGCGCATCGAGGAAGTAGCCGAGTTCGCACACCACGATCAGGTCGAAGGGGGCTTCGTCGTGGGGCCAGTCGTCCGGCAGCTCGTGCGATGCGACGCGGACGTTCGCCAGGCCGGCCGTGCGCCGCCGGGCGGACGCGACGGCGCGCGCGCTGAAGTCGCTGGCGAGCACCGCGTCGCAGCGCGCGGCCAGTGCCACCGTCAGCTCGCCCGCGCCGCATCCCGGCTCATAGGCCGTGGCATAGCGCCGGTGCGGCAGGGCGGCGAGCAGCACGTTGCGCTTGCGCTCCTCGTACCAGCGGGTGCGCAGGCCGTAGGGGTCGTCGTCGCTGCCGTAGAGCGATTCGAAGTAGGGCCGCCGGTCCGCCGGCTTCGGGTCATCGTGGGACGTCATGGGGCTCGGCGAAGAAGATCTCGAAGGGTCGGTGCGCCCGCTGCACGGTGGTGCTGCGCAGGATGGGGCCGGCACCGGTGGACGGGTCCGACCGCAGCTGGCTGGTGAAGGCACCCACCGCGTGGCGCTTGCGCGCGGCGCTGGACGCATCGAGCGGGAGCCGTACGGCGCGGTGCCAGGGCAGGCGCGCATCGCCGGGTTGGGCCCAGTGCCACGCCCACACGGGCACTTCGACGAGTGTGCAGCCGATTTGCGCACAGGCCACGGCGCAGGCCCGTCCGGTGGCTTCGTGATCGGGATGGCCGTCGTGGCGCCAGGTCGTGAAGACGATGTCGGTCGGACGCAGCAGGGCGGCCATGCGCTCGGCCAGCACATCGCGCTGCGCCCCCACGCCACCGTCCGGCAGGCCCAGCCGCTCGCACGTCGCCTGGCCGAAGCCCAGCCGGCGCCAGGCTTCGGCGCTCTCCAGCGGGCGCTCGGCGCTCAGCCGCAGGGGCGGCCATTGCGCCGACCCGGCATGGCTGCCTTCGCCGTCGGTCACCGCCACGATCAGCACGTCGCCCAGCAGGTCCGACCACTGCGCGAGGAGGCCGCCGATGGCGAGCACCTCGTCGTCGGGATGGGGGGCGACCATGACCAGCCGACGGTCCGCGGCCAGCAGATCGGCGGCGGACGCCGACCGCAGCCGCTGTGCCGCCAGCCAGGGCAGCCAGGCATCTTCCGCCGTGCCGAGTCCGGCGATCGCCTTGTCGTCTACAGCGCCCACGGGGCCTCCTGGGGCGGCAGCACCGCTTCACCCAGCGCCGCGAGATCGCGCTCGGCATGGCTCTGGCGCAGGAACACGGGGAGGTCGGCCATGGCGCGCGCGAAGCGCGGGTCGCGGCACAGCGGGCCGGCGCCCAGGGCGCGGCCGGCATGTTCGAGCACCGCCGATGCCGCGGCTTCCGTCACCAGCCGGGCGCGCAAGGCACACGGGTGGGCGAGCGACGAGGGCTGCTCGTCGATCCATGCGGCCATCTCTCGCAGCACGGCGGCGGCGCCGGCCAAGGCGACATCGATCGCGCCGAGATGCGCCAGCCGATGCGCATCGGGCCGGGGACCGCACAGCGCTCTCGTCATCTCGGCAATGCCCCATGCACCGCCGTACCAGCAGGCTGCGATGCCCGCTCCGCCTTGCCAGAAGCCGGGCCGTGCGACGTAGTCGCCCGCCTCGCCGACCGGCAGCGCCTCGGCGCCGTCGAACTGCACGTCGACGCTGCCCGTTGCCGACATGCCGACGGCATGCCAGCCCTGGCCCGTGACGCGGACGCCCGGTTGCGCCATCGCCACGGCGGCCAGACGCTGTGCGCCGTCCTCGTCCCAGCAACTGACGACCGCGTGGGTCACGTCGGCCGCACCGGAGCACCAGGCCTTGGTGCCTTCGAGCACCCATCGGCCGTCGCGTTGCCGAAGGGCGACGCGCGCCGTCGGTGGTTCGGCGCACCAGGTGCCCCATCGGCTGCCCTCGGGCGCTTCTGCCCCGCCGAGTTCGGCCAGGATGGCGAGCGCGTCGGTATGGCCCTCGAAACGCTTGACCAACGACAGATCGCAGGCAGCGACCGCCGCCAGCGCCTGCCAGCGCTCGAGCGTGCGCCCGGTGCCGGGCAGTGGAAGCCGATCCAGCCCTGCCGCCACCAGGTCGGCCAGGCCGGGCGGCTCGGGACGTGTGCGGTCCAGCAGGACGTCCAGACGCCTGTCGAGACGGGGGGCGAGCATCGGGTCCGCCGCTCAGCCCACGTTGAGCGTCTTGTGCTCGCCCATGTTCTTGGGCGGCTCGCCGGTGATGGCGGCCTTCATCATCTTGAAGATCTGCACCATCTTGCTGTCGTCGACATCCCAGAATTCGGCGTTGTCGATGTGGACCGTGAGCAGGCCGAGGTTGGGGTCGGTCACGCCCTTCGGAAACCAGGCCTTCGCCATGGCGGTGAAAAGCTCTTCCTTCTTCGCCTGGTCCTCCAGCAGCGCGGCCCTCCCGGACACCGACACGTAGCTGTCCTTGTCGGTGTTGGCGTAGGCCACGTTCACGGCGCTGTCCGCGGTGACGTTGCGGGCAATCTCGCCGTCCTTGGGGACGAAGAAATACAGCGTCGCGCCTTCGTCGAGGGCCTTGTTCTGGGTGGTCAACGGGTGGCTGTGCAGCAGCCCGTCGTGGTGGCGGTGCGTGAACATGCCGAAGCGGGTGTCCTTGATGAGGTCCCAGAGCTTCTGATGGTCGTTCGTGGTGGTCATGGCGCTTGTCTTCCTTGGTGCTTGATGAGTCGGAGGTGTTGCATCAAGCTAAGGAACGCGATGCGGCCCGAGGGCGCATCAATGCCGCGCCTTCGTGTGGGCCGTCGCCGACGGCTGCTGTGGTCAGCGCGCCAGCGCGCCCAGGGCGGCGGCGGTCTGCGCGTCGGCCGGGAAGAAGGATTCCACGGCCAGTTCCTGCAGCGTCACGTCGACCGGTGTGCCGAAGACAGTGGTGGTGCTGATGAAGCTCAGCACGCCCGATGGCGTCGCCAACTGGAAGGGCACGACCACGCCTGCCAGTTCGCCGCCTGCGGGCGTGGCGTCCCTGCCGGGTTCGGCGACCGGGTAGGCGGCGAGTTCGTCATGCAGCGCCTGCAGAACGGCGTCGCCAGAGGCAGCGACCTGCTGCTGCAGGCGCTCCAGCAGGTGCGCGCGCCATTGCGCCAGGTTGGCGATGCGCGGCGCCAGCCCGTCCGGGTGCAGGCTCAGGCGCAGCACGTTGATCGGCGGCTTCAACAGGTCGGGCGCCGCACCGGCCATCAGCAAGGGCACGATGCGGTTGGCCGCGACCAGGTGCCAGTGGCGGTCGATGGCCAGCGCGGGATAGGGCTCGTGGCCCTTGAGCACCAGGTCGACCGCTCGGCGCGCCGCGGCGAGCGCCGGGTCGTCGAGCGTGCGCTGGCGGTACATGGGCGCGAAGCCGGCCGCGACCAGCAGCGCATTGCGCTCGCGCAGCGGCACGCCCAGCCGTTCCGCCAGGCGCAGCACCATTTCGCGGCTGGGCGCGGCGCGGCCGGTCTCGACACAGCTCAGGTGCCGGGTCGACACCTCGGCCTCCTGCGCCAGATCGAGCTGGCTCAGCCGGCGGCGTTGGCGCCAATGGCGCAAGTGGGCGCCGAAGGGCTCGCGCGCGCCAGGAGCAACGGGAGGAAGGGCGGGACGGTGCATGGCGGCCATTCTGGAACGTGCTGCGCGCCCCGGCCATGACCTCCCAGGTCATCGACGCCCTGACGCGCTGGCGGAACCATCGACCCCACGCAGCAGGAAGGGCCTGCCGCGTGATCCCACCCAAGGAGTTCCCACCATGTCGATCTTTGCTTCCCCTCGTTTCCTGCCCCGCGTGATGGCGGCCGACGCGCTCTCGTGTACCGCGACCGGCGCCCTGCAACTCGGCCTGACCGACATGCTGGCGCGGCTGACCGGCCTGCCGACCGCCTTGCTCACCGGCACTGGCGTCTTCCTGCTGGCCTACGCCGCGCTCGCGGCGTGGATGGCCCGCCGGCCCGTGCCGCCGCGCCGGCTGATCGGGCTCGTCGTCGTGGGCAACCTGGCCTGGGCCGCGGGCGGCGTGGCGCTGCTGGCGAGCGGCCTGGTCGCGCACACGGCGCTCGGCGCGGCTTGGGTGCTGGCGCAATCCTTGGTCGTCATCGTGCTGGCCGACCTGCAGTGGATGGGGCTGCGTGCGACGCGCCCCGCGCGTGGCGGGATGGCGGTGGCCTGAACCACCTTTCGCGCCGCCTCCTCCGAAGGAGGGAATCCGGATCCGTCCGGAGGGAGCGGGCCGCCGGCGGGCGCAGTCTCACGGCCATCCCTCCGACAGCGAATGACTTCGAAGCCTGCTATCTTTGAGGTGCTTCCACGAATCACAGGAGTCCCCATGGCCAAAGCACCGGCACACCCTTTCGCATCTGCCCTCAAGACATTCAAGACGGCATCGGGAGGGTCCGGCAAATACTGGTCGTTGAAGGAACTCGCCAAGCAGTACCCGAACATCGCGAAGCTGCCGGTCTCGCTGCGCATCGTGCTCGAGTCGGTGATGCGCAACTGCGATGGGCAGAAAGTCGGCGTCGAGAATGTCGAGCAGCTGGCCAACTGGCAACCGAACGCCGAGCGCACCGAGGAAATCCCCTTCGTCGTCACCCGCGTGGTGCTGCAGGACTTCACCGGCGTGCCGCTGCTGGCCGACCTGGCCGCCATGCGCAGCGTGGCGCAGAAGCTCGACAAGAGCCCCAAGACCATCGAGCCGCTGGTGCCGGTCGACCTGGTCGTCGACCACTCGGTGATGGTCGACCACTACGGCACGCCCAAGGCGCTCGACCTGAACATGAAGCTGGAGTTCCAGCGCAACAACGAGCGCTACCAGTTCATGAAGTGGGGCATGCAGGCCTTCGACACCTTCGGCGTCACGCCGCCGGGCTTCGGCATCGTGCACCAGGTGAACCTCGAGTACCTCGCCCGCGGCGTCTACAAGGCAGCCGACGACAAGGCCGAGGTGCCGACGTACTACCCCGACTCGCTGGTCGGCACCGACAGCCACACGACCATGATCAACGGCATCGGCGTGGTCGGATGGGGCGTGGGCGGCATCGAGGCCGAAGCCGCGATGCTGGGCCAGCCGGTCTACATGCTGACGCCCGACGTGGTGGGCTTCGAACTCACTGGCACGCTGCGCGAGGGCGTGACGGCCACCGACCTGGTGCTCTTCGTCACCGCCATCCTGCGCAGCGAGAAGGTGGTGGGCAAGTTCGTCGAATTCTTCGGCCCCGGCGCTGCCTCCATCGCGGTGCCCGACCGCGCGACCATCGGCAACATGGCGCCCGAGTACGGCGCCACCATGGGCTTCTTCCCGGTCGACGAGATGACGCTGGCCTACTTCAAGGGCACTGGCCGTACTCAGAAGGAAATCGAGCGCTTCGAGGCCTATTACAAGGCCCAGGGCCTGTTCGGCATGCCGGCGCCCGGCGAACTGAGCTACACGAAGATCGTGCGGCTCGACCTGGGCACCGTGTCGCCCAGCCTGGCCGGCCCCAAGCGCCCGCAGGACCGCATCGACCTCGGCCACTTGGCCACCAAGTTCTCCGAGCTCTACAGCAAGCCGAACGACGCCAACGGCTTCAACCAGCCGGCCGACAAGCTGAAGATCCGCTACCCGCTCACCAGGAACGGCCATGGCGACGACAACGAGGCGCCGGCGCCCGCGCCCGGTGCACCGCGCCAGGTGGTCGAGATGGTCGCCAACCGCTCGACCAAGGCTGCGGCGCATGTGAGCGCCACGGCACCGGCGGCGCCGAAGGGGCAGGTCACCATCGGCAACGGCGATGTGCTGATCGCGGCCATCACCTCCTGCACCAACACCTCGAACCCGAGCGTGCTGCTGGCTGCGGGCCTGCTGGCGAAGAAGGCGGTGGAGGCGGGCCTGACCGTCAAGCCGCACGTCAAGACCTCGCTGGCCCCCGGCTCGCGCATCGTCACCGAGTACCTCGAGAAGGCCGGCCTGATGCCGTACCTGGAGAAGCTGGGCTTCTACCTCGCGGGCTACGGCTGCACCACCTGCATCGGCAACGCCGGCGACCTCACGCCGGAGATCAACGAGGTCATCGCCGACAACAACCTGGTGGCGGCCGCGGTGCTCTCGGGCAACCGCAACTTCGAGGCGCGCATCCACCCGAACTTGAAGGCGAATTTCCTGGCCTCGCCGCCGCTGGTGGTGGCCTATGCCATCGCCGGCAACGTGATGGTCGACCTGATGACGCAGCCGGTGGGCAAGGGCAAGCACGGCAAGGACGTGTACCTGGGCGACATCTGGCCGAGCGCCAAGGAGATCGACGAGAACCTGCACTTCGCGATGAACGCCAAGGCCTTCCGCAAGAACTACGAGCAGATCGCCGAGAACCCCGGGAAGCTCTGGAGCAGCATCAAGGGCGTGAGCGGCGACGTCTACAACTGGCCCACCTCGACCTACATCGCCGAGCCGCCGTTCTTCGAGGGCTTCAAGATGAAGCCGGCCGCCACCAACCCGGGCTTCTCGGGCGCGCGCATCATGGCGCTGTTCGGCGACTCGATCACCACCGACCACATCTCGCCGGCCGGCTCCATCAAGGAAAGCTCGCCCGCGGGCATCTGGCTGAAGGCGCACGGCGTGCAGAAGGCCGACTTCAACAGCTACGGCTCGCGCCGCGGCAACCACGAGATCATGATGCGCGGCACCTTCGCCAACGTGCGCATCAAGAACCTCATGCTGCCGCCCGACGAGAAGGGCACGCAGGAAGAGGGCGGCCTCACGCTGTTCCAGCCGGGCAACGAGAAGATGTTCATCTACGACGCCGCGATGAAGTACATCGAGCAGGGCGTGCCCACCGTGGTCTTCGGCGGCGAGGAATACGGCACCGGTTCGTCGCGCGACTGGGCGGCCAAGGGCACCCAGTTGCTGGGCATCAAGGCCGTGGTGGCGCGCAGTTTCGAGCGCATCCACCGTGCCAATCTGGTCGGCATGGGCGTGCTGCCGCTGCAGTTCCGCGGTGCCGATTCGTGGCAGAGCCTGGGCCTGACCGGCCACGAGAAGATCGACGTGGTGATCGAGGGTGAGCTCAAGCCCATGATGGACGTGAAGCTGGTCGTGCACCGCCCCGACGGCACCCACCAGGAAGCGACGGTGCGGTTGCGCATCGACACGCCGATCGAGGTCGACTACTACAAGCACGGCGGCATCCTGCCCTTCGTGCTGCGGCAGCTGCTGGCGGCCTGATTCGACCGGCGAAGCCGCTGACCAGCGACTGACGAAACGCCGATGTCCCTCGAGGGCATCGGCGTTTGTTCATTCCAGCGTCGCCTTGTCGCACCGGGACCAAGGGGCTTAGCCGTGCCTTGTTTGGCCCTGACCATTGTTTTCGAGAATAATTCTCATCTTTATCTCGATGGAATGTTCGGGTGACAACAACGACTTTGGCGGCCCCCGTGGCTGCGGGCGCGTCGGCCGGGGCGCTGAGCCTCGACCAGCTGGCGATCAACGAATGGGCCACGGTGCTCGACGTGCTGCGGCCCGAGGCCGCCCAGGACCGTGAGCTGGTGCTGCGCCTGACCGAGATCGGCTTCGTACCCGGCGAAGCCGTGCGCATCGTGGCCACCGGCATGCCAGGGGCCGACCCGCTGGCCGTGCGCCTGGGCCACACCACCTTCGCGCTGCGGCGCCACGAAGCCGCCTTCATCCACGTCACCCGCGGAGCGAGCCACCATGGTTGAAGCCACGCTCGACTTCCGTCCCAACGCCACCCGTGCCGCGGCCGCACCGCCCGAGCGCGTCGCCCTGCTTGGCAACCCCAACTGCGGCAAGACCGCGCTCTTCAACCTCTTGACCGGCAGCCGCCAGAAGGTGGCCAACTACGCCGGCGTGACCGTCGAGCGCAAGGAAGGCACGCTGCTCACCGCGGGCGGGCGCCGCGTCTTCGTGCTCGACCTGCCCGGTGCCTACAGCCTCAACGCGCTGTCGGCCGACGAAGCCGTCACGCGCGATGTCGTCACCGGCCAGAGCAAGGAACCGACCCCCGACCTGCTGGTGTGCGTGACCGACGCGACCAACCTGCGTCTGAACCTGCGGCTGGTGCTCGAAGCCAGGAAACTCGGCCTGCCGATGGTGGTGGCCCTCAACATGACCGACATGGCCAAGCGCCAGGGCATCGTGGTCGACGCCGCCGTGCTCTCGCGCGAGCTCGGCGTGCCGGTGATCGAAACGGTGGGCGTGCACGCCGGGGGCGCACGCGACCTGCTTGCCGCGCTCGACACGCCGGTGGTGGCGGCGGCGCCGGTGCCATGGCTCGCCCCCGGGCTCGACGACGTGCTCGCCACGCAACGGGAGGTGCGCCGCATCCTCGGCCTGGCCGTGACCGAGCCGGTCGGCAGCCTGGCCACCAGCGACCGCATCGACCGCGTGGTGCTGCACCCGCTGTGGGGCATGCTGGTGCTGGCGGTCACGCTCTTCCTCATGTTCCAGGCCGTGTTCAGCTGGGCCAACGTGCCGATGGACGCCATCAAGTCCGCGACCGAATGGCTGGGCGAGGCCGTCAAGGCGGTGGTGCCCGAGGGCATGTTGCAGAGCCTGCTGGTCGACGGTGTGGTGGCCGGCGTCGGCGGCGTGATCGTCTTCCTGCCGCAGATCCTGATCCTGTTCCTCTTCATCCTCGCGCTGGAAGATTCCGGCTACCTGCCGCGCGCCGCCTTCCTACTCGACCGCATCATGGGCACCGTCGGCCTGTCGGGCCGCTCGTTCATCCCGCTGCTGTCGAGCTTTGCCTGCGCCATCCCGGGCGTGATGGCCACGCGCACCATCAGCAACTGGCGCGACCGGCTCACCACCATCATGATCGCGCCGCTCATGACCTGTTCGGCGCGGCTGCCGGTGTACGCGCTGCTCATCGCGGCCTTCATCCCGGCGCGTACCGTGGGCGGCGTCTTCAACCTGCAGGGCGTCGTGCTCTTCGCGCTCTACGTCTTCGGCATCGTCTCGGCCATGGCGGTGGCCTGGGTGATGAAGCGCTTCCGCGACAGCCAGCAGCACTCACCGCTGATGATGGAGCTGCCCGCGTACCGCTGGCCCAATGCGCGCAACCTGCTGCTTGGCCTGTACGAGCGCGCCTGGATCTTCCTGCAGCGCGTGGGCACCATCATCCTCACGCTGACCATCCTGCTGTGGTTCCTGTCGACTTTCCCGTCGCCGCCCGAGGGCGCGACCGGGCCGGCCATCCAGTACAGCCTGGCCGGCAGGATCGGCGGCGCGTTGCAGCACATCTTCGCGCCCATCGGCTTCAACTGGCAGATCTCGATCGCGCTGGTGCCCGGCATGGCGGCGCGCGAGGTCGCGGTGGGCGCGCTCGGCACGGTGTACGCGCTGTCGGCCACCGGCGACGACGTGGCCACCGCATTGGAGCCGCTGCTCGCGGGCAGCTGGTCGCTCGCCACCGCGCTGTCGCTGCTGGTCTGGTTCGTGTTCGCGCCGCAGTGCATCTCGACGCTCGCTGCGGTCAAGCGCGAGACCAACTCGTGGAAGTACGTGTGGATCATGGCGGGCTACCTGTTCGGGCTGGCCTACCTGGCCTGCTTCATCACCTATCGAATCGCGCTCGCACTGGGCTGGGGTTGAACGAATGGCACAGAACCTGATCGTCGGAATCATCGTGGCGCTTGCCGCCGTCTATGCCGTATGGCGCTGGATGCCCGCGGGCTGGCGGCGCTCGGCCGCGACCAAGCTGGCCGCCGGCTCGCACCGCGCCGGCCTGGTCGATGCGCAGCGCGCCGACGCGCTGGCCGCCTCGCTTGCCAAGACCTCGGGTTGCGGTTCGTGCGACAGCTGCGGTAGCTGTGGCACGGCAAAGACCGGCCCGGCCGCCACCGACGCGCCGCCCAGCGCCGCCCGCTGAGGGATGGCGCTGCAGCTCCTGGTCGCCGGCGGCGGCATCGGCGGCCTGGCAAGCGCGCTGGCGCTGGCGCAGGGCGGCCATCGGGTCGAGCTGTTCGAGCAGTCGGCCGTCTTCGCCGAAGTCGGTGCCGGCATCCAGCTCGGGCCGAACGCGGTGCGCCGCCTGCAGGCCCTGGGCCTGGCCGACGCGCTCGACACCATCGCCGCGCGCCCCGACACGCTGGTGGTGCGTGCGGCCCATGACGACCATGAACTGGCCCGCCTGCCGCTGGGCGACACCGCCTTGCAGCGCTACGGCGCGCCGTATTGCTGCGTGCACCGGGCCGACCTGCATGGTGTGCTGCTGGCGGCCGCGCGCGAGCACGCCGACGTCGCGCTGAACCACCCGGCGCGCCTGACGCAGATCGAGCGTTCCGACGATGCAGTGACGGTCGCCGCCGACGGCGCCCGGGCCTGGGAGGGCGATGCGCTGATCGGGGCCGATGGCCTGTGGAGCGTCGTGCGCGCGGAGCTCGGCGAACCCGGCCCCGCGCCGCGGCCCACCGGCCACACCGCCTGGCGTGGCCTGCTCTCGCAAACGGCCCTGCCGCTGGCGCAGCGCAGCACGCAGGTGCGCGTGTGGCTGGGTGACCGCCTGCACGCGCTGGTCTATCCAGTGCGCCGGGGCGAACTGCTCAACGTGGTGGTGCTGGCCGAAGCGGCGCCCGCCGGCGATGCGCGCGACTGGGACCAGACAACGAGTCTCGACGCATTGCAGCACGCCACCGGCCGCTGCTGCACGACGCTGCAGAACTACCTGCTGGCCGTGCCGACCTGGCGTGCCTGGACGCTGCACGACCGCGCGCCGCTCACCGGTCCGGCCCAGATGGCGCACGAGCGCATCGCGCTGGTCGGCGACGCCGCGCACCCGATGCTGCCGTACCTGGCGCAGGGCGCCGGCATGGCGATCGAGGATGCGGTGGCGCTGGCGGCGTCCCTGCAGGGCGCGGATGGCGGCGAGGTGCCGGCGTCCCTCCAACGCTACGCGCAGGCGCGCTGGCAGCGCAATGCGCAGGTGCAGGCGCGGGCCCGGCGCAACGGCGAGATCTTCCACGCCGCCGGGCCGCTGCGCGTGGCGCGCGACACGGCGATGCGCCTCTTGGGCGCTCGCCTGCTCGACCAGCCCTGGCTGTACGGCGGGTAGCCCTGGGCGTCAAAGGTTGGTGCGCAGGCGCCAGATCTCGGGGAACAGCACCACGTCGAGCATCTTGCGCAGGTAGCTCACGCCGCCGGTGCCACCGGTGCCGCGCTTGAAGCCGATCACGCGCTCCACCGTCGTCACGTGGCGGAAGCGCCAGAGCCGGAAGGCGTCCTCGATGTCGGTGAGCTTTTCGCCGAGCTGGTACAGGTCCCAGTGCTGGTGCGGGTCGCGGTAGACCGCGAGCCAGGCGGCTTCGACCTCATCGCTGGCTTCGTAGGGCTGCGTCCAGTCGCGCTCCACGTAGCCCGACGGCACCGGAAGCCCGCGCCGCGCCAGCAGGCGCAGCGATTCGTCGTAGAGCGAGGGCGTGCGGTAGGCCGCATCCACCTGCGCGAGCAGGTCGGTGCGGTGCGCGTGCGGCTTGAGCATGGCCGCGTTCTTGTTGCCCAGCGCGAACTCGATGCAGCGGTACTGCGCGCTCTGGAAACCGCTCGAACTCGCGAGGTACGGCCGCATCGCGCTGTACTCGGGCGGCGTCATGGTCGAGAGCACCGTCCATGCGCCGACCAGCTGCTCCATGATGCGCGTCACGCGCGCCAGCATCTTGAAGGCATCGGGCAACTGCTCGGTGGCGATGCAGCGCGTGGCGGCCGTCAGCTCGTGCAGCATCAGCTTCATCCACAGCTCGCTGGTCTGGTGCTGGACGATGAACAGCATCTCGTCGTGCGCCGGCGAGAGCGGATGCTGCGCATTCAGGATCTCGTCGAGGTGCAGGTAGTCGCCGTAGCTCATCGACGCGCTGAAGTCGAGCTGCGCCTTTTCTTCGTGGACGATCTTCTCGGTTTCGCTCATGTCAGGTCACCGCATTCTTCTGGTTGAACTCGGGGCGCTGCCATTCTTCTTTTTCCAGTACCTGCACCAGGTGCTCCACCGAATTCCACACGTCCTCGAAGCTCAGGTACAGCGGCGTGAAGCCGAAGCGCAGGATGTGCGGCGTCTGCGCATCGCCAGCGCGGAAGTCGCCGATCACGCCGCGCGCGATGAGTGCCTGCACGATGGCGTAGGCCGCATTGCCCTGCGCCTCGGCGACATCGGCCATCGCGAGGCACACCTGCGAGCCGCGCCGGGCATGGTCGCGTGGCGTGACGAGCGTGAAGCGGCCGGGGCAGCGCGCCTCGACCAGTGCGATGAAGGCGTCGGTCAGGGCGAGCGACTTGGTGCGCAGGGCCGCCATCGGGCCGAAGTCGGCATTGAAGGGCTCGGCCGCCAGCAGCGTGTCGAGCCCGCATTCGAGCGCCGACAGGCTGATGATCGGCTGCGTGCCGCAGAGGTAGCGCGCCACGCCCGGAGCTGGGCGGTAGTGCGGCGTGAACTCGAAAGGCGCGGCGTGGCCGAACCAGCCCGACAGCGGCTGCTCGAAGCGGCTCGCGTGGCGCGTGTTCACCCACACGAAGGCCGGCGCGCCGGGGCCGCCGTTCAAGTACTTGTAGCCGCAGCCGATCGCGAAGTCGGCGTTGCTCTCGTTGAGCGTCACCGGCACCGCACCCGCGCTGTGCGCCAGGTCCCAGACGGTGAGCGCGCCCACCGCATGCGCCGCGGCGGTGACGGCCGCCATGTCGTGCATGGCGCCGGTGCGGTAGTTCACATGCGTGAGCATCAGCACCGCGACCTCGGTCGTGAGCGCCGCGGGCAGGGCGTCGACGCTGTCGATCAGCTTCAGCGTGAAGCCGCGCTCGCGGCACAGCGACTCGGCGATGTACAGGTCGGTCGGGAAGTTGCTGCGCTCGCTCACCACGGTGCGGCGCTGCGCGTCACCACCGTCGAGCGCCTGGCTCATCGCGGCGAACAGCACCTTGTAGAGATTGATCGAGGTGCTGTCAGTGCACATCACCTCGTCGGGCGCGGCGCCGATCAGGCGCGCGAGCTTGTTGCCCAGGCGCTGCGGCAGGTCGATCCAACTGGCGGTGTTCCACGAGCGGATCAGGCCGGTGCCCCATTCCTGCGCCACCACCTCGGCGACGCGTGCGGGGGCGGCCGCGGGCATGACGCCCAGAGAGTTGCCGTCGAGGTAGATCACGCCGTCGGGCAGGGTGAACAGGGCGCGCAGGTCGCGCAAGGGGTCGGCGCGGTCGAGGGCGCGGCAGTCGTCGAGGGTCATGGTCAGGGAGGTCATCGGGGAAGTTCGCGCAGCACGGCGCGCACGGGGGAAGCGTCGGCGCTCACCAGCTTCAGCGGCAGCGCGATCAGTTCGTAGTCGCCTTCGGGCACGTCGTCGAGCACCAGGTTCTCGAGCACGCGCAGGTTCATGCGGCGGATCACCTGGTGGCTGTCGAGGGTCTTGCTGTCGGCCGGGTCGATGCTGCCGGTGTCGATGCCGACCAGCGTCACGCCGAGCGCGGCGAGGCGTTCGATGGTCGCGGGTGCATAGGCGGCGAGGGCGCCGTCCCAGCGTTCGACCGGCGCACGCTGGTAGGTGCGCACCAGCACGCGCGGCGGCAGGTCGGCCACCGCATGTTCGAGGTGCGACCATTCGATCAGCGGGCCGCGCGCGATCGCATGGATCACGCGGCAGCGGCCGAGGAAGGGCGCGAGGTCGACATCGCCGATCGTGGCGCCGTCGGGCGCGTAGTGCAGCGGCGCGTCGGCGTGCGCGCCGACGTGCGGCGACAGCGTGATCTCGCTGACGTTCACCGGGCAACCCGGGCCGATGCGCGCAGCCCAGCGCTGCCGGTAGGGCGTGTCGCCGGGAAAGACCGGCGCACCCTCGTGCACGGGGGGGGAAATGTCCCAGAGGAGTTGCGTCATTTCGCGAAGTTAGCGCCGCGCGACGGGTCGTGGTGTCGGTTATTTCCAACGCCTGCGAGAAAACCTGCGCGCCGGTTTTCGACGAGCGTGCCGACGCACCCGCATGCAAAACATTCCATTCGTAATGTTAGACTCGGGCCATGTCTGAAGCCCATCGCCGACGCAAGGACCCCGATGCGGTCCGTGCCAACCTCATCGCCGCCGCCGCCGAGTTGCTCGCGCACGGCGAGCCGCTTTCCATGGGTTCCGTGGCCGAACTCGCCGGCGTGACCAAGGGCGCCGTGCAGCATCACTTCGGCACCCGCGAGCAGTTGCTGTCGGACATGTGCGACACCTACATGCAGCAGTTCCAGACGGAGCTGTCGGTCGCGCGGGAGGGCGACACCGGTCCGGGCAGCGCGGCGCGGGCCTATGTGCGCGCCACCTTGCATGGCTTCGACGAGGCGAGTGAACAGGCGCATTGGCGCGCGATCCTCGTCGCCGCGGTGATCGACCGGGCCGTGGCCGAACGCTGGAGCGGCTGGGTGGCCGAGAACCGGGCCGGTGATGCGGCCAAGGACAACGCCGAACTCATCATGCGTCTGGCGGCGGACGGACTCTGGCTGTCCGATCTGCTGGGCGTCTACAAGCTCACCGCGTCGCAGCGCGCATCGCTCGGCGAATCCCTGCTGGCCATGTCATCCACCGAGGCACACACCGCTTGAACACCTACCTCATCCTCGGCGCCGCGATCGTCCTGGAGATCATTGCCACCTCCTTCCTCAAGGCCTCCGAAGGCTTCACGCGGCTGTGGCCGAGCCTCGTCACGGCGGCGGGCTATGCCGGCTCCTTCTATTGCCTGTCGCTGACGCTGAAGGTGCTGCCCATCGGCGTCGTCTACGCCATCTGGTCCGGCGTGGGCATCGTGCTCACCGGGGTGGTCGGCTGGTTCATCTTCAAGCAGCGCCTCGACGCGGCGGCGATCGGCGGCATGGCGCTGATCGTCGCGGGCGTGCTAGTGATCAACCTGTTCTCGAAGAGCGCGACGCATTGACCCGACGGCCGGTCACGCGCCGTCGAGCGCCTCGATGCCGCGCGCGCACTGCAGCACGCGCGCGTCCTCGTAGCGCGGCGCCACCACCTGCAGCCCGACCGGCAACCCGCGCACCGTGCCCGCGGGCACCGAACATGCCGGCACGCCGCAGTAGTTGAAGAGCGGCGTGAAGGCCGCATGGCCGCGCGGCCCGGCGGGGCGGCCGCCGATCACCGGCGGGCCGAGCTGATCGAGCGGCCAGGCCGTCACCGGCGTGGTGGGGCACAGCAGCACGTCGAAGGATTCGAAGAAGCGTGTGAGGCTGCCCGCGATGCGTTCCTTCAGTCGCAAGGCACGCGCCACGTCGGCGGGCGTGACCGCCGCGCCGGCCTCGATCTGGCCGACCAGCACCGGGTCGATGCGCGCGCGGTCGCTCGCCAGGCGGTCGCCGTAGAGCGCATGCAGGCCCGCCACCTGCAGCGCCATCAGCGGGTACTCGCGGGCTTCGGTCGGCCAGGGCGGGTCGGCATCGGCGATCTGCCAGCCGGCGGCGCGCAGGGCGTCGACGCGCTGCTGCAGCACGGTGAGCACGTCCGCGTCGACCGCGAAGTCGCAGCCCAGCTGCGGGCTCCACGCGACGCGCAACGCCTGCGGCGGCGCGTCGAGCGACGGCAGCGCGTCGAGCCCGGCGGCGATCGGCACGCCGGCCGGGTCGCCGGCGTCGAAGGCCAGCAGATGGTCGTAGAGCCAGGCGCAGTCGGCCACGTTGCGCGCCATCGGGCCGATGACGGACAGGCCGTAGTTCGGTTCCGCGAAACCCCACGGGTGCGGGATCAGCCCCGGGCTGGGCTTGAAACCGACCAGCCCGCAATGCGCGGCCGGCCGTCGGGTCGAGCCGCCCGCGTCGGTGCCGAGGGCCAGCAGCCCGAGGCCCGACGCGAGTGCCGCGACCGCGCCGCCCGACGAGCCACCGGGCGTGAGCGACGGATCGATCGGATGCCGCGTCGCGCCGTACAGCAGGTTGGTCGTCACGCCCTTGCAGGCGAACTCCGAACAGTTCGTGATGCCCAGCACCACGCCGCCCAGCGCGCGCAGCCGGGCCACGGCCCAGGCGTCGCGCGGCGCGATGAAATCCTCGAAGAGCTTCGAGCCCTGCGCGATGCGGCGGCCCGCGACCCAGAGGTTGTCCTTGACGGTGAAGGGCACCCCCGCCATCGGCAGCGATTCGCCGGCGGCTAACCGCCGGTCGACCGACGCGGCCTCGTCCAGCACCTGCTGCGGGTCGAACTGCACGATGGCATTGAGGCCCGGGTTGAGCGCCTCGACCCGGCTGATGAAGTGCCGCGCGACATCGACCGCGCGCAGCGCGCCTGCCGCCACCTGGGCTGCCACGGCGCGCGCCGTCCACATGTGCAATGGGCGGTCGTGCGCGGCGGCGTCGGTGTGCATGGGCTGGTCTTCACAAGAAGCATGCCAATGGAGAGTGGATGTCCCTGCATTCATTGGCCCCAATGCTTTGATGGATTGGACACAATATGAATTGGAGTTGTGCACATATGGTGCGCACCACGCCATCTTGGCGCGCCGACCGCACCGGCCTGGGGTGGCGCCGTCTCTCTGGCGGCGCGGGACGATGCATCGCCCGATGGCATGAAGATTGCGCACAACCCACTGTCCGGGATCGCTCGATCCCGCGGAGTTTCCATGAGATGGGTCCGATGAAACGTGTTCTGCTGGGGATGCTGACCCCCTCGTCCAATACCGCGCTGGAGCCGATCACCTCGGCGATGGTGGCGGGCCTGCCCGAGGTGTCGGCGCATTTCGCGCGCTTTCGCGTGACCGAGATCTCGCTGCGCTCGCAGGCGCTCGGGCAGTTCGACATCGCGCCGATCCTCGAAGCGGCGCGGCTGCTGGCTGACGCGCGGGTCGACGTGATCGCGTGGAACGGCACCTCGTCCGGCTGGCTCGGCTTCGAGACCGACGAGGCGCTGTGCGCGCGCATCACCGAAGAAACGGGCATCCCGGCCTGTACCTCGGTGCTGGCCTTTAACGAGGCGATGCAGCTCTCGGGCCGCAAGCGCTTCGGGCTCGCCACGCCTTACCTCGCGGATGTCCAGGAGCGCATCGTCGCCAACTACCGCGCGAACGGCTACGACTGCGTCGCCGAACGGCACCTGGGCCACCACGTGAACTTCGAATTCGCCGAGGTCACGCCGGAAGAGATCACGCGCATGGTGCGCGAGGTCGCGAAGGCATCGCCGCAATGCATCAGCACCTTCTGCACCAACCTGCGCGCGGCGCACCTGGTGCCGGCGCTGGAAGCCGAGCTCGGCATTCCCATCTACGACACGGTGAGCACGGCGGTCTGGAAGGCGCTGCGCCTGTGCGGCGTCGACACGCGCCGGGTCGTCGGGTGGGGCAGCCTGTTCGGCGAATGGCACTGACGCCGGCGCTGCCGCGGTCTTCTGGGTACCATCCGCCCTCTGTCGCACCTCTTCCCGAACACAGCCGCACCATGGCCATCTCCACGTCCCGCCGCGCCCTGAAGCCGTCGTCCAAGACGGCCTCCAAGGCCGACATCTACGAACGCATCTACGAGGCCGTGGTCGAGCACCGCCTGCTGCCCGGCACCAAGCTGTCGGAAGAGCGCGTGGCCGAACTGTTCTCGGTGAGCCGCACGCAGGTGCGCGGCGTGCTGCAGCGCCTGGCGGTGGAGCAGCTGGTCACGCTCATTCCCAACCGCGGCGCCTTCGTCACCACGCCCAGCGTGGACGAGGCGCACGATGTGCTCGAGGTGCGCCGTACGCTGGAGCCGGCGGTGGTGTTGCGGCTCATCGACCGCATCGCCGAGGGCAAGGCGCCCACCGCCATCAAGCAGCTGCGTGCGCTGGTCAAGCGCGAGCAGCAGGCGCACGACGTGGGCGATCGCCGTGCGGCGGTGCGGCTGTCGGGCGAGTTCCACGTGCAGCTCGCGCAGCTGTCGGGCAGCAGCATCATGGCGCGCATGATGCGCGAGCTCACGCCGCTGACCTGCCTGGCCATCCTGACCTTCGAGGCGCCCACCGTGGCGGCCTGCCCGAACGACGAGCACACGCTGCTCATCGATGCCATCGAGGCCGGGCAGAAGAAGGCCGCGGTCGCCCTCATGACCGACCACCTGCATCACATCGAGAAGTCGCTCAACCTGCACGTCGAGGACGAGCCCGAGATCGACCTGGCCGAAGTGCTGCTCGGCTGAGGGCTGCCGGCGGGACGTCGACGATTGGATACAAAACGCGGCACGCCCATTGCTTCGGCATGGGCATGGACAACGCCGCATCCTCTGTGCCCTTTTTCGATCTGCTGCTGCTCGACGCCATCGCGCTGACGGCCGACCCGGCGCGCCCCCAGATTCGTGGCAGTGCCATCGGCATCCGCGACGGCCGCATCACCTGGCTCGACGCGCAGCCGCCGGCGCAGTACACGGCCACGCGCACGCTGCGCCTGCCGGGCCACTTCGTCACCCCGGGTTTCGTCAACGTCCACACGCACAGCATCCTGACGATGGTGCGCGGCGTGGCGGCGGACCTGGGCTTCGCGCCGTCGTACACGCCCGGCATTCCCAAGGGGACGCGTGTGAACCCGTCGCAGGCCCGCGCGCTGGCGCGGCTCGGTGCGCTGGAGGCGCTGCTGTTCGGCTCGACCGTGATCGGCGACAACTTCGTGCATGCCGACGTCGGCACCGACGCGATGGTCGAGCTCGGCATGCGCCTGTGCCCGAGCTGGCGCATCCACGATGTCGATTTCGCGCGCGTGGCCCACGGCGACTGGCACCACGAGGCGGCCATCGGCCGCAAGACCCTCGACGCCGGCCTGGCACTGCATGCGCGGTGGCAAGACCATCCGCGGGTGCGCGTCAACCTGGCGGCGCATGCGGTCGACACCTGCTCCGACGGCTTCCTGAGGGAGGTCGCGGCGGCCTCGTCAGCGCACGGCCTCACGGTGAGCACGCACCTGGGCCAGAGCCAGGTCGAGGTCGACCGCGTGCGCGAGCGCAGCGGCCGCACGTCGACCGAGGTGCTGGCTGACGTCGGCCTGCTCAACGAACGGCTGATGGGCGGGCACTGCATCTACGTCACCGAAGCGGATGCGCAGAAGATGGCCGCGGCCGGCGCGCATGCGGTGCACATCCCGAAGTGCAATGCCACCTCCGGCCGGCTCGCACCCACGCCGATGCTCCAGCGCGCCGGTGTCAACATGGCGCTGGCCACCGACACGCAGCACGGCGACATGGTCGAGCTGATGCGCTGGGCGCTGGTCACGGCGCGCGTGCAGGAAGGGCGCGTCGACGACAGCTGGCAGCCGCACCACGTGTTCCACATGGCGACCATGGGCGGCGCGAAGGCGCTGGGCATGGCGGGCGAGATCGGCAGCCTCGAGGTCGGCAAGGCGGCCGACCTGGTGGTCTTCGACGCCAATCGGCCGCACCTGCGCCCGCACGTGAACCCGCTGGGCAACCTCGTGCACACGGGGCAGGGCCGCGACGTTCGGATGGTGGTGGTGGCGGGCGACATCCTGGTGGAGGACGGCCTGCCGACGCGCGTCGACATGGACGCGGTGTGCGCCGAGGCGGAGGCGGCCACGCGCGAACTGTGGGGCGACGAGGGCAAGCGCTACTGGGAGCGGGTGCAGGGCTGAGTCCCCCGCGCCCGTGCGCGCCGTGCATCGCTGGCGTGCACCTTGCACCATCCGTGCGCGCTTTGTATCCAATTTGATCATGTTATTGGATTCAAAGCTGGCACGGTGTTTGCACGACGAGAGGCAGGCCCCTGGTGCGGGCTCCCACCAACCTTCGAGGAACACCATGTTCAAGTTCATCGCGAAACTCATCTTCGTGGCCGCCGCCGTCGTGCCGCTGGCCAGCCAGGCGCAGGACGCCATCAAGCTCGGCTACGCCAAGTGCGCCCATTGCACGCCGCTGGCGCTCACGCCCGAGAAGGCGACCGACGTGAAGCTGGAGGCCATCGCCTTCAACACCGGCAACGACGTGCTGACCGCGCTGCTGTCCAAGAGCATCGACGTGGCCCAGGTGACCTACCTGCACTACGCCACGGCGCTGGACAAGGGCTTCGACGTGGTGGCCATCTCCGGCCAGATCAACGGCGGCTCGCAGATCCTCGTGGGCAACGACCTGCCGCTCGCCGAGAACGACTGGGCCGGCCTGAAGAAGCTCATCGCCGACTACAAGGCCCAGGGCAAGCCGTTCCGCGTGGCGGCCTCGCGCGGCAACGCGCAGGACATCCACATGCGCGGCGCCTTCGCCAAGCAGGGCATCGACATCAACAAGGACGTGCAGTTCATCAACATCCCGAACCCGTCGGACCACGTGCAGGCGCTGCGCCGCGGCGAGGTGGAACTGATCTGCTCGGTCGACCCCTTCGCCACGCAGATCCGCGAAGTGAAGGCCGCCAAGTTCTTCGCCTTCCCCTACGACCAGGCCGCCGGCAAGCTGACCAACCTGATCGTCACGCGCTCCGACGTGATCGCCGCCAAGCCGAAGGGCGTGGAACAGACCGTGCGTTCGATCATCAAGGTCAACGACCTCATGGCCAGCGACAAGCCGCTGTTCATCGACACGATCCAGAAGGTCACCGGCCTCGACAAGGCGATCGCCACCGGCGCCGTCGCGAATCTCTACCCCGACTACCAGATGCACCGCGCCTCGGCCGTGGCTATCGCCCAGATGATGCGTGACCTGAAGTACATCAACACCGACGTGAGCGCCGCGGTCGAGAAGAACATGGACTACCGCTTCCTGGAAGCCGCCACGGGTAAGCCGAAGTCGGCTTTGGGCTACTGACGCGCGGCGGTTCACGATGGCGCTCTCTTCGTCCGCACCGACCCTGCCCGTGCCGCAGCCGAGCGTTGCTGCCCGGCCGGCGCTGATCAAGCGGCTCTACCGCCGCATCGAACGCGCCATCGTCCCGTTCCTGCTGCTGGTCGGCTGGGAGATCTTCTCGCGCTCCGGCGTGCTGCCGCCCGCCTTGTTGCCGGCACCGTCGCAGGTGCTGGTCGCCTGGGCCGACTGGGTGTTCGCCACCGACGGCAACACGCAGACCTACAGCGGCCACTGGATCTTCGACGTGGCCGCGAGCGCCACACGCGTGTTCGCCGGGTTCGCGATCTCGACGCTGCTGGGCGTCTCCATCGGCATGGCGATCGGCTGGTCGCGCACCGTCGAACGCCTGATCGAGCCGGTGCTGCAGATCCTGCGGCCGGTGCCGCCGGTGTCGTGGATCCCGCTGGCCATCATCTGGTTCGGCATTGCCAACAAGCCGGCGATCTTCCTGGTGTTCCTCGGCTCCTTCTTCCCGATCCTGCTGAGCACCATCCACGGCGTGAAGACCTGCGACCGCAACCTGCTGCGCGCCGGCGCGATGACCGGCGGCACGCCGGGCAAGCTGCTGCGCTACATCGTCTTTCCCGCGGCGCTGCCGAGCATCTTCTCGGGCCTGCGCATCGCCGTCGGCTCGGCCTGGATGCTGACCGTCACCGCCGAGATGGTGGCGGTCAAGAGCGGCGTCGGCTACGTGCTGTGGGATTCGTATTACTTCCTGCGCTACGACATCGTGATCGCGGCGATGGTGAGCATCGGCCTGCTCGGCTACTTGAGCGACCTCGCCATCAAGCTGATCGCCGGGCGCGTGCTGCGCTGGCAGCGCGGCTCGACCCTGCAAGCCAAGGAGGGCTGACCATGAGCCTCATCACCATCCAGAACGTCACGCGCCTGTTCGACGATCCCAAGCGCAAGAGCGCGGTGAAGGCGCTCGACAACGTGAGCGTCGAGGTCGGCCGCAACGAATTCCTCTGCCTGCTGGGGCCGAGCGGCTGCGGCAAGTCGACGCTGCTCAACCTCATCGCGGGCTTTGACCACCCGACCGAAGGCACCGTGAAGGTCGGCGGTCACGTGGTCACGGCGCCCGGTGCCGACCGCGGCGTCGTGTTCCAGCAACCGACGCTGATGCCCTGGCTCACCGTCTGGGAGAACGTCGCCTTCCACCTCACGATGCAGGGCGTCGGCAAGGACATCCGCCGCAAGAAGGCGCAGCACTTCATCGAGATGGTCAACCTCAAGGGTTTCGAGAACCACTTCCCGAGCGAGCTGTCGGGCGGCATGAACCAGCGCGTGGGCATCGCGCGCGCGCTGCTCATGAACCCGGAGGTGATCCTGATGGACGAGCCCTTCGGCGCGCTCGACGAGCAGACCAAGATGGAGATGCACGGCGAGCTGGTGCGCATCTGGCGCGAGAGCCAGAGCACCATCGTCTTCGTGACGCACGGCATTGACGAGTCGCTGGCGCTCGGCACGCACGTGGCCGTGATGTCGGCGCGGCCGGGCCGCATCCGCGAGATGATCGCGATCGACCTGCCGCGCCCGCGCGACCCCACCAGCCCGCAGTTCAACGACTACAAGCGCCACATCCTGTCGTTGCTGCGTCCCGAACCCGTCACGGCGGAAGCCTGAGGTGTCGACCTTCATCACCGGTGCCTGCGGCTTCGTCGGCCTGTCGCTGGCTGAGCATCTGATGTGGCGCGGCGAGGACGTGATCGGTTTCGATCGCGCGCCGTTGCCGCCTGCCGCGTCGAAGGCCTTCGACGGCTTGTCGGGCCGCTTCAGCATGGTGGTGGGCGACGTGCGCGACGCGGACGCGCTGCGGCAGGCCATGGCGCTGCACCGCCCGCAGCGGCTGGTCACGCTGGCCGCGATCACGGCCGATGCGAAGCGCGAGCGCGCCACGCCCGGCGCGATCTTCGACGTCAACGTCGGCGGTGTGATTGCTGCGCTCACCACCGCGGCCGACTGCAGCGTGACACGGGTGCTGCACGCGAGCTCCGGTTCGGTCTATGGCATGAGCGGCAATGGGGCCACAGCGTTGCACGAAGACAGCACGCCCTTGCGTCCGGAAGGGCTGTATGGCATTTCCAAGCAGGCTGCCGAAGGCGCCGCATTGCGCCTGGCCGCGCTGCATGGGCTCGACCTGGTGGTCGGCCGGCTCGGCACCTGCTTCGGTCCGTGGGAGGCCGACACCGGCGTGCGCGACACGCTCAGTGCGCCGCTGCAGGCGCTGCGTCTCGCCGAGCGCGGCGAGACGGCGGTGCTGCCGCGCGACAGCCGGCGCGACTGGCTCTACGTGCGCGACGTGGCCGCGGCCATCAGCGCATTGCTCGACCGTCCGCGGCTGCCGCACGCGGTCTACAACGTGGCGGCCGGTTTCCTTGGGTCGATGAGCACGTGGTGCGACGCGCTCGCTGCGCAGCATCCGGACTTCGCCTGGCGCCTGGCGCGCGCGGGCGAGCCGACCAACGTCGACTACTACGCCCCCTACGACCGCGCGCCGATGGACATCGCGCGCCTGCGCGCCGACACCGGCTTCGCGCCGCGCTTCGACCTCGATGCCGCGGCGAAGGACTTCCTGGCCTGGCGCGAACGCCACGGCGCCGCACCGCGCACCGCGCATTCCGCTTCGCCCGCCCATGCCTGAATCCGCTTCTTCGTCGATCGCGCCCGCCCGCATGGCCGGCCAGGTGTGCATCGTCACCGGCGCCGCGTCGGGCATCGGCCGTGCCATCGCACGCATGCTCGCTGCGCACGGTGCGACCGTCGTCGTGTCCGATGTGACCACCGCCGTCATCGAAGGCGGCGCGCCGACCGCCGACGTGATCGCCGCCGAGGGCGGGCACGCGGTCTTCGTGTCGACCGACGTCGCACGCACCGAGCAGGTCGACGCACTGGTGACGCAGACCGTCGCGCGCTTCGGCCGGCTCGACGTGCTGGTCAACAACGCGTGCATCCGCCACGCGCGGCCGCTGCTCGAGCTCGACGAGGCCGACTGGCAGCGCGTGCTCGACGTGAACCTGTCGGGCGTGTACCGCTGCTGCCGCGCCGCGGTGCGGCAGATGGTGGCGCAGCCGCTGGTCGACGAGGTGCGCGGGCGCATCGTCAACCTGTCGTCGCAGCACGGCATCATCGCGGCGCCTGGCGACCTCGCCTACGGCACCAGCAAGGCGGCCATCGCCTACCTCACGCGCCAGGTGGCGGCCGACTACGCGGCGCAGCAGATCGTCTGCAACGCGGTGGCGCCGGGCAAGATCCAGACCGGTGCCGGCGGCCGTGCCGTCGACCCCGTGGTGATGGAACGCGCCGAGCGCCGCACGCCCTGGCCGCGCCTGGGCCGGCCCGACGACGTGGCACGCGCCGTGCTCTTCCTGGCCAGCAGCGACGCCCGTTTCGTGACGGGCGCAGAACTCATGGTCGATGGCGGCTGGATGGCCGCCTGAACCGTCGACTCCCACACACTTCAAGAGACGCACCCCATGCCTGATTTCGACCTCGTCATCCGCAACGCGAAGGCCATCACGGCCAGCGACACCTTCACCAGCGACATCGGCATTCGCGACGGCCGCATCGTGCAGCTCGGGCTCGGCATCGGGCCGGGCGTGCGCGAGATCGACGCGGCCGGCCGTGCCGTGACGCCGGGCGGCGTCGACGCGCACTGCCACCTCGACCAGCCCATGCCGCCGCCCACGCGCAACGCCGACGACTTCAACACCGGCACGCGCTCGGCCGCCTGCGGCGGCACCACCACCGTCATTCCCTTCGCGGCGCAGCAGAAGGGCCAGTCGCTGCGCGCGGCGGTGGAGGACTACCGTGCGCGTGCCGCCGGCAAGGCGCACGTCGACTACGCCTTCCACCTGATCGTGAGCGACCCGACGCCCGAGGTGCTGAAGGTGGAGCTGCCCGAACTCATCCGCGAAGGCTTCACCTCGTTCAAGATCTACATGACCTACGACGACATGAAGCTCGATGACGGCCAGATCCTCGACGTGCTCGACGTCGCCCGCCAGCAGGGTGCGATGGCGATGATCCACGCCGAGAACGCCGACTGCATCGAGTGGCTGACCAAGCGGCTCGAGGCCGCCGGCCGTACCGCGCCGCGCTACCACGCGCATTCGCGCCCGATGCTGGTGGAGCGCGAAGCGACGCACCGCGCCATCGCGCTGGCCGAGCTGGTCGACGTGCCGATCCTGATCGTGCACGTGTCGGGCCGCGAGGCGGTCGAGCAGATCCGCTGGGCACGCGCGCACGGCCTGAGCGTGTTCGCGGAGACCTGCCCGCAGTACCTCTTCCTCACGGCGGAAGACCTCGGCATCGACGACAGCTACAAGGGCGCCAAGTGCGTCTGCAGCCCGCCGCCGCGCGACAAGGCGAACCAGCAGGTGATCTGGGACGGGCTGAACGACGGGCTCTTCACCGTGTTCTCGTCCGACCATGCGCCCTTCAAGTTCGACGCGCCAGAGGGCAAGAAGCCCAACGGCGAAGAGGTCGGCTTCCGCCACATTCCCAACGGCATCCCCGGCATCGAGACGCGCATGGCGCTGCTGTGGTCCGAAGGCGTGCTGGCCGGCCGCATGACGCCGCACCGCTTCGTCGAGCTGACCGCCACCGGCCCGGCCAAGGCCTACGGCCTGCATCCGCGCAAGGGCAGCATCTCGATCGGCGCCGACGCCGACCTGGTGATCTGGGACGAGCGCGACTTCATCCTGAAGAACGAACAGCTGCACCACGAGGTCGACTACACGCCCTACGAAGGCATGCGCCTGAAGGCCTGGCCGGGCCTGACGCTGGCCCGCGGCGAGGTGGTGTGGGACGGCCGCGACTTCCATCCGCAGCCCGGCCGCGGCCAGCTGCTGGCCTGCGGCGCGCCGTCGCTGATGCCGGCCCGCCGCGCCGCCTGAGGTCCTATGCGCCTGCTGATCATCAACCCCAACATCTCGGAGAGCGTCACGGCGCTGATCGAGGCCGAAGCCCGCCGCACGGCCGCGCCGGGCACCGAACTCACGATGAAGACTGCGCCCTTCGGCGTGGCCTACATCGAGACGCGCTTCGAAGCACTGATCGGCGCCTACGCCACGGCGCAGGTGGCGGCCGAGCATGTGGCGGGCCACGACGCGGTGATCGTCGCGGCCTTTGGCGACCCGGGCCTGGGCGGGCTGCGCGAGGCATTGCCGGTGCCGGTGCTGGGGCTGAGCGAATCGGCGCTGGCGAGCGCCTGCCTGCTGGGCCACCGCTTCTCGATCGTCGCGATCTCGCAGCGCATCAGCGCCTGGTACCGCGAGGTGGTGGAAGCGAACGGGCTGATCGGCCGGCTCGCGAGCATCCGTGCGCTCGACCAGCCGCTCGCCGGCATCGGCAGCGTGCAGACCGACCATGCAGAGGCGCTGCGCGCGCTGTGCGAACGCGCCGTGGCCGAGGACGGTGCCGAGGTGATCATCCTCGCCGGCGCGCCGCTGGCGGGCCTGGCGCGCGCGGTGCGCGGCGAACTGCCGGTGCCGGTGGTCGACGGTGTGTCGAGCGCCGTGCGGCATGCGGAGACGATGGTGGCGCTGGCGCCGGGCAAGGCGCGCAGCGGCAGTTTCGCGCCGCCGCCGGTCAAGCCCAACGCCGGCCTGCCCGACGCCATCGCGCGCCTGCTCGGCCCGGGGGCGACCCCCTGACCACCTCCCTCGGCCGCACGCTGCCCGCCATGACGGCGGTGCAGGCGGTCGTGGCCATGGGGGCGTTTTCGCTCTCGGTGCTGGCGCCGCAACTGGGCGTCGACCTCGGCACGCTGGGGTGGCTGGGCACCACGCTGTTCGGCGTCGGCGCGCTGTCGTCGCTCGCGACCGGCTGGCTGATCGGCCGCATCGGCGACCTGCCGCTGGCGGGGCTCTGCATGGTGTGCGTGCTGCTCGCGATGCTGTGCGTCGTGGCCGATGCGCTCGGCCTGGGCCCCGCGCGCTGGTCGCTGTGGCCGGCCGCGGTGCTGCTGGGCCTGGCCTTCGGGCCGGAGACGCCCGCCAGCGCCGCCGTGCTGTCGCGCGTGACGCCGCTTGCCCGGCGGCCGTGGGTCTTCTCGATCCGCCAGACCGGCAACCAGATCGGCGCGGTGGCCGGGTCGTTGCTGCTGCCTTCGCTGATGCTGGTGCACGCGGCCGTGGCCTTCGGGGCGGTCGCGGCCTTCGCGCTTGCCGTGGCGCTCTGCTGCTTCGCGCTGCAGCGGGTGGACGGCGCGCCGCCTGCCGTCCGCCCCATGCCATCGCCCGGCGCGGCCCTCGATGCGAGCGGGCTGCGCGCACTCGCCGCATCGCCGGCGCTGCGGGTGCTGACGGTCGCGACGGTCGTGTTCATGGCCACGCAGGTGTGCCTCAACTTCTTCACCATGAGCCATGCGGTGCGTCACTGGTCGCTGCCGGTGCCTGTGGCGGCCGGCTGGGTGGCGCTGATGCAGGCCGCGGGGCTGGTCGGCCGCTTGCTCTGGGGCCGCGTGGCGCAGCGGCCGGGCCTGTCGACGGTGCGCCTCGTCGGCGTGCTCGGGCTGATGATGGGTGCCGCCGGCCTGGCGCTCTTCCTCTGGCCGGGGGTGCCGCCGCCCGCCGCGCTGGCGCTGCTGCTGGCCGTGCTGGGGCTCAGCGCCAGCGGCTGGAACGGCGTGATGGTCGCCGAGATCGCCCGGCTGGCCGGCCCCGAACGCGCCGGCGCCGTGAGCGGTGCGGTGCTGCTCTTCGGCTACGCCGGCCTGGCGCTGGCGCCGATCGGCTTCGCCGCGCTCGGTGCCGCGGCAGGGACCACGACGGCCTTCGCGGTCCTGCTCACGGCCGCCACGGCGATGGGGCTGCGCCTGCTGACGGCGCGCCCGTTATCGCCCGGGTAGCCCCACGCCTTTTTCGGTGCATCTGTTTGATAAGTTGTATCCAATCCGGTGCCAGATTGCACCAAATCATGCCGGTGATGCGTAGCTGATGATTGCGCCGTCTCAGCGACGGTGGCGAACGCGGCGTCGGTGCGACGCGGATGCTCCAAAAGATCGGCCTGCGCACATTGGATACAAAACATGGCACGCCGATTGCATGGAGGTCCTGCATGGAATCGACCACCGGACAAAGCCTGACGCTCGACGACATCGTGCATCGCTATGCGGGCGCGTTGGCCGTCGACCATGTGACCCTGGAGGTCCAGGCGGGCGAGCTCGTCGCGCTGCTGGGCCCGAGCGGCTGCGGCAAGACGACGCTGCTGCGGATCATCGCGGGCTTCATCCAGCAGACCTCGGGCAAGGTGGTGGTCGGCGGGCGCCGCATCGACGACCTGCCGCCGGCGCGGCGCCAGGTCGGGATCGTGTTCCAGAACTACGCGCTCTTCCCGCACATGACGGTGGCGGACAACGTCGGCTACGGGCTGGCGGCACGCGGCACCGACCGCCAGGCCGCCCGCAAGCGGACCGCCGAGATGCTCGAGATGGTCCAGCTCGGGCACCTGGCCGACCGCCTCACCAAGCAGCTGTCGGGTGGCCAGCAGCAGCGCGTGGCGCTCGCGCGCGCTCTGGCGATCGAGCCGCGCGTGCTCTTGCTCGACGAGCCCTTCTCGGCGCTCGACAAGAGCCTGCGGCTGGACATGCAGATCGAGATCAAGCGCATCCAGCGCGCGGCGGGCACCACCGCCATCATCGTCACGCACGACCAGGAAGAGGCGCTCGGCATGGCCGACCGCGTGGCCGTGCTGAGCCAGGGTCGGCTCGAGCAGTTCGCCGCGCCTTCGGCGGTGTACGACACACCGGCGACCTATTTTGTGAACCAGTTCGTCGGCACCGCGAACGTGCTGCCGGGCGTGCTGGGCGAGGTCTCCGGTGGGCAGGCCGGGGTCCGGCTGGACGACGGCACCTGGCTCGCGGCGCGGGCGCCGGTGGGCGTCGCGCCGGGCGCGCGGGTGGTCGCCTGCATCCGGCCCGAGAACATGCGCCTGGATGCGGACACCGCGTCGGACGGTCTCGAAGGCACGGTCGAACTGGGCATGCCGCTGGGCGCCACCATCGTCCACGAGATCCGCACGGCCTCGGGCCTGCGGCTGAAGTTGTCCGAACCCCGCATGCCGGGCATGGGGCCGCGCGCCGCCGGCACCCGCGTCCGGCTCCGGCCTGCGTCGCCCGAGGGCGTGACGGTCTTTGCCGCGCCCTGAGATCCTCCACCGTCTCTCTTCACTCCCACTCACTTTCACGAGGTCTTCCATGGAACTGTCCCGTCGCCACCTGCTCGGCAGTGCGCTCACGCTGAGCGCGCTGCAGCTCTTCCCCGGTATCAGCCAGGCGCAGGCGCGCAAGCTGGTGTTCGCCACCTTCACCGGCAGCTGGGAAGAGGCGCACCGCGACGTGCTGGTGCCCGCCTTCAAGAAGGCCACCGGCCAGGACGTGCTGCTCGACGCGATGCTCTCGGTGGACCAGATCGCGAAGGTCGCGGCGGCGCGCAACAACCCGCCGATCGACGTGATGTTGCACGACCCGGGTCCGGCGCTGACCGCCATCGGGCAGGACCTGGTGGAGCCGTTCCCGGTGGCGTCGAGCAAGAACTACAAGGACCTGATCCCCGAGGCGCAGGACCCGATGGGGCCGTCGATGTTCTTCCAGGTGGTGGGCCTGACCTACAACCCCGAGAAGATCAAGACGCCGCCGACCTCCTGGGCCGACCTGTGGAAGCCCGAGTACAAGGGCCGCGTCGGCATCACCAACCTGAATTCGACGCTGGGCACCGGCTTCCTGGTCGAGATCGCGCGCATGCACGGCGGCGGCGAAGGCAATGTCGAGGAAGGCTTCAAGGCCATCGACAAGCTCAAGCCGAACCTGGCCGCCGTGGCCGCCAACCCGGGCGCACTGGCCGCGCTCTACCAGCAGGGCCAGATCGACATCAGCCCCGGCAACTTCAACGCCATCCAGATCCTCAAGGCGCGCGGCGTGCCGGTCGAATTCGTGGCGCCGAAGGAGGGTGCCATCGCCTTCAAGACCAGCATCCACATCGTCAAGAACTCACCCAACAAGGCGCTCGCCGCCCAGCTCATCGACGTGGCGCTGTCGCCCGAGGTGCAGGGCAAGCTGATGCAGGCGCCGTACCTGGTCGTGCCGACCAACGCCAAGGTCAAGATGGAAGGCGAGATCGCCAAGGTACTGGCCAAGGACACGGCCGAGATGAAGAAGAAGTTCGTCTTCCAGGACTGGAAGAAGATCAACGAGAACCGCGCCGCCTGGATCGACCGCTTCAACCGCGAGATCAAGCTTTGATGGCGCGCTGAGCGCGAGCACGCACGATGACCGCCGCCGTCCTCAAGGGTCCGCCCGTCACCGGCTACAGCCTGGCCTTCGCCACGCCGCTGGCGGCGTTCTTCGTGCTGTTCTTCCTGGCGCCCTTGCTGCTGCTGATCGTCATCAGCTTCTACGCCACGCCGGAGCTCCAATCCTTCGGCTTCGACCAGTACGTGAAGATCGCGACCGACGGCTTCACGCTGCCGGTGCTGTTCGACACGCTGTGGCTCGGCCTGCAGACCACGCTGCTGTGCCTGCTGCTCGGCTACGCGCTGGCCTGGTGCTACGTGCGCAGCCCCGGCAGTCTGCAGAAGCTGCTGATGCTGGCCATCCTGATGCCGCTGCTGACCAGTGTGGTGGTGCGCACCTTCGCGTGGGTCGTGATCCTCGGACGCCAGGGCATCGTGAATTCGGTGCTGGCGGAGTTCGGCTGGATCGATGCGCCGCTGAAACTGCTCTACACCCGCGGCGGCCTGATCGTCACGCTGGCCAACGTGCAGCTGCCGCTGATGGTGTTGCCGCTCATCACCGCCTTGCAGAAGCTCGATCCGAACCTGGAAGACGCCTCGTCGGCGCTCGGCGCGAGCGCGCTGCGCACCTTCGTCAAGATCACCTTGCCACTCACGCTGCCCGGGATCGTGGCCGGCTGCCTGCTGACCTTCGCGGCCAGCATCACCGCCTTCATATCGCAGTCGCTCATCGGCGGCGGCCAGATGCTCTTCATGCCGATGTACATCTACCAGCAGGCCTCGTCGCTGCAGAACTGGCCCTTCGCCGCCGCCATCTCGCTGGTCTTTCTCGTCGCGGTGATGGCCTGCGTCAGCGTCTTCAACCTCCTCGGGCGGCTCAGCCGCGCAGGTGCATGAGCGCCGCCCGGCCGCCCGAAGGCGCTCGTACCGCAGCCCGCAGGGCGGAGGTTGCCTCATGAGTGCCGGGCGCAAATACGAAGGCTCGGCCGTCGCCTTGACGGGGGTGCTCGGCGCGATCGCGGTCATCGCCACGGTGCTGCTGCTGGCGCCGACCGTCATCGTGATCGTGCTGTCGTTCACCAACGGTTTTTCGCTCAAGTTTCCGCCGCCGGGCTATTCGCTGCGTTGGTATGCCTCGCTGCCCGACGCCTTCCAGCTGCAATACGCGGCACTCAACAGTCTGAAGGTGGCCTGCGCATCGACGTTGCTCGCGGTGGTGCTGGGGGTGGGCGCAGCCATGGCCATCGCGCGCTCGGAGAAGGCGATGGCGCGGGTGCTCGATTCCTTTTTCATGTCGCCGCTGATCCTGCCGGCGCTGGCCTTCGGGCTGGCATCGCTCATCTACTTTTCGCGCATCGGCATCCAGCTGTCGCTCTGGACCCTGGTGATCGGCCACACGGTGGTGGGCGTGCCCTACGTCATCCGCACCACGGTCGCGGCGCTCTCTCAGTTGCCGCCGGCCCTGCTCGAGAGTTCGGCCAGCCTGGGCGCAAGCCGTGCGTACACCTTCCGGCGCGTCACGCTGCCGCTGATCGCGCCGGGCGTGGCCGCGGGCGCGTTCATCTGCTTCATGTCCTCGTTCGACAACGTGCCGGTGTCGCTGTTCCTGCGCGATGCCTCCACCGACATGCTGCCGATCCGCATGTGGCAGGACCTGGAAGGGCGCCTCGACGTGAGCATCGCCGCCGTCTCGACCCTGATGGTGCTGGTGACGCTGGTGCTGATGGTCGTGATGGAACGGCTTGCCGGCATCAGCAAGCGCATCCGCTGAGGCCTCCACCCGCCGGTGGGGCGGGGGAGGTCGGGCGCAGGGCTCTCAGGCCTCTTGCAGGCGCCCCAGCAGCAGGAATTCCATCAGCGCCTTCTGCACGTGCATGCGGTTCTCGGCCTCGTCCCAAACGACCGACTGCGGGCCGTCGATCACGTCGGCCTCGACCTCTTCGCCGCGGTGCGCCGGCAGGCAGTGCATGAAGAGCGCGTCGGTTTGCGCGATGCGCATCATCTCGGTGTCGACGCACCAGTCGGCGAAGGCGGCCTTGCGGGCTTCGTTTTCGGCCTCGTAGCCCATGCTGGTCCACACGTCGGTGGTCACCAAGTCGGCGCCGCGGCAGGCTTCCATCGGGTCCTTGAAGACCTGGTAGCTCTCGGCCGAGCGGATGCCTGCGATCGACTGATCGACCTCGTAGCCGCTGGGCGTGCTCACGTGCACCGTGAAGCCCAGGATGTCGGCCGCCTGCAGCCAGGTGTTGGCCATGTTGTTGCCGTCGCCGACCCAGGCCACCGTCTTGCCCTGGATCGAGCCGCGGTGCTCGATGTAGGTGAAGATGTCCGCCAGGATCTGGCAGGGGTGGAACTCGTTGGTCAGGCCGTTGATGACGGGCACGCGCGAGTTGGCCGCGAAGGCGTCGATCTTGTCCTGGCCGAAGGTGCGGATCATCACGATGTCCACCATCCGGCTGATGACCTTGGCGCTGTCCTCGATCGGCTCGGCGCGGCCCAGTTGGCTGTCGCCGGTCGTGAGGTTCACCACCGAGCCGCCCAGCTGGTACATGCCGGCCTCGAAGCTCACGCGCGTGCGGGTGCTGGCCTTCTCGAAGATCATCGCCAGGGTGCGGTCGACCAGGGGCTGGTGACGCTCGTAGGCCTTGAACTTCTTCTTGATGATCGCGGCACGCTCGAACAGGTAGGCGTAGTCGTCCGCCGAGAGGTCGGAGAACTGGAGGTAGTGCCGCAGGGCTGCCGTGGTCGTCATGGCGCCGGCTCCTCGAGGAAGGCCTTCACCAGCGGCGCGAGGATGGCGACGATCTCGTCGGCCTCTGCCACGCTCAGGATCAGCGGCGGCACCAGGCGGATCACGCTGTCCGCCGTCACCGACAGCAGCAGGCCGGCCTCGCAGGCGCGGTTGAGGATCACGCCGCAGGGCCGGTCGAGTTCGATGCCCAGCATCAGGCCCTGGCCGCGCACTTCCTTCACGCCGGCCAGGCCTTCGAATTCGCGCTCCAGGGCCGCCTTCAGGTGGGCGCCGACGGTGGCCGCGTTGTCGAGCAGCTTCTGCTCTTCCATGATGCGGATGGTCTCGATGCCGGCGCGCATCGCCAGCGGGTTGCCGCCGAAGGTCGTGCCATGGTTGCCCGGGCCGAAGATCTGCGCGGCGCGCGGGCCTGCCACCACGGCGCCGATCGGCACGCCGGAGCCCAGGCCCTTGGCCAGCGGCATCACGTCGGGCACGATGCCGGCCCACTGGTGCGCGAACCACTTGCCGGTGCGGCCCATGCCGCACTGCACCTCGTCGATCATCATGAGCCAGTCGCGCTCGTCGCACAGGGCGCGCACCTGGCGCATGTATTCCAGCGCCATCGGGTGGATGCCGCCTTCGCCCTGGATGGCCTCGAAGAACACGGCCACCACGTTCGGGTTGCCTTCGGTCGCCTTCTTCAGCGCGTCGATGTCGTTGAGCGGCACGCGGATGAAGCCCTCCACCAGCGGGCCGAAGCCCTTCTGGATCTTCGGGTTGCCGGTGGCCGACAGCGTGGCGATCGACCGGCCGTGGAAGGCGGCTTCGTAGACCACGATTTCCGGGCGCTCGATGCCCTTGTCGTGGCCGAACTTGCGCGCCAGCTTCAGCGCGGCTTCGTTGGCCTCCAGGCCGGTGCAGCAGAAGAAGACGTTGGTCATGCCGGCCAGTTCGGTCAGCTTGGTGGCCAGCTTTTCCTGCCCGGGCACGTGGTAGTAGTTGCAGCTGTGGATGATCTTCGACAGCTGGTCCTGCAGCGCGGGCACCAGCTCGGGGTGGTTGTGGCCCAGCGTGTTGACCGCGATGCCGCCCAGCCCGTCGAGGTAGGCGCGGCCATTCGTGTCCCACACTCGGCAGCCCTGGCCGTGCGACAACGCGATCGGCAGGCGACCGTAGGTGTTCATGACGTGGGGCGAGGTGGGTTCGACAGCAAGGGCGCTCATGCGGTTCTCCGGAAAGGGAAGGCGATTCTAGGCGGCGGGCTTTGCGGCTTTGTTGCCGATTCCGCATCGCAGCAATGTCGGCCGACATGCCGTCGGGCGGGCCCGCGGATAGAATCTTGTGCGTCGCAGCACAACGCCTCGCGACGCCTTCTTCCCACCGATGATTTCTCCCCGCGCCAAAGAAGTTTTCATCCAGGGCATCACGTCCGACGGGCGCACCTTTCGCCCGAGCGACTGGGCCGAACGGCTCGCCGGCGTGATGAGTTCCTTCCGCCCGGGCGGCGCGACGCCGGGCAGCCACCTGAGCTATTCGCCCTGGTGCGTGCCGACCAGCGTCGGCGGCGTGAAGTGCGTGATCGTCCACACCGACCTGCGCGACCACGACGTCATGGCCTGGGATTTCGTCATGAACTTCGCGCGCGACAACGGCCTGCAGATCGCCGAAGCCTGCGTCGTCCCCGACACGCCACCGCCGGCCAAGCCCTGAGGGGCGGCCCGACGGGGGGCGAGTCGTTTCCAGTTTCTAGCGTCGCGCCAGCAGCATCCGCTCGATGGTCTCGGCCAGTTCCTGCGCGACGAACTTGCCGACGAAGGCATCCGCGCCGACGCCCTTGGCATGGACCTCGTTGGTGGTCCCCGTGAGCGACGAATGGATCACCACGGGAATCGAGCTGAAGCGCGGGTCGGCCTTGATCTTCCGCGTCAGGGTGAAGCCGTCCATCTCGGGCATCTCCAGGTCGGTCAGGACCAGGGCCACCTTGTCGGCGGCGGTCTTGCCCTCGGCTTCCGCGGCCTTGGCGATCGCCTCCAGCCGATCCCAGGCTTCCTTCCCGGACTTCGTCATCTCGTGTTCCGCGCCCATTGCCGTCAGCCCATGCTGGATCAGGGAGCGCGCGAGCATCGAATCGTCCGCCGCCAGAATGATCGAGCCGGGGCGCAGCTTGACCCGCACGTCGACCGCCTCGGCCGTCGTGTCTTCGGGGGGTGGCGGCAGCACGGTGCGCAGGATCTGCTCGACGTCCAGAACCTGCGCCAGCCGCGTGCCGTGGACGTCGCCGTCCAGCCGGGCGATGCTGGTGATCAGGCCGCTGGCCGAGGTGCTGCCTTCCGCAGACAGCACCTGGCTCCATTCGAGTCGCACGATCTCGTCCACCTCTTCGACAGCGAAGGCCTGGGTCGTTCGTGCGTATTCCGTCACGAGCAGGATGTTGCGACCGTTTTTCGGCACGCATCCCACCGCGCTCGCCAGGTCGATCACCGGCATCAGCTGACCGCGGATATTGGTCACGCCCATCACGTGGGGCGACGAGCCCGCGATCGCCGTGATGGAGGGCGTCACGATGATCTCGCGCACCTTGAAGACGTTGATGCCGAACAGTTCCCGCCGGTCCGAGTTGGGCGCTTCACCGAGGCGAAACAACAGCAGTTCGAACCGGTTGCTGCTGGTGAGATTGGTGCGCTCGTCGACTTCGTTCAGAACTGTGCTCATGGTGTCTCCGGGTGGTATTGGCCTGATCGATGGCCTCTCTTGAGTACCCCCGACGTTGTGGCTATCGGCAAATCCACAGCGTTCCTGCAGGCGGGTTCACCCGAAAACTGCGCATATCTGCACGATGCGCCGCGCAATACGGCTGCGCCGGGCCGGATGGAAAACGAGCGCCCATGAAAAAACCGCCCGAAGGCGGTTTTTCACTTTTGCTGCAGCGCACCCCTGTCAAACGGCGGACCGGCGAGCCGGTCCGGGCTTGGCCTGACGGAAGGTCAGGCGGTGGCTTGCGCCGGTGCGGCCAGGGCGAGTGCCTTGACCTTGGCCGACAGGCGACTCTTGTCGCGCGCAGCCTTGTTCTTGTGGAAGATGCCCTTGTCGGCGACGGTGTCGACGATGCTCTGGGCCTTGGCGAAGAGTTCGGTCGCCTTGGTCTTGTCGCCGGCCAGCACGGCCTTCTCGACGTTCTTGACCGCGGTCCGGTACTTCGAACGCAGCGAGGTGTTCGCGGCGTTGATCTTGACGTCCTGGCGGACGCGCTTGCGGCCCGACGCGAGGCGCGGGTTCTTCTTCTTGGGTTTTGCGGATGCCATGGTTTAGGTTCCTGGTGTCTGGGGATGATGCAGCAAAGCCGAACATTATAGCCCGAGCTCGCCTCGCCCCCGGCTTGCCCACTTCGTGCGGCCTCCGGCCCCCTACGGGGGGGCGATGCCAGCGGCCCGGCGGAGCCGGTTCCGCGGCGTCCCTGGCGAAGCGGGCGGGAAGGACGCCGCTGGCGCGGGGCCTACACTCCGGCGCCGTGTCCCTGCTCAAATCCGCCTCCACCGTTTCGCTCCTGACGCTCGCGTCCCGGGTCACCGGGCTCATCCGCGACCTGCTGATGGCGTCGGTGTTCGGGGTCAGCGCGCTGACCGACGCCTTCAATGTGGCCTTTCGCATTCCCAACCTGTTCCGGCGGGTACTGGGGGAGGGCGCCTTTACCCAGGCGTTCGTGCCGGTGCTGTCGGCCACGCGCACCGAACAGGGCGACGCCGGCGCGCGGGCGCTGGTCGACCATGTCGCCACGCTGCTGACCTGGGCGCTGGTGCTGCTGTGCATCGCCGGCGTGGCGGGGGCGCCGCTGATGCTGTGGGCGATGGCCAGCGGCCTGCAGCAGACGCCGCACGGCTACGACGCCGCCGTGCTCATGACGCGCTGGATGTTCCCCTACATCTTCTTCATGTCGCTGGTGGCGCTGGCCGGCGGGGTGCTCAACACCTGGCGCAAGTTTGCGGTGCCGGCCGCCTCGCCGGTGCTGCTCAACGTGGCGCTGATTTCCTCGATCGTGTTCGGCGCGCCGCTGTTCCGGCGTTGGGGCATCGAGCCGATCTACGCCCAGTGCGTCGGCGTGATGGTGGGCGGTGCGCTGCAGCTGGGCATCCAGTTGCCCGCGCTGCGCCGCATCGGCATGCTGCCGCGCATCGGTGTGCGCTGGCGCGCGCTCTGCACATCGTGGAACGACCCGACGACGCGCAAGATCCTCCGGCTGATGCTGCCGGCGCTGATCGGTGTCAGCGTCGCGCAGATCTCGCTGCTCATCAACACGCAGATCGCCTCGCACCTGGCGCCCGGCAGCGTGACCTGGGTCAGCTATGCCGACCGGCTGATGGAGTTCCCCACCGCGATGCTCGGCGTGGCGCTCGGCGTGGTGCTGATGCCGCAGCTGGCCAGCGCCCGCGCGGCCAAGGACGACGCCCGCTATTCCTCGCTGCTCGACTGGGGCCTGCGCCTGGTCGTGCTGCTGTCGGTGCCCTGCGCGGTGGCCTTGCTGGTGTTCTCGAAACCACTGGTCGCGGTGCTGTTCCACAACGGCGCCTTCAGTGCGGTCGACGTGCAGCGCACCACTGTCGCGCTGATGGGCTACGGCGCGGGCCTGGTCGGCATCGTCGCCATCAAGGTGCTGGCGCCGGGCTACTACGCGCGCCACGACATGCGCTCGCCGATGCGCATCGCGGTCGGCGTGCTGATCTTCACCCAGCTGCTCAACCTCGTGCTGGTGCCGCTGCTGCAGCACGCCGCCCTGACGCTGACCATCGCGATCGGCGCGGTCGTCAATGCGCTGTGGCTGCTCGCCGGCCTGGTGCGGCGCGGCAGCTACCGGCCCGAACCCGGCTGGGGCAAGTTCGTCCTGCAGGTGCTCGTATCGGCGGCGTTGCTGGGCCTTCTGTTGTACTGGGGCGCCGGGCATTTCGACTGGGTGGCGCTGCGAGCCGTCCGGCTGCAGCGCATCGGCCTGCTGGCGCTGTTCATCGCCGGTGCCGGCCTGCTCTATTTCGCCGCCTTGACCCTGCTGGGTGTGCGGTTGCGCAGTTTCATCAAGCGATAAGGCGCGGGCCGCAACGTCGCCTTGACGCTCCCGGCGCGGTCCTCTACAAAGAGCCACATGACGTTCAGCTTCTCGGCACCGACCGCCCTCGAATACTTCGACTCGCTCGTGAAGAGCGACGACCAGTTTCCGCTGCTCGAGGCGGCCGCGTCGCTCGCGCAGGACGAATACCCCGACCTCGACGTGCAGCAGGTGCTGGGCGACGTCGACCAGTTGCTGGCCCGCCTGAAGCGCCGCCTGCCGTCGGACGCGGCACCGCTCGCGCGCCTGCGCGCGCTCAACCAGTTCTTCTTCCACGACCTGAGCTTCGGTGGCAACGTCAACGACTACTACGACCCCGACAACAGCTACCTGAACGCGGTGTTGCGCACGCGCCGGGGCATTCCGATCTCGCTGGCCGTGTTGTGGATGGAGCTGGCCCAGGGGCTGGGCCTGCAGGCGCGCGGCATCGCGTTCCCGGGGCACTTCATGATGAAGGTCACGCTGCCCAAGGGCCAGGTGGTGATCGACCCGTTCACCGGCAAATCGCTCTCACGCGAAGACCTGAGCGAGCGGCTCGAGCCCTACAAGCAGAGCAATGGCCTGGTCGGCGATTTCGACGTGCCGCTCGGCCTCTACCTGCAGCCGGCCCCGCCGCGCGAGATCATCGGTCGCATGCTGCGCAATCTGAAGGAAGTGCACCGTGCGCAAGAAGACTGGCAGCGCGCCATCGCCGTGCAGGACCGTCTGGTGGCGCTGCTGCCCGAGGCCTGGGGCGAGCACCGTGACCGCGGCCTGGCGCATGCCGCGCAAGGCAACACCGCCTCGGCGGTGCGCGACCTGGAAACCTACCTGCGCCACGCCGAGGAGGCGCTCGACCTCGACGCCATCGCCGAGCGCGTGGCGGCCCTGCGCCGGGCCCTGAACTGATGGCCGACGACCTCGGCACGCGGCACCAGTTCCACGGCGTGCAGCCGGTGCTGCCGGTGGCGGATGCGACCCGCGCCGCCCGCTACTTCTGCGACGTGCTGGGCTTCACGCTGGACTTCGTCGCCGGCGAGCCGCCCAGCTATGCGCGGGTCAAGCACGTGCCGCCGGCCGGGCAGGGCGAGGCGGTCTACCTGCGGCTCTGGCAGGTCAACATGCGCGACACCCGGCCGTGGCGCGGCGAGATCGTGATCCATGTCGGCCACGACATCGACGGCCTGTACGCGACCTACGTGAAGCGCGGCGTCGACATCGTCGAAGCACCGACCTCCCAACCCTGGGGCCTGCGCGAGTTGGCGGTGCGCGAGCCCGACGGCCACGTGCTGCGCTTCTGCGGTTATCTCCCGACGTGAACCCCCCGTGATGCGCAGCCTGCGGTGGCACGCATCCTGCAGCATCCGGCCATGACCGATTCCGTTCTCGCCCTGTCGCCACGCCGCTGGCTGTTCGCCGCCGGCGGCCAGCCGCTGCGCGTGCTGCTGGCGCTGGGCAGCGCCATGGCGCTGTGCGTCGGCACGGGCCACATGCACGCGCTGATCCCCGCGGCGCTGGGCATCATCGCCAGCGCGCTGGCCGAAACCGACGACAGCTGGCAGGGCCGCTGGCGCGCGCAGGCCGTCACGCTGGGGTGCTTCGCGCTCATGGCCTTCGCGGTCGAGGCGCTGTTCGGCCGGCCGGTGCTCTTCATCGCCGGACTGGCGATCGCGGCCTTCGCGCTGACCATGCTCGGCGCCATCGAGGCGCGCTTCAAGGCCATCGGCCATGCCACGCTGATCCTCGCGATGTACGCCACGCTCAGCCTCGACCACGCGGCTGGCGGCCAGCCGCGCTGGCACGAGGTGGCGCTGCTGCTGTCGGGCGCCGCTTGGTACGGCGCCTGGTCGGTCGGCTGGGCCGCGCTGTTCCCGGCCGAGCCGGTGCAGGCGCTGCTGGTGAAGCTCTTCCATTCGCTGGCGGACTACGTCGGCTTCAAGGCCTCGCTGTTCGAGCCGGTGCGCGGCGTCGACATCGAGCGCAAGCGGCTGTCGCTGGCACAGCTCAACACCAGCGTGGTGGGCGCGCTCAACGCGGCGAAAGAGAGCATCTTCCGGCGCGTCGGCCCGCGCACGCCGACCGGCCGCATCACGCGCTACCGCGGCCTCTACCTGATCGCGCAGGACGTGCACGAGCGCGCCAGCTCGTCGCACGACGACTACAACGCGCTGGCCGACGCCTTCTTCCACAGCGATGTGCTCTACCGCTGCCAGCGCGTGCTGGCGCTGCAGGCCGACGCCTGCCGTCGCCTGGCGCTGTCGATCGCGCGGCGCGAGCCCTTCGTCGCCGGCGGTGCGACGGTGCAGGCGCTGTCCGACCTGCGCAGCGCGATCGCGCACGAGCGCACGCGCGCCGACACGCCGCAGCGCCTGGCGCTGCTGGCCTCGGTCGAGGCGCTGGCCCGCAACCTCGGGCAGCTCGACGGCCAGCTCGCGGGTGCCAGCCAGCCCGCGGCGCAGGCCGGCCGGACCGACATGGACCTGTACGACCGCTCGCCGCGCAGCGGCCGCGACGCCGTCGAGCGGGTGCGGCGCCAGCTCGCGCCGCGCTCGCCGCTGTTCCGCCATGCGGTGCGGCTGGCCGTGGCGCTCGTCGCCGGCTACGGCGTGATGCTGCTGATCCACCCGGTGCAGGGATACTGGATCCTGCTGACCACGCTCTTCGTCATCCAGCCGACCTATGGCGACACGATGGCGCGCATGGCCGAGCGCGTCGCCGGCACGGCGCTGGGCGTGGTGCTCGGCTGGGCGGTGCTCACGCTCTTTCCGCAGCCCTGGCTGCAGTCGCTGGTGGCGGTGGCGGCCGGCGTGTTCTTCTTCGGCGCGCGGGCGCGTCGCTACCTGCTGGCGACCGCGGCGGTCACGTTGCTGGTGCTGATGTTCTTCAACCAGGTCGGCGACGGCGGGCTGCTGCTGTGGCCGCGGCTGATCGACACCGCCATCGGCAGCGCGCTGGCGGGCCTGGCCATGGTGCTGGTGCTGCCGCACTGGGCGGCGCGCCGCATCAACGAACTCGCCGCCGCGGCCCTGCAGACGCACGCGGCCTACTTGCGGCAGATTGAGGCCCAGTACCGCTCGGGCGCGCGCGACGACCTGGCTTACCGCCTGGCGCGGCGCAACGCCCACAACGCCGATGCGGCCCTGTCGACCGCGGTCAGCGACATGTTCCGCGAGCCGGGCGTGGTGCGGCCGCATGCCGGCGTGGCGCTGCGCTTTTTGATCCGCTCGCACACGCTGCTGAGCTATGTCTCGGCGCTCGGCGCGCACCGCACGGTGCTCGCGCAGGCGCGGTCGGCCGAGGCGCTGTTCGACAGCATCGAGGGCGCGGCAGCGGCGCTCGACGCGCTGGCCCAGGCGTTCCTGCGTGGAACGCCCGATGTCGCGGATCTGGCCGCCGGTCACCCCGTGCGCGAGGCGCTGACGCGCGTGGGCCAGGCCGATGCCGACACGCAGGAGGCCGTCGGCCTGGTGCGCACCCAGCTCGGCCTGATCGCCTTGCAACTCGACGCGCTGGGCACCCACACCGCCGAATGGCTGCGGGCCGGCACGCCGGACGCCGCCGCTGCGCCGCTGGCCGCCCAGGGCGGTACCGGCGCGCCCTGATCGCCTCCTGATCGTCAGCGGCTTTGGGTGGCCGACGACGGCGACCCGGGCAGCCCGAACTGTCGCCAGGCACGTCGCAGCTGCGTGTCCGACCCGAAACCGGATTGCTCCGCGGCCCGCGTGACGTTCGCACCCGACTGCAGTGCGAGTTGCGCGGACGCCAGCCGCAGCCGCCGCAGGTAGGCCAGTGGCGCCACGCCCGCGTGCTCCACGAACAGCCGCGTGAGATGGCGTGGCGAGGTATGGGCCACCTCCGCCATCCGCGGCACGGTCCAGTCGGCCTGCGGCTGCGCGCTCACGGCGTCTTGCACGCGGTGCAGCGCGGCGTGCAGGTGATGCCGATGCGCGAGAAAAGGCGACAGCTCCGGGTCGTGCGGGCCGCGCCGCAGCGCCACCACCATGGTCTGCGCCACCTGCGCGGCCAGCGCCTCGCCGCAGACCTCGCCGATGCGGTGCAGCATCAGGTCGATGCCGGTCGTCACGCCGGCGCTGCTGCTGACCGGCGGGTCGAGCACGAAGACGCGGTTGGCGACCACCTCGCAGTCGGGCGCCACCGCGCGCAGTTCGTCGAGGTGGTGGTGGTGGGTGGTCACGCGGTGACCGGCCAGCAGCCCCGCGTGCGCCGCGAGCAGCGTGCCGGCGCAGATGGTGACCAGTTCCAGCCGGCCGGTCTCCAGCCGTTGCCCGCCGAGCCAGTGCAGCAGCGCGCGCGCTTCGTCGTTGTCGACCGCGATGGTGCGGCCGGGCAGGCCGACCAGCACGATCCATGCGGGCTCGTCCCACACCGCGGGCAGGGGCGATAGCCCGCTCAGCGTCACGCCGACCGAGCCGACGCTGCTCGGCGTGGGCGACACGAAGTCGATGACGAAGCGCTCGGGTTGCCCGCTGGCGCGCAGCAGCTGGTTGGCGATGCGCAGCGCTTCCGCCGGGCCGGCCCAGTCGAGCACCAGGCTGTTCGGCAGGAGTGCGAAGGCGACGCGGATCGGTGGGCCGGGGGTCAATGGTGGTCCTGGGGCGCGCTCAACGCGCGGCGGGCGGCCTGCCGGCCAGGCGCTGCAGCATCTCGGCGTGCGCTGCCAGATCGGCGCGGCGGTGTTTGGCTTCGGTCGCCGCCGGGTTGTTGTGCAGCGAGTTGCCGCGGCCGTTCCAGTCCTGCGTCGGCCGGATCGGCCGCGGCACCAGGTTGCCGCCGCAGTTGGGGCAGACCTGCTGCAGCAAGGTGTCGGCGCAGTTTGCGCAGAAGGTGCATTCGAAGCTGCAGATGCGCGCGTCGGCCGACGCCGGTGGCAGGTCGGCGGCGCAATGTTCGCAGGCGGGGCGGAGTTCGAGCATGACAGTGCGCCTTCAAGCCGCCAGCGATGCGCCGGCGCGTTCCAGGGCCTGCGGCACGCTGCACAGGGTGGCGAACCGGCCCTGCAGCACGGTGGCGGTGCGGTCCTTGATCTCGGCGGCCGAGAGCGGCCGGCCGTCGGGTTGCGTCATGTCGAAGGTGAGCGTGGCGTCGGTCACGTAATCGACCTGCCAGCCGAGGTCGGACGCATGGCGCGTGGTCGTCTCGCAGCATTGCTCGGTGCGGATGCCGCTGACGATGAGCCGGCCGATGCCGTTCCGCGTGAGCCACACATCGAGCCCGGTGCCGACCAGCGCGCTGTGGCGGTGCTTGGTGACGGTTTCGGCGGCGTCGAAAGGCGCCAGGCCTTCCAGCGGGCGCACGTGGCCCGATTCGACGGCGAAGGCGTTGTCGGCCGTCCGGGGCCCGTCGACATGGAACACCCGCACGATCGGCACACCCGCCTCGCGGCAGCCGTCGATCAACGCGTTCTGGGCGGCCAAGTAGGCGCCCATGTCGCGCTCGGTCGAGTAGGGGCGGTGGCGGAACGATTCCTGGACGTCGATCACTATGAGACAGGTCTTCATGGCATGGTGCGCGATGGCGATGGAGGGATGATGCGGCCAATTCTCCGGTGCAGCAAACCCCATCGTCCGCGCGCTGCCGGACCAGTATCGATCAATTCAGGACATCGACTGGTGCGGCGCCGTCAGAGTTCGACCAGCGTCTTGAAGCCGCCGAAGAACATGCGCTGTCCGTCGAAGGGCATCGCCTTGGGGTCCATCATCGATTTCAGGCGCGGGTCGGCCATCACCTTGGCATTGATCGCGTCGCGTTGCTTGCGCGAGGAGTAGACGATCCACGAGAACACCACCACCTCGTCGGCCTTGAGCTTCACGCTCTGCGGGAAGGAGGTGCGCTTGCCGGGCTTCACGTCGTCGGCCACGCATTCGATGTATTCCAGCGCGCCGTGCTCGCGCCAGATCTTGCCGGCCTTGCGCGCGATCTTGCGGTAGGCCTCGATGTTGTCCTTGGGCACGGGCAGGACGAATCCGTCGACGTAGCGGGGCATGGGCGATCTCCGGTGGGTGTGAAACAGCAGGGACGAACGAAGCTTCAGCAGCAGGTGGATGGGCGGGCTCATGGGTGCGAATGACCGGACGCTGCGGCACCGGGGCGCAGGAACACCGCGCCCAGCAGGGCGGCGGCGCCGGCGAACACCGCGCCGACCACGAAGGCCACCTGGTAACCCGCGTTGAGCGCCACAGTTGGCGATGCACCGGCCGCCACCTGCGTGCCGGTGCGCGCGGCGGCCAGGCTCGCGAGCACTGCCAGGCCGAGCGAGCCGCCCATCATGAAGGCCGTGTTGACCACGCCGGAGGCCAGGCCGGCGTCTTCCGGGCGCACGTCGCTCATGGCGGCGAGCAGCATCGGGTTGAAGGCGATGCCGGCACCCAGGCCGAGCAGCAGCATGCCGGGCAGCACGTGCACGACGAAGTCGCCGCCGACCGGCGCGCGGGCGAAGCACATCAGGCCGCCCGCCGCGATCAGCAATCCGGCGGCCAGCGGCCAGCGGATGCCGAAGCGCATCACCAGCTTGGCCGACAGTCCCACCGAGAAGGCCGCCATGATCAGGTTCGCCGGCAGGAAGGCCAGGCCGACCTGCATCGGGCTGTAGCCCAGCACCAGCTGCAGGTAGAGCGCAGAGATGAAGAACCAGGCGAACATGGCGGCGGCCCAGAGCACGCCCGCGACGTTGGCGGTGGCCACGTTGCGCAGGCGAAACAGCCCCAGCGGCACCAGCGGGTCGCGTACCCTCGACTCGACGGTCAGGAACACGGCGAAGAGCAGCATCGCCGCGCCCAGCAGCAGGAGCGTCCTCGTCGAGCCCCAGCCGGCTTCGTTGCCGTTGACCACGCCGTACACCGCGAGCATGAGCGCGGCCGTCACGCTGACCGCACCGGCCACGTCCAGCCGCACGCTGGCGCGAGCGCCATGGTGCGCGGGCAGCAGCGCCACGCACAGGGCGTACACGGCCACGCCGATGGGCAGGTTGACCAGGAAGATCCAGTGCCAGCTGAGCGCGCCGGTCAGCAAGCCGCCCAGCAGCACGCCGATGCTGCCGCCGCCTGCGCAGACGAAGCCGTAGACGCCCATCGCCTTGGCCCGGTCGGCCGGCTCGGTGAAGAGATTCATGATCAGCGAGAGCGACACGGCCGACACCACCGCGCCGCCCAGGCCCTGCACCGCGCGCGCCGCGATCAGCAGCGCCTGCGAGTTCGCGAGTCCGCAGGCCAGCGACGCGACGGTGAAGGCCACGATGCCGGCGAGGAACACGCGCCGGTGGCCGAACAGGTCGCCCAGCCGCCCGCCCAGCAGCAGGAAGCCGCCGAAGGTCAGCATGTAGGCATTGACCACCCAGACCAGCGCGGTTTCGCTGAAGGCCAGGTCCTGGCGGATCGAGGGCAGGGCGACGTTCACGATGGTCGTGTCGAGCACGATCATCAGCACGCCCAGGCACAGCACCATCAGCGCGAGCCAGCGCCGGCGCTCGTCGGCCGGCGCCCGCGCCGCCATCGCCGCCGCGGCCTCAGCCATGCGCCTGCATGCCGCCGTTGACCATCCACGGCGTGCCGAAGCGGTCGGTGCACATGCCGAAGCGCTCGGCCCAGAAGGTGGGCGCGATCGGCATCGTCACCTGGCCGCCGTCGGCCAGGGCGGCGAACACCTCTTCGGCCTCGGCGGCCGTGTCCTTGTTGAGCGTGAGCGAGAAGCCCTTCATGCCCTCGTGCGGCTGGCCTTCCATGGTGTCCGACGCCATCAGCTGGCCGCCCTCGAACGTGAGCATGGCGTGCATCACGCGGGCGGCGGTGGCGGCCGACATCTTCTGCTGCTCAGCGCCCGGCATCTGCGCGAAGGTCATGACGTCGAGCTTGCCGCCGAGCACGCTCTTGTAGAAGGGCATGGCCTGCGCCGCCGTGCCGTCGAAGAAAAGGTACGCGTTGAAAGAGGACATGGGGTCTCCTGGAATCGGGGGGAGCAGAAGGGTCGGGTCGCGACAGCCGATTTGTGTACGCCGTCCACAATACGATAGCAAAGTGACTGGACGGTGTCCACATGGAAGTCCATGGCCGCGACGCGGGATCGGCGGGCCGAAAAAGCAGGAGCGGGAAGGGCGCGCGCCGTGGCGCGCGCGGCGGCTCAGACCAGTTGTTCGGCCTGCAGCTCTTTCTTGAGGTACGCGTAGAACAGCGGCGCGGCGACCAGGCCGGCGGGTCCGAACACCGCTTCGGCGACGAACATCACGGCCAGCAGTTCCCAGACGGCCATGTGCGTGCGGCTGCCGACCACCTTCGCGTTGATGACGTACTCGGCCTTGTGGATGACGATCAGGAAGATCAGGCAGGCGATCGCCGCCAGCGGCGAGACCGACAGGCCGACCATCGTGATGACGGCATTGCACAGCAGGTTGCCGACGATCGGCACCAGGCCCGCGACGAAGGTCAGCGTGATCAGCGCCGGCGTGTAGGGCAGACGCAGGTCCCAGAGCGGCAGCAGGAAGAGCAGGAAGATGGCGGTGAGCAGCGAATTGAAGGCCGCGATCCAGAACTGCGCCGCGACGATCTGCCCGAAGGCTTCGCCGAACAGCGTGACGCGCCGCTTCAGCAGGGCGGCGAGCGGCCCCCCCGTGACCGAGGTGACGCCAGCACCGGCCAACGCACCGACCAGCAGCCCGACGTACGCGAAGAGCAGCGCGCCCAGCCAGGCACGGCCGGTCATGGCCAGCATGCCGGCCTGCGCGCGCAGGTAGCCGGCGACCAGGCGCTGCACGTCGGCGGCGCCTTCGGGCAGGTAGGCCGCGATGTCCGGCGGCAGTTTCAGGCGCAGTTCCAGCACCGTGCGGGCGATGTAGTCGAGCAGTTCCTTGTACTGGTCGGGCGCGTTGAGCACGAACTCGCGGGCCTGCGAGAACGCGAGGGCCATCAGGATCAGGGGCGCCAGCATCACGAGCGCGGCTGCAGTGACGCGGGCCAGGGGCGAGGTGAACGACGCATCGAAGGCGGTGCGGCGGCGGCGCAGGCCGGCGTCCAGCGCCCGGGCGAGCCACCGCGTCGCGAGAAAGCCGATGCACACGCACAGCAGGCCCGGCAACAGGCCGTGCCACATCACCAGCAGCAGCCCGCTGGCGATCAGCAGGTAGCTGGCAATGACCAGCGAGCGCGACGGCGCAGCGACGGGTTCGCTCACGCGGGTGACGGCGGTCAGGCGACGACCACGGCCGCGCCCTCGGCGCGCGCAGCGATCATGCCGATCTCGTACACCGTTTCACCGGCGGCGCGCAGCGTGGCGGCGCAGGCCGCAGCTTCGGCGGCGTCGATGACGACCACCATGCCGATGCCGTTGTTGAAGGTGCGGTTCATCTCGATGTCGTCGATGCCCGCCACTTGCTGCAGCCAGGCGAACAGCTCGGTCTGCGGCCAGCTGCCCTTCTTGAGATGGGCGGCGGTGCCTTCGGGCAGCACGCGCGGGATGTTCTCCAGCAGGCCGCCGCCGGTGATGTGGGCCAGCGCCTTGATCGGGTGCTTGCCCAGCGCCTCGAGCACCGGCTTCACGTAGAGATGCGTGGGTTCCATCACGGCGTCGCGGAAGGGCTTGCCATCGAGCGTGGCCGGCAGGTCGGCGCCGGCACGCTCGATCACCTTGCGCACCAGGCTGAAGCCGTTGGAATGCACGCCGGCCGAAGCCAGGCCGAGCACCACGTCGCCGGGCTTCACATCCTGGCCGGTGAGGATCTTCGACTTCTCGACCGCGCCGACCGCGAAGCCGGCCAGGTCGTATTCGCCGGCGGGGTACATGCCGGGCATCTCGGCCGTCTCGCCGCCGATCAGCGCGCAGCCCGACAGCTCGCAGCCGCGGGCGATGCCGCCGACCACCGCCGCGGCGGTGTCGACGTCGAGCTTGCCGCAGGCGAAGTAGTCGAGGAAGAACAGCGGCTCGGCGCCCTGCACCAGCACGTCGTTCACGCTCATGGCGACCAGGTCGATGCCGACCGTGTCGTGCATGTTCCATTCGAAGGCCAGCTTGAGCTTCGTGCCCACGCCGTCGGTGCCGCTCACCAGCACCGGTTCCTTGTAGCGCTTGGGCACCTCGAACAGCGCGCCGAAGCCGCCGATGCCGGCCAGCACACCCTCGCGCATCGTCTTCTTGGCCAGCGGCTTGATGCGGTCGACCAGCGCGTCACCCGCGTCGATGTCGACGCCGGCGTCCTTGTAGCTGAGCGGGGTGGGCGTGTTGGAGTTCATGGGCAGAGCAGGCTTGGCGGACGGGACGACGAAGAGGGTGGGCGGGGCGCCGGCAACCGAAACGGCCGGGCCGATAGAATTCGGGACGATTTTAAGGGCCCCTCGCGCCCGGTCCCATGAACCCCTTGTTTGCGTCCTCCGTGCCACGGCAGCCGCCCGCTTCGCTCCCGGCATGAAGCAGCTCGCGCTCGACATCGGCCTTTCCACCGGCCCCACGCTGGCGGGTTTCTTCGCCGGTCCGAACGAGGCGGCCCTGCGCCACCTGCGCGTGTGGGTGGGCGATGCGCACGCACCGACCCTCCATTCGCCCGTGCCCACCTACCTGTGGGGCGAGAGCGGCAGCGGCAAGACGCACCTGCTCGAAGGCGTGCGCAGCGCCCTGCGCGAGCAGGGCGCCGTGGTCGGCTGGCTGCACGCCGGCCTGCTGGAGCCGCCCGAATTCGACGAGCGCTGGGGCGCCGTGGTGCTCGACGACGTGCATCTCTACACCGCCGTGCAGCAGCACACCGCCTTCAACTGGTTCGTCAATGCGCAGACGCTCCAGCGCGGCGTGGTGGCGGCCGGTGCCCTGCCGCCGGCCGACCTGGCGCTGCGCGAGGACCTGCGCACCCGCCTGGGCTGGGGCCATGTGTTCCACTTGCAGCTGCTGAGCGAGGCCGAACGCCGCGCGGTGCTGCGCCAAGCCGCCGACGCGCGCGGCGTGCTGTTGGGCGACGACGTGCTCGACTACATGCTGCACCGATTCAGCCGCGACCTCGGCAGCCTGATGGAGCTGCTCGACCAGCTCGACGGCTATGCGCTGCAGACCCAGCGCGCGGTGACGATCCCGCTGATCCGATCGATGCTCGAAAACCAATAACGCCAACCGGGGCGCACCGCGTCCGACCTTTTCTCTCATGATCAAGACATTCATCGACAAACTGCTCGGCAAGTCCGGCGGCGCCAGCGCCAGCGCGAAGTCGCGTTTCGGCAAGCGCCAGGAAGTCCCGGCCAGCGTGCATGGCATCGACCCGGCGCTGGTCGACGAACGCGCCAAGAACGTGGTGACGACCCTGCAGGATGCCGGCTACGAAGCCTACGTGGTGGGTGGCGCGGTGCGCGACCTGCTGTTGGGCCTGCGGCCGAAGGACTTCGACGTCGCGACCAACGCCACGCCGGAGCAAGTGAAGAGCCTGTTCCGCCGTGCCTTCATCATCGGCCGGCGCTTCCGCATCGTGCACGTGGTGTACGGCCGCGGCCGCGAGCATGAAGTCATCGAGGTCTCGACCTTCCGCGCCTACATGGACAACGCGGCGGCCGAGCAGGTCAAGGGCAACGAGCGCACCAGCAAGGGCGAGCTCGCCGGCATGACCCATGCCGTCGACTCGAGCGGCCGCGTGCTGCGCGACAACGTCTGGGGCCCGCAGGAAGAAGACGCGGCGCGCCGCGACTTCACCGTGAACGCCATGTACTACGACCCGGCCAGCGGCATCGTGGTGGACTATCACAACGGCATCAAGGACGCCAAGAAGCTGGTGCTGCGCATGATCGGCGACCCGATCACCCGCTACCGCGAAGACCCGGTACGCATCATTCGCGCGATCCGCTTCTCGGCCAAGCTGGCCGCGCTGGGCTTCGAGATCGAGCCCAAGACCGCTGCGCCGCTCATCGCCTCGAGCAAGCTGCTGGCCGACGTGCCGCAGAGCCGCCTGTTCGACGAGATGCTCAAGCTGCTGCAGACCGGGCATGCCGTGGCCACCATCGCCCAGCTGCGCAAGCTGGGGCTGGCGACCGGGATCTACCCGCTGCTCGATGTGGTGGTGGAACGCGCCGAGCAGCCCTTCGTGAAGGCCGCCCTGATGGACACCGACCGCCGTGTTGGCGAGGGCAAGCCGGTGGCGCCGAGCTTCCTGCTGGCCTGCGTGCTGTGGGCCGACGTGCGCGACGGCTGGGCGCAGCGCCTCGAAGGGCGCAACGGCCAGCGTGGCCAGCCCGCTTTCCCGGCGCTGCAGGACGCGATCGACGACGTCTTCAACACCCGCATCGGCGACGTGTCGGGCCGCGGCAAGCTCGGCGGCGACATGCGCGAGATCTGGATGATGCAGCCGCGCTTCGACAAGCGCGTCGGTTCCACGCCCTACAGCCTGGTGGAGCAGGCGCGCTTCCGCGCCGCCTTCGACTTCATGCGGCTGCGCGCCGACGTGGGCGAGGTGAGCGAGGCCATCGCCGAGTGGTGGCAGGAATTCAGCACCGCCGACGACTTGCGCCGGCAGGATCTGCTCGATCAGGTGCGCGAAGAACAGAAGGCGCCAACGCGCACCCGCGTGCGTGCCAAGCCGGCCCCACGCACGGATCGCACGGACGCGCCCACGGTCGTCGGCTCGGACCGCGACGAGCCCGAACGCGACGAGCCCGATGACGCCGGCGAGATCGCCGGTGCGGTGCCGCCCGACGGCGAGGCACCGCGCAAGCGCCGGCGGCGCCGCAAGCCGCGTACCGGCGGTGGTGCGGGTGGTGCCGGTGATGGCGGGGCCGCCTGACGTTGCGGCCATGACCCTGGCGTTCGTGGCGCTCGGCGCCAACCTGGGTGATGCGCCGGCGACCGTGCGCATCGCGATGGCGCAGATCGACATGATTCCGCGCACGCGGGTCACGGCGCGCTCGTCGCTCTACCGCACCGCGCCTTTCGAGGCGAGCGGGCCCGACTTCATCAACGCGGTGGTGGCCGTCGACACGGGGCTGGCGCCCGAGGCCCTGCTCGACGCGCTGCAGCGCCTGGAGCAGCACGCCGGGCGCGAGCGCCCGTACCACCATGCGCCGCGCACGCTCGATCTGGACCTGCTGCGCCACGGCGATGCGGTGCTGGCAACGCCCCGGCTCACCCTGCCGCATCCACGCATGAACGAGCGCGCCTTCGTGCTGGTGCCGCTGGCCGAGATTGCGCCCGAGCTGGTGTCGGCAGAGCAGCTCACGGCCGTGGCCCATCAGGCCATCGAGCGGCTGTGAGGCGCCGCCGGTGCCGCCGCTGCTCTACGTCCTCGATCTGATCGGCGTGGCCGTGTTCGCGGTCAGCGGCGTGCTCGCCGCCGGTCGCGCCGGGCTCGATCTGCTGGGCGTGGTGGTGATCGCGGCGGTGACCGCCATCGGTGGCGGCACGCTGCGCGACCTGCTGCTTGGGCGGCATCCGATCTTCTGGATTCGCGACACGCGCTATCTGCAGGTCATCCTCGCGAGCGCGGTGGCCACGGTGATCTACGTCCACTACTTTCCGCCCCCCGGCATCGCGCTGCTGCTGGCCGATGCGTTGGGGCTCGCCCTGTTCGCCATCACCGGCGCGCAGATCGCCGAAGCGGCCCGCCTGTCCCCACTGATCGTCGTGTTGACCGGCACCATGACCGGCGCGGCCGGCGGCGTGCTGCGCGACGTGCTGACCAACCGCGTGCCGATGCTGTTGTCGGGCGACATCTACGGCTCGGCTGCCATCGTCGGCATTGCGCTCTACCTGCTGCTGCAGCGCTGCGGCATGGCGCGCCGCCCCGCCTTCTACATCGGCTTCGCGGTCATCGCGGGCCTGCGCCTGGGCGGCATCTACGGCCGTTGGAACCTGCCGACCCTGCAGCTCCCCGGCTGAGCGGGCGGCCCGGCCCGGGCCCTTACACTCCCGGCTGTCACGAAATCGTCATCACGACGACACACGCATCGAATAAGGAGCCAACGTCATGTTCGGCAAGCTGCTGCCCCGAGAGGGCAATTTTTTTGAGATGTTCAACCAGCACGCCGAACGCATCGTCGAAGCGGCGCGTGCGTTCGAGAACCTGGTCGCCAACTACAACGACGTGCACCTGCGGGAGCAGTACAACCGCGACGTGGACAACGCCGAGCGCGCGGCCGACCGCGTGACGCACGACGTCAACCGGCTGATCCACAAGACCTTCATCACGCCGATTGACCGCGAGCAGATCCACAAGCTCATCAACACGATGGACGACGTGGCCGATCTGATCCAGGACTCGGCCGAGACCATGGCGCTCTACGACGTGCGCCACATGACCGAAGAGATCGTCCGACTCACCGCGCTGAGCGTGAAGTGCTGCGACCGTCTCAAGGACGCCGTCAAGTACCTCGGCAAGATCGCCGACCCGGCCGTGGCCGAGGCGACGCTCAAGACCTGCGAGGAGATTGACCGGCTCGAGTCCGACGCCGACCGCGTGATGCGCAGCGCCATGAGCAAGCTGTTCCGCGAGGAGCCGGACGTGCGCGAGGTCATCAAGCTCAAGGCCATCTACGAGCTGCTCGAGACCATCACCGACAAGTGCGAGGATGTCGCCAACGTGATCGAGGGCATCGTCCTCGAGAACTCCTGAAGCGCGGCAGTCCATGGATACGGTTCAGGTAGGCCTGTGGGTCGTCGTGCTGCTGGTCGTGCTGGCCATCGCCTTCGACTTCATGAACGGCTTTCACGACGCGGCGAATTCGATCGCGACCGTCGTGTCGACCGGCGTGCTCAAGCCGGCCCAGGCGGTCGCTTTTGCCGCCTTCTTCAACCTCGTCGCGATCTTCGTCTTCCACCTGAGCGTGGCGGCGACGGTGGGCAAGGGCATCGTGCATCCGGGCATCGTCGACGTGCATGTGGTCTTCGGCGCGCTGATCGGCGCGATCACCTGGAACCTGGTCACCTGGTACTACGGCATCCCGAGCAGCTCGTCGCATGCGCTCATCGGCGGGATCGTGGGGGCGGTGATCGCCAAGGCTGGTGCGAGCGCGCTGGTGGCCGCGGGCATCTGGAAGACGGTGGCCTTCATCTTCGTCTCGCCGCTGCTGGGCTTCGCGCTGGGCTCGGCCATGATGGTGCTGGTGGCCTGGGTTTGCCGCCGTGCCACGCCGTCGCGCGTGGACCGGTGGTTCCGGCGCCTGCAGCTGGTGTCGGCGGGGGCGTACAGCCTCGGCCACGGCGGCAACGATGCGCAGAAGACCATCGGCATCATCTGGATGCTGCTGATCGCCACCGGCCATTCGGGGGCCGATGCACCGCCGACCTGGACGATCGTCAGCTGCTACACGGCGATCGCCCTGGGCACCATGTTCGGTGGCTGGCGCATCGTGAAGACGATGGGTCAGAAGATCACCAAGTTGAAGCCCGTGGGCGGCTTCTGCGCCGAGACGGGCGGGGCGCTGACGCTGTTCCTTGCGACGGCGCTGGGCATCCCGGTGTCGACCACGCACACCATCACCGGCGCCATCGTCGGTGTGGGGTCGGTGCAGCGCGCCAGCGCCGTGCGCTGGGGCGTGGCGGGGAACATCGTGTGGGCGTGGATCTTCACGATCCCGGCGTCGGCCTTCGTCGCGGCCTTTGCATACTGGGTCAGCCTGCAGGTGTTCTGACGGGCTGGCCGCCGATCGAGGCGCGCGCCTTGAAGGTGCTGTCGCCGTAGACGCGCCGGAATTCCCAGATCGCGACGGCTAGGCAGGTGATGCCCCAGAAGACGGGGTATTCGTAGCCGCCCGTGTTCCAGGTCCAACCGAAGCCCTTGACCATCTGCAGCGCATAGACCGCCACGGCCAGGGCGCCGGCGGCACCGAGGGCGGCATAGCGGGTGCAGATGCCCAGCACCAGCCCGACGCCCGTGGCGACTTCCATGAAGGCGGCCAGCCAGACCCAGAATTCGGGCGGCTGGAACCCGGCTTTGGCGAAGAAGCCCACGGTGCCGGCCGAGAGCGTGCCGAGCGCGGCGAACTTGCTGAGGGCATGCGGGAACATGAAGGCGCCGCAGATGATGCGCAGGATGTTCTCGCTGCGGGTGAGGTCGAAGTTTTCCAGCTTGATCTTGAAGTCGCTGGCGTACAGAAGTTTCATGCGCTTTCCTTGAGGGTTTGCCCGATGCTAGGCGTGGGCAGGGCCCACAGCCTTGACGGCCGTCAAGGGGCCGGATTCAGTCCACGTCGTACGCCCGTGCGAGCGTGGCGAGGTGGTGCTGCAGCAGTGGCCCGAGGGGGCTGTCGGCGAAGCCCTGCCGGTGCACCCGCTGCGGGAACATCACGTCGAGGTTGATGTTGCCTTCGAGCAGCACCGGCCCGTCCACGGTCGAGGCGAGGTCCCAGCCCACGAGGATGCGGTGCGGGAACGTGCGGTGTGCCGCCATGGCCAACGCCTTGAGCGCGGGCCAGGTGGCCAGCGCGCGCCCTGCGACCGGCTGTCCTTTCACTGGATGGTGCGTGTACAGGTCGGCACAGCGCGCCAGCCGGTCGCTGCGGATCGGCCCCAGCTGTCCGCTCGCCAGATCGATCGGGATCCCGTATTCGTCCTGGCGCTGCCAGCCTGGTTCGAGTTTCGACAGGATGCGCAGCAGGCCGTGCGTCACCACGGGCTGGTCCTGCGCGTCGAGGCAGGTCAGCACCCGGACCGTGACCAGCGACTGGTCGGCCAAGTCGGCCAGCTCCGCGTGGTTGTGCAGCCGCGGCTGCACGATCAGCGGCGCGTGGTGGCCGCGTGCCCCGGCCCGTTCGACCAGGGCGTCGAGGTCCAGCGTGTCGCCGTCGGGGGTGCGGTAGCGCAGCGGGCCCACCCGCTCGAACATCGACGCCCCACGTGCACCGCGACCGCTGCGTGGTTTCAGGAACAGGTCGCGGTCGAAGTCGGACGGCGCGGCCTGCCAGGCCACCCCCGCCTCGTCGCAGGCCAGCAGGGTGCGGGGCACCGGCAGGCCCGCATGCCGGCAACGGGCGGCGAAGCGCAGCTTGTCCTTCATCTCGTTGACCGCGTCGGGGGCCGGCCGCAGGGCGTTCAGCAGATGCAGCAGCCCGTTCTTGGTCTCATGCCGCGTCAGATAGGTGGCGGCTTCGGCGCGCCGACCCGGCCGATAGAGTTCCTGGAAGTAGTAGGCCAGCGGGTCGAACCCGTGGCGCAGTCCGAGTACGAGCAGGTCGACGAACTGGCCGACCAGCGAGCGCCCTGCCGCGCGCCGGACGGCCGGGCCGATGGCCACCACCAGGCCGATCGAGGTGGCGACCAGCAGCACCGATCGCACGCCGGGATAGAACGCCAGGCGCAACGGCGGATAGATCGCCTTCTGGAACAGATGGCCCCGCTCGTACACGCGCCGCGCCTCGGCGCCTGTGGCGAGCGGCCGACGGCGTGTCGACATGGCAGGCGATGAGGCCGCGCGGCCCAGCAGCACGAAGGCCATCACATAGCTTTCGATGGCGAGCAGTTCGCTCCATTCGGCCAGCGAGGCGATGTCTTCCGCCGAGATCGACCAGGTCGGCAGCGAGCAGCCCTGGCACAGGTCGCACAGCATGAAGACGGTCTGAAGCAGCACACCGGCGCGCCAGAGCATCGCCACCCAGGGGCGCTCGCGCCCCCGGCGCAGCACCGCATGCACGAGCGTCGCCACCGCCATCCACAGCGGCAGGTCGAGCAGCCAGTCGTCATGAATGAGCCCGCTGCTCACCAGCAGGTCGGTGGCCTGGATGGCACCGAGCAGCAGCATGGCGCCGCTCGCCATCAGCCAGCGTTCGCGTTCGCGCTGCGCTTTCCGATGAACGGCAAGCTGAAACAGGGTCCAGCACAAACCGACGGCGACCGCGAAATCCGAGTCGTACTGGACCGGTGAGTCGAAGCGCCAGGCCGGCGTGTCGGTGAGGAACTGGGCCAGCCCGGTCGACAGTGCGAAGAGGCTCGCGCCGACCAGCACGGTCCGGGTGTGGATCGACGGCGTTCTGAGCCGCCCTGTCTGCGATTGCATCGAAACTCCAGGGGCCGTCCTTCGGCCCGCGAGTTCACTCTAGGGCGCGAATCTGAACGGACGCTGTCCGACGCACGATGTCCGCTACTGCGAAATCTTCCGGCCTTCCTCGACCTGATGCTCGAAATAGCGCTGGAAGCTGAAGGCGATGCTGGCCATCAGCACCGTGCTGCCGATGAGCAGCGAGACGACCACCGCGCCGATGGTGATCCACCCCGTCTGGCCGGACGGCGCGTCGGCCGGTGCGGCCGCATTGAATCGCGCGTTCCATTTTTCCGCCGTCGTCAGACCGTAGACGATGGCCGTCAGCGCGCAGCCAGCAATGGTGAAACCGAGCAAGGGGATGAGCGCCCAGCTCAGGCCGTCGTCCAGCCCGTACAGGCGCGCGCGTTCCACGCCGTAGAGGCCCAGGGCCGTCGGAATGGGCAGCAGCCAGCCGAGCATGTCGCCCAGGCCGTGCAGGTAGAAGCGGTGCAGGCCAAGCGGTCCGCCGAGGAAGGCGAGCCAGGCGGCCAGGGTCTTGTTCTTCACGCGGTCCTTCATTCGGGGGCCGTGGTACTGCCGGCGCCCAGCGACTTTTCCATCAGCACCACGTCGCGCCATTGGCCGAACTTCCAGCCGCAGTCCTTGAGCACGCCGACATGCGCGAAGCCCTGGGCCCGGTGCACGCCGATCGACCCGGCATTGGCCGAGTCGCCGATCACCGCGATGAGCTTGCGCACCCCCGCTGCTTCGGCGGCCTGCGAAAGGGCGGCCAGCAGCTGGCTGCCCACGCCCTGGCCGCGCGCGGCGTCGGCCAGGTAGATCGAATCCTCGGCGGAGAAGCGGTACGCCGGGCGTGGCTTGAACCAGTTGCAGTAGGCGAAGCCGAGGACCTGGCCATCGCGCTCGGCCACCAGGTAGGGCAACTGCTTGGCCAGCACGTCGGCACGGCGCGTGGCCATGTCGTCCGCGCTCGGTGGATCGGTCTCGAAGGTGCCGGTGCCGTTGAGCACATGGTGTGCATAGATGGCGGTGATGGCGGCGACGTCGTCGTCCCGGCTGGGGCGGATGGTGAGGGGATGCATGGGGGCGGATGCTCGTGGCGGGTGCGGGGAAAAGACAGTGAAAGCGCGCGTGGAGGCACGCTCGGCACGATTCTGGAGTCAAAAACCGCGCCCGGGCTATAATCGCAGGCTTTTCAGCGTGTCGCTGGCCGGGTGGCCATGTCGCGTGTCTCGACGCTGGAAGAACTCTTGTGGGCGAACCTTGCGGGTTTGCTGCACCACCCGAAGGATAAATCATGGTCGTCATTCGACTCTCCCGCGGCGGCTCCAAAGGTCGTCCGTTCTTCAACATCGTCGTGTCGGACAAGCGCGTTCGTCGCGATGGCCGCTTCATCGAGCGTCTGGGTTTCTACAACCCAACCGCCAAGGAAAACGAAGAAAGCATCCGCATCGCGCAGGATCGCCTGACCTACTGGAAGAGCGTTGGCGCGCAAGCCTCGCCCACGGTCATCCGTCTGATCAAGCAAGCCGCTGCTGCTGCCCCCAAGGCCGCGGCTTAAGCTCGGCCCGGGATGCTGCCCACGCTCGAAGCCGCCGAATTGCCGGCGGATGCGATCGAGGTGGGGCGCATCGCCGACGCCTGGGGCATCAAGGGCTGGTTCAAGGTCCTGCCCCACAGCGCCCAACCCGAGGCGCTCTTCTCTTCGAAGCGCTGGTTCATCCAGCCTTCCAGCCCGGCCACCTCGACACCGAAGACCGGCGCTTTCCGGCTCGCGATCCGCGAGGCCAAGGAACATTCCGATTGCATCGTTGCGACCTCGGACGACGTGCCCGATCGCACGGCCGCCGAGGCCTTGCGCGGCGCGCGCGTGTTCGTGCCGCGTTCGAGCTTTCCCACGGCGGGCGACGACGAGTACTACTGGGTCGACCTGATTGGCCTGTCGGTGGTCAACCGCGAGGGCGTGGCCCTGGGCACCGTGCGTGAACTGCTGGCCACCGGCCCGCAGACCACGCTGGTGCTGGCGTCCGAACAGGACGGCAAGCCGCTCGAGCGCATGGTGCCGTTCGTCGCGGCCTTCGTCGACCAGGTCGACCTGGCAGGGCGCCTGATCACGGTCGACTGGCAGCCTGATTACTGAGCGTTGGCGTCGCCATGCGCTTCGACGTTCTCACGCTGTTCCCCGAATTGTTCGCGCCGCTGCTCACGAGCGGCGTGACCCGTCGCGCCTACGAGTCCAAGCAGGTCGAACTCGTCTTCTGGAATCCGCGCGACTTTGCAGAAGGCAACTACAAACGTGTCGACGACCGCCCGTTCGGCGGCGGGCCGGGCATGGTAATGCTGGCCGAGCCCCTGTCGGCCTGTCTCGATGCAGCGCTCGCCGCGCGCGGCGCACCGGCCCCGGTGGTGCTGTTCTCGCCGATCGGCGACACCCTGCGCCACGCGGCGGTCGAGACCTGGGCGGCCGGCGAGGGCGCCGTGCTGGTCTGCGGTCGCTACGAAGGCATCGACCAGCGCTTCATCGATGCGCGGGTGACGCACCAGATCAGCCTCGGCGACTTCGTGCTGTCGGGCGGCGAGATCGCGGCCATGGCGCTGCTCGACGCGGTGGCGCGGCTGCAGCCCGGGGTGCTGGGCGACGAGGCCAGCCATGTGCAGGACAGCTTCAATCCCGCGCTCGACGGGCTGCTCGACTGCCCGCACTACACCCGCCCGGAAGTCTGGAACGGCCAGGCGGTGCCGGCCCCGTTGATGTCCGGCCACCATGCGCAGATCGAGCGCTGGCGGCGCGACCAGCGCCTCACGATGTCTGCAGCACGACGGCCGGAGTTGGTGGAGGCGGCGCGCGCAGCGGGCAAGCTCACCAAGGCCGATGAGCTGGCGTTGAAAAAAAAGCTATAATCTTTGGCTCCCCGATCCTCTGGCCGGCCGCGTCATCCAAGAGACGACGCCTTTAGTGCAGCGCGGTCACGATCGAATCCAGGAAATCATGAACCTCATCCAGACCCTCGAGCAGGAAGAAATCGCCCGGCTCGGCAAGACCATCCCCGATTTCATGCCCGGTGACACGGTCATCGTCAGCGTGAACGTCGTCGAAGGCAGCCGCAAGCGCGTGCAGGCCTACGAAGGCGTCGTGATTGCCAAGCGCAATCGCGGCCTGAACAGCGGCTTCACGGTGCGCAAGATCTCCAGCGGCGAAGGCGTGGAACGCACGTTCCAGACCTACAGCCCCCTGATCGCCGCCATCGAAGTCAAGCGCCGTGGCGATGTGCGCCGCGCCAAGCTGTACTACCTGCGCGAGCGCAGCGGTCGTTCGGCACGCATCAAGGAAAAGCTGCCGGGCAAGCGCATGAAGGCCGCCGCCGCTCAGTAAGCTGCGTCTCCATGCCTCGCAAAAGCCGCCGATTCGGGCGGCTTTTTGCATTTTGGCGCGGCGCTTGCATGCCTCGGTCGTGCGCATGCGGGGCGTGCCGTGTATCTTTCAGCCACCGCCCGCGTCGTACCTGCCGAGCCCATCACTCGTTCCCTTGACCCCCATTCCCGCCACCATGGAAGCCATCGCGCCGATCGAACCCATCAACGCCGTCTCTCTGGCGGCCTTCGATCCGCGCGACGTGCCGGTGGTGCGTGTCGACAGCGACCTGCCCGCGGTGCCGGCGTCGCGGTTGACCGCGCCTGCGCTGCGTGCGCGTTTCGCGACGCCGCCCCTCTGGACGCCGGAGCTTCGCCGCGAGCCTCGCATCGGTGACCGCGCACCGGCGCAGGCCGCCGTGCTGGTGCCGATCGTGCAGCGCGAGGTGCCGACCGTGCTGCTGACCGAGCGCGCGACGCAGATGTCCACGCACTCGGGCCAGGTCGCTTTCCCGGGCGGGCGCGTCGATCCCGAGGACGCCAACATCACCGCCGCTGCGCTGCGCGAAGCGTGGGAGGAGGTGGGCCTGTCGGCCGACTACATCGAGGTGCTGGGCAGTCTGCCGACGTACACCACGGTCACGTCCTTCATCGTCACGCCCGTCATCGCGCTGGTGCGGCCGGGCTTCCACCTGAGCCTCAGCCCGTCGGAGGTGGCCGATGCCTTCGAAGTGCCGCTGGCGCATCTCATGGACCCTGCGAATCATCGACGCCATGCCATGGTGGGCGAAGGCCTGAATGCGCGGCAGTGGTTCTCCATGCCCTACCAGGACGGGCCGCAGGAGCGTTTCGTCTGGGGCGCGACGGCCGGCATGTTGCGCAACCTCTACCGCTTCCTCTCCGCCTGAAGTAAAGCCCACCCCCGAAGCGGCGCACTGCGTGTCGCCGCCGCCCCCTCGAGGGGCGCACCCAGTGGCCTGGCAAAGCCAGTTCCGCGGGTGCCCTGGTCTCGGCCCGACCACTCGCTATCATCGACCGATGAGCTTCTTTGCCATCCTGTGCGCGTTGCTGATCGAGCAGGTGCGCCCGCTCGCAACCCACAACCCGGTCTATGGGAGCGTGCTGGCCTGGACGCGCTGGACCAGTCGCAACTTCGACGCCGGCCAATCGCACCATGGCTGGGTGGCCTGGGCGCTCGCCGTGTTCGTGCCGACCCTGCTGTCGCTGGGCGTGCACTGGCTGCTGGTGCTCACGCTCGGGCTGCCCTTCGCCGTGCTGTGGAGTGTCGCGATGCTCTATGTCACCCTGGGCTTCCGACAGTTCAGTCACCACTTCACCGGCATCCGCGATGCGCTGGAAGAGGGTGACGAGCCGCTGGCGCGCTCGCTGCTCGCGCACTGGCAGCATGTGGACGCGGCCGACCTGCCGCGCAGCGAGATCGTTCGCCACGTGATCGAGCATTCCGTCATCGCGGCACACCGCCATGTGTTCGGCGTGCTGGCGTGGTTTTCCGTTCTGGCCGCGTTGGGGCTGGGCCCGGCCGGCGCTGTGTTTTACCGCATGAGCGAATTCGTCGCACGCTACTGGGCACACAAGGACGGCGCCATCGTTCAGCCCTCCAGCGTGTGGGTGCAACAGGCGGCACGACGCGCCTGGTTGGCCGCCGACTGGCTGCCGGCGCGCATCACGGCGCTGGGCTTCGCGGTGGTCGGCAGCTTCGAGGACGCCATCGACAGCTGGCGCAACGATGCCCGCCGCTTCCCCGAGCCGAACGACGGCGTGATCCTCGCGGCCACCTCCGGCGCCGTGAACGTGCGGCTCGGCGGCGGTGGCCTGCGGCCGATGGCGCCGACCGATCCGCTGGCGAGCGCGCAAGTGGTCGATACCGGCTGGACCGACCCGGTCATCGACACCGGCAGCACCGGCGGCCGGGAGCCCGACCTGGGCCATCTGCGCAGCGTGGTCGGCCTGGTGTGGCGCTCGGTCGTGATGTGGATGGTGCTGCTGGCCCTGCTGACGCTCGCGCGCCTGCTGGGCTGACCGACGTCGCCACCTGTCGATGGCCCCCATCCCGACCTTCTGGAGCCCGCGCATCGGCGCGCTCGAGCCCTACGTGCCCGGCGAGCAGCCGCGCATCGAGGGGCTGATCAAGCTCAACACCAACGAAAACCCCTACCCACCGTCGCCGCGCGTGCTCGATGCGGTGCAGGCCGCGGCGGCGAACGGCCTGGAGCGCTACCCCGACCCCGAGTCGATGGCACTGCGCGAGGCCGTGGCTGCGTACTACGGCCTGACCCGCGACCAGGTCTTTGCCGGCAATGGTTCGGACGAGGTGCTGGCACACGCCTTCTTCGCCTTCTTCCAGCAGGCCGAGCCGCTGCTGTTTGCCGACGTGACGTACAGCTTCTACCGCGTCTATGCGCAGCTCTACGGCATCGAGTGCGCGCTGCAGCCGGTCGACGACACCTTGACCATCGATGTCGATGCGATGGCGGCACGGGCCGCGCAGGGTTGCGGCGGGCTCGTGATCGCCAACCCCAATGCGCCAACGGGGCGGTCGCTGCCGCTGGCCGACATCGAACGCCTGCTGGTCGCGTGCCCGGCGCGCGTGGTGCTGGTGGACGAGGCCTATGTCGACTTCGGGGCGCAGAGCGCGGTGTCGCTGATCGCTCGCCATCCGAACCTGCTGGTGGTGCAGACGCTGTCGAAGTCACGCTCGCTCGCCGGCCTGCGCGTGGGCTTTGCCTGCGGCCAGGCGCCGCTGATCGACGCGCTGACGCGGGTCAAGAACAGCTTCAACTCCTACCCGATCGATCGCCTGGCGAGTGCCGGCGCGGTCGCGGCGCTGGAGGACGAGGCCTGGTTCCGGCAGACGCGCGACGCGATCGTCGACACGCGAGAAGGCCTGGTGCTGCAACTGGAGGATCTCGGCTTCGAGGTGCAGCCGTCGCACGCCAACTTCGTGTTCGTGCGGCACCCTGCGTACGACGCAGCCGCGCTGGCGGCGGCATTGCGCGAGCGGGCCGTGCTGGTGCGGCACTTTCGCCAGCCGCGCATCGAGCAGTACCTGCGCATCAGCATCGGCACGCGGGCCCAGTGCAGCGCGCTGGTCGATGCGTCGGCGACGATCGTCGGCTGACCGGGCTCAGCGGCGGGCGATCACGTCCTGCAGCAGCGCGATGTATTGCGCCACGAAGCGTTCCGGCAGGAACTGAGGCGCCCGTTCGCGTGCCGCCGCGGCCAGCGCGTTGCGGCGGGCCGGGTCGTTCAGCAGTTCCAGCATGCGGTCGGCCAGCGCCGTCGCGTCACCGTTCGGGAAGACCAGGCCAGCCTCGCCGACGCATTCGGCCAGACCGCCCTGCGCGGACACGATCAGGCATTTGCCCGCGGCCATGAGCTCGATCGCCACGCCCCCCATGGGTTCGTACCAGACCGAGGGCAGCACGCCGATGCCGCCACGCCCGACCCAGTCGACCAAGGCCGGGCCGGACTGCTTGCCGGCGAAGACCACCGCGTCGCCGATCCCGTGTTCCGCGACGATCCGCTCGACCTCGGCGCGCGCGCCGCCATCGCCGATCAGCAGCAGACGCGGGCCGGGGCCGTGCCGCCGCAGCACCTCGGCAAAGGCATGGACCAGCACGTCCACGCCCTTCTCCTGGACCATGCGGCCCATGTAGAAGAACTCGAATGCGGGGTCCGGCCGGTCGGCGCCGGAGAACTGCGCGATGGGGAAGGGGTTGTAGATCTGGACCTGGCGCGGCAGCGGCAGCGCCATGTCCATCCAGCGCGTGATCGCGACGTTCCGATGCACGGCCAGCTCCGCGACGGCGCGCCGCAGCGCCAGCTTGAGGCCTTCGCGCAGCGCGAAGCCCCAGCCGCTGCGGCGCGCATGGAAGCGCACCGACGCCAGCGGCGTCATCGGTGCCGGCGCGTTGTCGACCCAGCCCAGCCCGTCGATGCAGGCGGCCTGGTAGCCCACGTGCACCCAGACGAAGGGCTTGCGCTGCAGCAGGACCCAGGGTTGCAGCGCGAGGCTCGCGCCATTGAACAGCACCACGTCGGCCCATTGCACCAGCGCGCGGGCTTCGGCCCGGCCCGGCCGGCGGATCACCTCGAATCCAAAGTCCTGTGCGACGCCGCCGACCGCCTCGGACTGCGTCACCACCTTGCACGCCACGCCGTTGGCGCTGAAACCCTGCGCCAGCGCCATCGACACCGTCTCCACGCCGCCGAGCGAGGGATGGAAGGCGTGCGAATAGAGCAGGACCTTCATGGGAAGCGTCGCTGGCTCAGCTCGGCGAAGAGCTCGCCGTAGATGCGGTAGCGCGTGGCGTTGATGGCGCCGGCGTGGGTGGCGGAATCGACCTGCGCGATCACGCCGCAGCCCGGCTCGTGCAGGTGCGTGCAGTTGTAGAACTTGCAGTCGTTCGTATGCTCGGCGATGTCGGGCATCAGGCGCGCGAGCTGCATCGGCTCGATGTGGTTGAGCCCGAATTCCTGGAAGCCGGGCGAATCGATGAGCGCCGTGCGGCGTTCTGCGTCGACCCAGTACAGCGTGGTGCTGGTGGTCGTGTGCTTGCCGGAATTGAGCGCGTAGGAAATCTCGTTGGTCAACGCCGAAGCGCCCGGCACCAGCAGGTTGGTGAGCGTGCTCTTGCCGGCGCCCGACGGGCCGAGCACGAGCGTCGTCTTGCCGTCGAGCAGCTTCAGCAGCGTCGCGCGGTCGATGTCGGCCGACGCGTTGAGCGACAGCGGCAACACGCCCTGGTGCATGCGGCGGTACGGGGCCAGCCGGGCCCAAGCGCGTTCGAAGGGCACGACCAGGTCGCTCTTGTTCAGCGCGATGATGGGCGTGATGTGCTCGGCCTCGGCCGCGATCAGCGCCCGCGCCAGCTGGTGTTCCGAGAACTCGGGCTCGGCCGCGATGAGGATCAGCACCTGGTCGAGGTTGGCCGCGAAGGACTTGGTGCGGATCTCGTCCTGCCGGTAGAACAGGTTCTTGCGTTCGACCACCTGCTCGATCGTGCCTTCGTCTTCGCTGGCCTGCCAGCGCACGCGGTCGCCCACGACGGCCTGGCTCTTCTTGCCGCGCGGGTGGCAGATCAGGCGTTCGCCCTCGGGTGTCTCGACCAGGCAGTGACGGCCGTGGCTCGCGACGACCAGGCCGTCGCGCAGTGCCGCCTCGGCGGCGGCGCCGCGTTGCTTAGCCAAGCGCGCGTTCCCCGGTCATACCGCCGCCAGCAGGGCGTCGGCCTGCGCCGCGCAGTCGAGGTCGGTCTGCGAGATGCCGGACACGTCGTGCGTGTTGAAGCGCACCACGCAGCGGTTGTAGTGCACCGACAGGTCCGGGTGGTGGTCGAAGCGGTGCGCCACCAGGGCGAGCGCGTTCACGAAGGCGATGGTCTCGAAGTAGTTCGCGAAGGTGTAGGTCTTCTCGATGGCGACATCGGCATCGTTGCCGGTGAGCTTCCAGCCGTCGAGGCGGGCGAGGGCGCCCACGATCTCGGTCGCGCTCAGGGCGCGCCGCGGCGTGGACTTCCAGTCCTTGAAGCTGAGCATGCTGGTGCTGGGCATGGGTGCGATCTCCGAAGGTCAGGCTGCGGCCATGCGCGCAAGGCGCTCGGAAGCAGGCGGGTGCGAGTAGTAGAACCGGACGAACAGCGGGTCGGGCGTGAGCGTCGACGCGTTGTCCTGGTAGAGCTTGAGCAGTGCGGCGGCCAGGTCGGTGCCGCTGGTCTGCGCCATCGCGTAGGCGTCGGCCTCGAACTCGTGCTTGCGCGAGAGCCAGGCCGGCAGCGGCGCCACGAAGAAGGTGAAGACCGGCACGGCGAGCATGAAGAGCAGCAGCGCCAGCGCGTCGTTGGGGGCGCCCATGTTGGGCTGCACGCCCAGGCCGGCGTAGAACCACGACTGGCCCGACACCCAGCCCAGCAGTGCGAAGCCGCCCAGGCTCAGGGCGAACATCGCCGCCATGCGCTTGACGATGTGGCGGCGCTTGAAATGCCCCAGCTCGTGGGCCAGTACCGCCTCGACCTCGCCGGCATTGAGCTGGCGCAGGAGCGTGTCGTAGAACACCACGCGCTTGCTGGCGCCGAAGCCGGTGAAGTAGGCATTGGCATGCGCGCTGCGGCGGCTGCCGTCCATCACGAACAGGCCCTTGGCCGCGAAGCCGCAGCGTTGCATGAGCGCCGTCACGCGGGCCTGCAGGCTGGCGTCGTCGAGGGGCTTGAACTTGTTGAAGAGCGGGGCGATGAAGGTGGGGTAGACCAGCATCAGCAGCAGGTTGAAGCCCATCCACACGGCCCAGGCCCACAGCCACCACCCGCTGCCGGCGGCGCCCATCAGCCAGAGGATGAGTGCCGCGATCGGCAGGCCGATGAGCGCGCCGAGCAGCGTGCCCTTCACCGCGTCGGTCAGCCACAGCCGAAAGGTCATCTTGTTGAAGCCGAAGCGCTCTTCCAGGCGAAAGGTCTGCCACAGCGTGAAGGGCAGGTCGAGCAGGCCACCGATCAGCGCGAAGGCCGCCAGCAGCGCCAATTGCTGCACCATGCCGCCACCCAGCCAGCCCAGCAGGACCTTGTTGAGCAGGTCGAGGCCGCCGAGCAGCGTCCACGCCAGCAGCATCGCCGCGCTCCACGCCATCTCGACCAGGCCGAAGCGGCTCTTGGCGATCGTGTAGTCGGCCGCCTTCTGGTGGGCGTCCAGCGTCATCGTGCTGGCGAAGGCGGCAGGCACCGCGTCGCGGTGGCGTGCCACGTGGCGGATCTGGCGCGAGGCCAGCCAGAACTTCACCGCCAGGCCGGCGAGCAGGGCAGCGGCGAACGCATAGGTGAAGGTGAGGGCATCGGACATGGCGCGCCGAGTTTAGCCCCCGTATCGGCGGGCCCGCTCGGTGCAGGGGCACCTTCGACGACAATCGCCCAATGCCTGAAACCCCCGCATCGAACCCCGCCGCCCCCGCCCCCGTGTTGAAGAAAAGCGACCAGAACCTGGTCTGGCTCGACTGCGAGATGAGCGGCCTCGACCCGGAAAAAGAACACCTCCTGGAGATCGCCGTCGTGGTGACCAGTTCCGACCTGTCGGTGCGCATCGAAGGCCCGGTCTTCGTCATTCACCAGAGCGACGCCGTGCTCGACGCCATGGACAGCTGGAACAAGGGCACGCACGGCCGCAGCGGCCTGATCGACAAGGTCAAGGCGTCGACGGTGGACGAGGCCGAGGCCGAGAAGCAGCTGATCGAGTTCATCGGGCGCTACATCCCCAAGCAGGGCTCGCCGATGTGCGGCAACACCATCGGTCAGGACCGTCGCTTTTTGGTCAAGTACATGCCCAAGCTCGAGGCCTACTTCCACTATCGCAACCTCGACGTGAGCACGCTGAAGGAGCTGGCCAAGCGCTGGAAGCCGGCCGCCTACAACGCGTTCAAGAAGCAGCAGGCCCACACGGCGCTGGCCGATGTGCACGAATCCATCGACGAGCTGGCGCACTACCGCAAGACCTTCCTTCGTCTTGAGGATTAGGTAAAAACCCGAGCCCGTGTCATAATCTCGGGCTTCGCTGCACAGTGCAGCGTTTCTCGCATCTCCCTATCTTGCACACCGCGCCCGATGAACGGGCCGCAGCCAAGGCAGACCTCCGGTCGTAGCTCTTGCTGAATGTCGTTGGATGGTTGATGTTTTTAACCACCCGACGGGGCGCCGCCTACGGCAGCGCTCGCGTATGAGCTATCTCTATGACCGACGCTTACCTCCAAGCGCAGGGCGATTCCGCGCCTGTGCAATCCGACGAATTCGCCGTGCCCGGTGAATCCGCTGCCGTTTCCATGTCCGATTCCGCCTCCGACGACATCGTTGTGCTCGATCTGGCCGACGACGCAGCGCCCGAAGCCGAAGCCCCGAAGAAGCCCAACGGCTTCGTCGCGCTGGGCCTGGCACCCGAACTGGTCGCCGCCGTGGCCGACCTCGGCTTCGAACAACCGACCTCCGTCCAGGAAAAAGTCATCCCCCTGGCGATGACCAGCTCCGACGAAGGCAACGCCCGCTTCATCGACCTGCTGGTGTCGAGCCAGACCGGCAGCGGCAAGACCGCCGCCTTCCTGCTGCCCGTGCTGCACACGCTGCTCGCCCAGGAAGCCGAAGCCGCCGCTGCGCTCAAGGCCGAGGCCGACCGCCTGGCCGCCGAAGCCATCGCCCGCGGCGAAGCGCCGCCGAAGAAGGCCAAGCGCAAGGACCCGACCAGCAACCGCAACTTCAAGGCCGCCACGCCCGGCGCCCTGATCCTGTGCCCGACGCGCGAACTCGCCCAGCAGGTCGCACACGACGCCATCGACCTGGTCAAGCATTGCCGCGGCCTGCGCGTGGCCAGCGTTGTGGGCGGCATGCCCTACCAGCTGCAGATCGCCAAGCTGCAGAACGCCAACCTCGTGGTCGCCACGCCGGGCCGCCTGCTCGACCTGCAGCGTTCGATGCAGATCAAGCTCGACCAGGTGCGCTTCCTCGTGGTCGACGAAGCCGACCGCATGCTGGACCTCGGCTTTGCAGACGACCTGGCCGAAGTCAACCAGCTCACCATCGAACGCAAGCAGACGATGATGTTCAGCGCCACCTTCGCGCCGCGCATCCAGCAGCTTGCCACCCGCGTGATGCGCCAGCCGCAGAAGATCCAGATCGACTCGCCGCAGGAAAAGCACGCGAACATCAAGCAGGTGCTGTTCTGGGCCGACAACACCCAGCACAAGCGCAAGATGCTCGACCACTGGCTGCGCGACACCACGATCAACCAGGCCATTGTGTTCGCCAGCACGCAGGTCGAGTGCGACGGCCTCGCCAATGACCTGCAGCAGGACGGCTTCAGCGCCGTCGCGCTGCACGGTGCCCTGAGCCAGGGCCTGCGCAACCGTCGCCTGATGGCGCTGCGCCAGGGCCAGGTGCAGATCCTGGTGGCCACGGACGTGGCCGCCCGCGGCATCGACGTGCCGACCATCACCCACGTCTTCAACTTCGGCCTGCCGATGAAGGCGGAGGATTACACCCACCGCATCGGCCGCACCGGCCGTGCCGGCCGCGACGGCATCGCCGTCACGTTCGCCGAGTTCCGCGATCGTCGCAAGATCATGGACATCGAGCACTACAGCCATCAGCAGTTCAAGGCCGAGACCATTCCTGGCCTGGAACCCCAGCAGCGCATGCCGCAATCGCGCCCGCAAGGCAACTTCGGCGGCGGTGGCCGTGATACCCACTCGCGTGGTGGCGAACGCAAGTTCGGTGGCGGTGGTGGTGCCGGTCCGCGTGGTGGCAATGGTGGCGGCTATGCCGGCGCCAGCAACTTCAACGACCGCGGCCCGCGTGGCGCGGCACCCGGTGCCCGCCCGCACCATGGCCACAACGCCGGTTTCGGCGGTGGCCGTGACGAAGGCGGCGGTGGTTTCGGCCGCAAGCCGGGCTGGGGCGACAGTGCACCGCGTGGTGCCGGCGGCCCGGGCCGCGGTGAAGGCTTCGCGCCGCGTGGCGAGAGCTTCGCCCCGCGCAACGAAGGCTTCGGCGGCCCGCGCGGCGCAGCTGGCGGCGGCAAGGTGTTCGTGCCGCGCGATGCGGCCAAGCGTGCATTCAAGCCAAGCCGCTGAGTGATCGCCGGCCTCGCGCCGGGTGGATTGCCGGCTTGATCGATCGGTAAAAAAACAAAAGGCCCGCCTTCGTCATGAAGGCGGGCCTTTCGTCTTTCCGGGAAGGGCGTGCAAGGCGTGAGCCCGCAATGAAAAAGTCGATCGCCGGATCGCGGCCGGGGTGTCCCTGACGCCTCATCTCATCCGCTTCAACACCGTCTTCAATGATTTCGCAAAGCGCGGATCACCCACCGCTCCGACGTTGAAGCGCGACCACCTCGAACGCTGCGAGGCATCCACGGAGAACACCCGGCCTGGTGCGGAGACGATCTTCTGGCTGAGCATTTCCTCCGCCAGCTTCAGCGAATCCGGCACGCCGGGGAGGGCCGCCCAAAGGTAGAGCGTCTGCGGCGGTTTGGCGAAGATCTCGCCACCCACGCCTTCGAAGATGCGCACCGCCTTCGCCGTCGCTTCGGTGATGCGTTCACGCAGGCGCGCGATGTGGCGCTGGTAGTGCCCTTCGCTGAGGATGACGTCGACCGTGCGCTCGCAGTATTCCGAACTGCTGACGTGGATCAGCGCCTTCAGGTCGGCAAGATCGCTGGCCAGGTCCGCACCGCAGGCGATGAACCCCACCCGCAACGCGGCCGAGAACGACTTCGAGAAGCTGCCGATGTAGATGGTGCGATCGAGCTGGTCCAGTGCCGACAGCCGCGGCATCGACATCGGTTTGAAATCGGCGAGCGGGTCGTTTTCCACCAGCAGCAGGTCGTATTTCTCGGCCAGCTGCAGCACGCGAAAAGCCTTGGCGGCGCTGATGTCCGAGCCGGTCGGGTTGTGCGCCACCGACTGGGTGAAGAAGAGCCGCGGCCGGTGCGTGATGAGCAACTGCTCCAGTGCGTCGAGGTCCGGCCCGTCGGCCAGCCGCGGCACGCCGATGATGCGGGCGCTGGCCAGCTTGAGCTTGCCGAAGAGCGGGTAGTACCCGGGGTCGTCGGTGAGCACCGTGCCGCCCGGCGGCACGAAGTAGCGGATCACGATGTCCATTGCCTCGTTGGCGCCATGCGTCAGCACGATCTGCCGTGGCTCCGCGCCGATGCCGAGGTCCGCCAGCTTGCGAACGAGGTGGTGGCGCAGCGGCTCGTAGCCGAAGCGGCTGCCGTAGCGAAAGAGCGCGCCCAGTCCGGTCCGCACGACCTTGTGGTGGTACTTGTCCAGGCGCGCACCCGACAGCCACTCGACCGGCGGAAAACCATCGCCGACGCTGAGCTGGTCAGCCTCCCACTTGAGCTGCTCCCGCATCAGCCAGACGACGTCCATCGCGCGGCCGAGCGAACCCGCTTCTTCTTCCTTCGGCGCGCTTTCGGCCGCGGCCAGCACGTAGTAGCCCGAACCGCGGCGCGGCTCGACGACACCGCGCGACACCAGCAGCTCGAACGCGGCCACCACGGTGTTCTTCGCATAGCCGTGCAGCTCGGCCAGTTCGCGCAGCGACGGCAGTTTGTCACCGGGACGGAAGGCGCCGTCGGCGATCTGCCGTTGCAGCGACGCGGCCAGCGTGGCGGCGATGGTGGTGGGTTTCGACGGGGCGGGTGTGTGCGGCATGGGGTCGGGGCGGCGCGCTGGAAGACGGGTGAGAAGCGGCGCAACGACTATCGCAGTCTGCGGCTGTCCTGCCCGGCCGTGGCCGCTGTCCCGGCAAACTGTACCTTTGTTTGCTGGTACAGATTGCCTACAGTGTCCCAACCGTACTGACCTTGCCCCGCGTCATTCCCCCGCGTGTTTCGACGAGCGGACTTGGCGCCTCTGCCGCGACTCCAGGAAAAAATCCATGACCGTAGATTCCCGTCTCCCCAATTTCCGGGCGCTCAGCCCTGCTGAGCGACTGGCGCATGTCGTCCAGGCTGCCGGCCTTTCAGATGCCGAGGCCGCCCTGCTGGCCAATCCGGGTGCGCTCAGCCTCGACCGCGCCAACGGCATGATCGAGAACGTCATCGGCACCTTCGAGCTGCCGCTGGGCGTGGCCGGCAATTTCCAGATCAACGGCAAGGACGTGCTGGTGCCGATGGTGGTGGAGGAACCCTCGGTGGTCGCGGCTGCATCCTTCATGGCCAAGCTGGTCCGCGAGTGCGGTGGCTTCGAAACCTCGAGCACCGAGCCGCTGATGCGTGCGCAGGTGCAGGTGCTGGGCATGTCCGACCCCTATGGTGCGCGCCAGGCGCTGCTGCGCAAGCGCCGCGAGATTCTGGACGTGGCCAACAGCCGCGACAAGGTACTGATCGGCCTGGGTGGCGGCTGCCGCGACATCGAGGTGCATGTCTTTCCCGACACCGCCCGTGGCCCGATGGTCGTGATGCACCTGATCGTCGACGTGCGCGACGCGATGGGCGCCAACACCGTGAACACGATGGCCGAAGCGGTGTCCCCGCTGGTCGAACAGATCACCGGTGGCACGGTGCGCCTGCGCATCCTGTCCAACCTGGCCGACCTGCGGCTGGCGCGGGCACGGCTGCGTGTCACGCCCGAGGCGATGACGACCAAGGAGCGCGCCGGTGCCGACGTCATCGACGGCATCCTCGACGCGTACACCTTCGCCGCGATCGATCCCTACCGTGCCGCGACGCACAACAAGGGCATCATGAACGGCATCGATCCGGTCATCGTCGCCACCGGCAACGACTGGCGCGCGGTGGAAGCCGGTGCGCACGCCTGGGCCTGCCGCAGCGGCAGCTACACCTCGCTCACCACCTGGGAAAAGGACCGTGACGGCGCACTCGTCGGCACGATCGAAATGCCGATGCCGGTGGGCCTGGTCGGTGGCGCCACCAAGACCCATCCACTCGCACAGCTGTCGCTCAAGATCATGAAGGTCGCCTCGGCCCAGGAGCTCGGCGAGGTCGCCGTGGCCGTGGGGCTGGCGCAGAACATGGGCGCCCTGCGCGCGCTGGCCACCGAAGGCATCCAGCGCGGGCACATGGCCCTGCATGCCCGCAACATCGCGCTGGTGGCCGGCGCCACCGGTGACGAGATCGACCGCATCGCCAGCCGCATGGCCGACGAGAAGGACGTGCGCACCGACCGAGCGCTCCAGCTGCTCAAGGAAATCCGGGGCTAGCCACCGTCCGGCCGTTGGGCGCTTCGAGATTTCCGTTCCCGTTCCGTTGCATCAATCATTCAAACAAGGAGACAGACATCATGTTCAAACAGTGGATTCGTTCCCGCGCCCTGTCGTGGGTGGCAGCCGCCATCACGTCGGGCTGGATGCTGGCTGCGCCAGCGCACGCGCAGGACATCAAGGTCGGCTTCAACGCCGACCAGTCCGGCACCGCCGTCGCCGAGCTCGGCATTGCCGCGCGCCACGGCTTCGACCTGGCGATCGAGGACATCAACAAGGCCGGCGGCGTGCTCGGCCGCAAGCTGGTCGGCGTGATCCGCGACGACACCGGCGCACCGCCGAAGTCGATCCAGAACATGACCGAACTGCTCGACAGCGAGAAGGTCGCGGCGGTTGTCGGTCCGGCGAACTCGGGCAATGCGCTGGCCTGGTTGCATCTGCCGCAGCAAAGGAAGATCCCGGTGATCGTGCCGGTGGCGACCGCGACCGACATCACGCGCCGCTATGCCGGTGAGCCGCAGAACTTCATCTACCGCATCTCGATGGTGGACCGCGAGCAGGTCGCGCTGCTGCTGGCCTACGCCGTCAAGGCCACCAAGAACCAGAAAATCGCCTTCATCGCCGACTCCACCGGCTTCGGCCAGCAGGGCGTGAAGGACCTGACCGACGTCCTCGCGATGCACGGCCAGAAGCCGGTCGCCGTCGAGAAGTTCGGCCCCAAGGACACCGACATGACCTCGCAGCTCGCGAAGATCCGCGACGCCGGTGCCGACACCGTCGTCGTCTATGGCCTGGCCGATGCGAACGCACAGCTGCTGCGCAGCATGGAGAAGATCAACTACTTCCCGACCACGCTGGGCACCTGGGGCAACATGAGCACGCCGCTGCTCAACATCGCCGGCAAGAAGCTCTCGGAACACATCATCTTCGCGACCTCGACGGCCGAAGACAGCAACCCGCGCGCCGTGGCCCTGGCTGCGCGCGTGCGCGAGCGCTATCCGCAGATGCCGACCTTCGTGGCGGCTGCACAGGCCTACGACTCGATGATGCTGCTGGCCGCGGCCATCAAGCAGGCCGGCACGACCGATGGTGCCAAGGTCGCTGCGACGCTGGATGACGGTGTGCCCGACACGCAAGGCATCATCAAGCTCTACAAGAAGCCGTTCAGCAAGGCCGAACACGACGCGCTCTCGGTGTCCGACTTCAACCTCGCACGCTGGAAAGACGGCAAAGTGGTGTCGTATGCCGACGCCATCACCAAGGCCATGACGCCGGCCGACCTGAAGAAGTAAAGCAACCGCGGCCCCGCTGGCGCAGCGGGGTCCGCCACGGAGACACCACGGATGATCAATCTGCTGCAGGCGCTGCTCAGCGGCCTGGCGCTCGGGGGCATCTATGCCCTCGTCGCGCTGGGCTTCAGCATCACGCACACCACGACCAAGACGTTGAATTTCGGGCAGGGCGAGTTCCTCGTCGCCGGCTCGCTGGTGGCGGTGGGCACGCTGCTGCTCATCTCCGGCAAGAGCCAGAGCGGCGTGCTCAGCAGCGCCGACGTGACTTTCCTCCGCTACGGCGTGGCGCTGCTGGTGTCGCTGGCGGTGCTGGGCTTGCTCGGTGTCATCCTCTACTTCACGGCCGTGCGGCCCTTCTTCGGCTCCGCCGGCATGTCGTGGGTCATGAGCACCATCGGCTTCGGCATCATCCTGCAGAACACCGCCCTGGCGATCTGGGGGCCGGGGTCGATGAGCATGCCCTCGCCGTTGGGCGAGTCGGTGATCCGCATCGGCGGGGCCGGCATCCGGCCGCAGGAAATCCTGGTGCTGGTGGTGACGGCGGTCGTCATGCTGGCGCTGGACCACGTGCTGCGCCGCACCCGCATCGGCAAGGCCGTGCGCGCCGTCGCGGCCAACCGCCAGGCCGCGGCGCTCATGGGCATCAACGTGGCCGCCATCGTGGTGCTGGCCTTCGTCGTCTCGTCAGGGCTCGCCGGCCTGGCCGGATTGCTGATCGCGCCGATCACGACCGCGTCGGTCTTCATGGGTCTGGCGATCGCACTGAAGGCGTTCTCGGCGGCCATCGTCGGCGGCCTGACGAGCCCGCGCGGGTGCATCGCCGGCGGCTTCCTGCTCGGCTGCATCGAGGCGCTGGTGGGGTTGTGGCGCGCGGAGATGCGCGAGATCACGATCTTCGCGCTCATCATCCTGGTGCTGGTCATCAAGCCCGAAGGCCTGTTCGGGCAGAAACCGTTCGAGAAAGTATGAAGGTCCAACCCCACACCCTCGGCCTCCTCGCCGCCGCCGTGCTGGCCGTGGCGGTGCCGGCCTGGCTGAGCAACGAGTTCTACCTGAAGATCATTTTCACGGCAGGCCTGTATTACCTGGCCGCCTGCGGCCTCAACGTGCTGGTCGGCTGGAGCGGGCAGAAGTCGCTCGGCCACGCCGGGCTCTTTGCAGCAGGCGCCTACACCGTGGCGCTGCTCACCACCAAGGGCGGCTGGAACCCGTGGCTGGCGCTGGCCGCATCCGGCGTGGTGGCCGGCCTCTTCGGCGTGTTGATCGCGCTGCCGTCGCTGCGCGTCAAAGGGCCGTCGCTGGCGATGGTGACCATCGGCTTCGGCATCGTGGTCGAGAAGATCGTCACCGAGTGGCAGGATGTCTTCGGGGGCCAGCAGGGCATCTACGGCGTGGTGCCACCGAGCGTCGGCGGCCACATGCTCGGAACGCGTGAATGGGCCTGGCTGGTGCTGGCCTTCGCCTTCGCCGCACACCTGCTGCTGCGCACGCTGCTCAAGGGCAAGTACGGCCGGGCCTTCCAGGCAGTGCAGGCCGCCGAGGTGGCCGCCGAAAGCGTCGGCATCAACGTCTATCGCATGAAGGTGCTGGCGTTCGTCATCAGCGCCGTGACCTGCGGGCTGGCCGGCGCGTTGCTGGCGCAGCAGAACCAGTACATCAACTCGGACTTCATCACGTTCAACCTGTCGATCTTCCTGCTGCTGATCGTGCTCTTCGGCGGGCCGTCGTGGTACGGCCCGGTGCTGGGCGCGATCGTCCTGACGCTGCTGGACGCCTTCCTGGCACGCTGGCCGCACCTGCAGCATTTCACCTACGGCGCGCTGCTGCTGTTTGCGCTCTATGCCATGCCGCAGGGTCTGGCGGGTGCGCTGTCCAAGGGTGCGCGCAGGCTCTGGCCGCGGCTGTCCGCGGCCGCGCCGCTGCCCGCGCTGCAGGGAGGGGAGTGGCAACCGAAGTTCGTCTCGGTGCGCGATGCGGCCGGCGTGATGCTGCGGGCCGTCGGCCTGTACAAGGCCTACGGTGGCGTGGTGCCGACCAACGACGTGAGCTTCGAGGTGCGGCCCGGCCATGTGCATGCGCTGATCGGGCCCAATGGCGCGGGCAAGACGACGCTGCTGAACATCCTCTCGGGCGTGATCCCGGCAGACAGGGGCCGCATCGAGTTCTGCGGCGCCGACATCACCCAAAGCCGCGCCAGCGCGGTCTGTGCGCTGGGCATCGGGCGCACCTTCCAGAACCTCAAGCTCTTCCCGCACATGAGTGTGCTGGACAACGTGCTGGCTGGCCTCCATCCGCACCTGCGGGTCGGTTTCTGGGCCAGCCTGCTGGGCCTGCCGGCCGCCCTGCGGGAAGAGGCCGAGGCGCGCTGCGAAGCGGTTCGCCTGCTCGACTTCGTCGGCCTGCTGGCGCGCGCCGGTGACGAAGCCGGCAGCCTGCCCTACGGCCTGCAGCGCCGCCTCGAACTCGCCCGGGCACTGGCCACCCATCCGCGCCTGCTGCTGCTGGACGAACCCGCCGCGGGTCTGAATCCACAGGAGACGCAGGACCTGACCGCGTTGATCGGGCGCATCCGCGACAAGGGGATGACGGTGCTGCTGATCGAGCACCACATGGACCTCGTCATGGCGGTGTCCGACCATGTGCTGGTGCTCGACTACGGCGCCCGCATCGCCGAAGGCGCACCGGCCGAGGTGCAGGCCAACTCGCGCGTCATCGCCGCCTACCTGGGCGTGGACGACGAGGAGGACGCCGGGCCTGCCGCTGCAACGCCGGGCTTGCGAGCCCAACCGGCCTGAACACGAGTCGAGCATGCTGAACATCAAGAACCTGGCCGTGAACTACGGCGCCATCGAAGCCCTGCGGGGCGTGAGCCTGGACGTGAAGGCCGGCGAAGTTGTCACCATCATCGGCGGCAACGGCGCGGGCAAGAGCACGCTGATGAAGGCGATCTCCGGACTGGAGCCGGCTCGGGCCGGCAGCATCGAATTCAAGGGGCAGGACATCACACGCAGCGCCGCCCATGACCGGGTGGCAAGAGGCATCTCGCAATCCCCCGAAGGCCGGCAGGTGTTTGCCGACCAGAGCGTCCGGGACAACCTGCTGCTGGGCGCCTACCTGCGCCCGTCGTCCGATGCGGGCATCGGCCAGGACATCGACAAGCAATTCACGACGTTTCCGCGCCTGCGCGAGCGCCAGCACCAGATGGCCGGAACGCTCAGCGGCGGCGAGCAACAGATGCTGGCGATCGCGCGGGCGCTGATGGCACGGCCCAGCCTGCTGCTGCTGGACGAGCCTTCGCTCGGGCTGGCACCGCTGATCGTCAAGGAAATCTTCGGCGTGATCCGGTCGCTGAAGGAAAGCGGCGTGACCATCCTGCTGGTCGAGCAGATGGCTAACCAGGCCCTGAAGGTGGCCGACCGGGCCTACGTGCTCAAGAACGGCGAGATCACGTCGTCAGGCAGCGCCCGCGACATGCTCGACGACCCCGCGGTGCGCGAGGCTTACCTCGGCAAGCACTGAGCGCTGAGCGCTGGCGACGCTGAACAATGGGCCGCTGACGCCAGCGGACCAGAAGCCGGACTGAACGTGCCAGTGCACTATGAGTTTTGCCCGGACTCCTCATCGGCGGGGGAGCGCAGACCGTGGGCATCGTGCCACTCGGCAAGCGACATGCTGGGGCCTTCATCGAAACGAGGGTCCTCGGCATCGCCTTCCACTTTCACCCATGAGGCTTTCGAGCCGAGCATCATGTGGACGTTTTCGGGCGCAGCAGGAAGCGGGGTGTCGATCGCTCCCGCGTGAGGGTGCACCAGTTCTGGCCACCTGGGATCCCACACCCAGAGTGCGCTCCCGCACCGGGAACAGAAGTAGCGCCTGGCGTCGCTGACATGCGTCCCCGCTCCGTCGTCATCCTGCAGCCGGGCCTGATAAATGCCCAGATAGCGCTTGCCAGTCACCTTCATGCTCTGCGTGGCGGCGCCCAGGTTGATGGCGTAACCGCCTGCCCCTGCCGTCTTGCGGCAGATCGAACAGTAGCACCGCATGAAAGGGGTGGGCTCGGCCGCGTCGACAGAAAATCGCACCTTGCGGCAATGGCATGAACCTTCCAGATGCATGAGTGTTCTCCAGGACGTCGATGGATGGCGCCTGATTGTTGCGCATGAGGTATGCGGCCCGGGAGCCCGCTAGGCCCGGATGCTGGTCAAGCAAACCGGCCGCCGTTTGCACTGGCTCGCCGCGCCCACCCACGGGCATCCCCCTATGCGCGCCTGCTGCCGCGACCATAAACTGGCCGGCCGCGCTTGGTGTCCCATGTCGCACGACGTCTCCAGGAGATTTGCATGAGCCGTTCCATTGCAACCTCATCCGCCTTGTCGTCGCCTGTCACGCGTCTCGCAGGGCCCGTCGCTGTGCTGATTGCGGCGTCGATTTCGGTGGCTTGCGGTGGTGGCGGAGACAAGGAGCCACCGGCTGTCGCATTGACCTGCGCGCAACTCAACGGGATGACGATACCGGCGTCGGCCATCGGGTTGGAGACGACCGGTGCCACGGTCAGCAGCAGCACCGTCGTTCCTGCGGCCGGTACGGGCAATGCAGCGGTCGGCGAGTACTGCAGGGTGCTGGGCGACATCAAGCCCGTCGATGCGACCGCGCAGAACATCAAGTTCCAGTTGAACCTGCCCACGGTCTGGAACGGCAAGGCCGTGATGTTCGGCGGCGGCGGCTACAACGGCACGATCGCCACCGGGACCGGCAACGTGCCGGCCGGCCCGGCCGACAAGCCCTCCCCGCTGGCCCGCGGCTATGCGACCTTCGGCAGCGACTCGGGCCATCAGGCGAACCCGCTGACTACCAGCCGTGACGGCAGCTTCGGCGCCAACGACGAGATGCTGCGCAACTTCGCCGGCGACGCCATCAAGAAGACCCGTGACGTGGCCATTGCCTTGACGCAGGCGCGCTATGCCGACAAGGTGCGGCGCACCTACTTTGCTGGCGGGTCTACGGGCGGGCGCGAAGCGTTGATTGCCGTCACGCGCTGGCCGGGCGACTACAACGGCGCGATCGTGCTCTACCCGGCCTGGAATGCGGCCGCGCTCGACCTGCAGTTCGGGCGCATCACGCGCGCCCTCGCACAGCCCAACGCCTACCCGACGCGGGCGAAGCGCAAGCTGCTGCTCGACGCTTCGCTGCAGGCCTGCGATGCGCTCGACGGCGTGGCCGACGGCGTGATCAGCAATGTCACCGCCTGCAACGCGAGCTTCGACCCGCGCACGGCCCTTCTCAACGGTGTCGCGCTGCGCTGCCCCGGCGGTGCGGACGCCGGCGACGGCTGCCTGTCCGACGCGCAGATCACCGCCTTCGAAGTGACCAACACGCCCCTGGTGTTGAACTACCGGCTCGCCAGCGGCGAGACCACCTATCCCGGCTTCAACACCTGGGGCACCGACTTCGGTGTGCCCGGTACGAGCCCGCTGCAGCCCACGGTGCTCACGCTGTCGCTCGGCACCGAGCAACCGGCCAACCCGATGCCTCCCGTCACGGCCACCACCTCGCCACCGTACGGCAGCACCTTCTGGGACCAATGGGTCAAGTTCTTCGTCACGCGCGACCCGAATGCGAATCCGCTGGCGCTCGATCCTCAGAATCCCGGGGCACTGCAGGAGCGGATCGTCTATCTCACCGGGCTGCAGGATGCGAACGGCACCGACTTGTCGGTGTTCAGCGCGCGGGGCGGCAAGATCCTGATGGCGCACGGCTCGCACGATGCACTGGTCAGCACGCGTGCCACCCAGCAATATCTGGAACGTCTGCGCAGCACCATGGGCACGGCGCAACTCGACCGATTCCTTCGCTACTACGAGATCCCAGGGTACGGTCATGCGGCCAGCAGCGTTTTCAATGCGGCGTGGGATTCCCTGAGCACGCTGGAGAACTGGGTCGAGGGTGGCGTGGCGCCGCCGGCCCAGATCGTCGCCGACACAGCCGGCGTGCCGGGTCGCACGCGACCGTTGTGCGTCTATCCCGGCTATCCGCGCTATCAGGGGACCGGCGACGTGAATGTGGCGGCCAGCTTCACCTGTTCAACGCCCTGAACCTGATCGCGCGAGCCGCGCATCCGTCGCTGAGGCGGCGTCGATCGATTGACTGCTACAGCTGCACGCCCCGCGTCAACGCGCCATCCACCACCAGATTGCTTCCCGTGACAAAGCTCGCAGCCGGGCTCGCCAGGAAGGCCACCGCGTTGGCCATCTCCTGCGGCGTGCCCATGCGCCCGGTCGGGTTGAGCGCGAGCGCCTGCGCATAGAGCGCCGGGTTGCCCTGCTCGATCTGGTCCCAGACGCCACCGCGGAAGTAAGTGTTGCCGGGCGACACGGTGTTGGCGCGGATGTGCTTGGGGGCCAGCTGGTGGGCCAGCCCCTGGGTGTAGTGGACGATCGCGGCCTTGAACGCGCCGTACGGCCCGGCCGCGAAGTCGATCTCGCGGCCCGACACGCTGGAGATGGTGACGATCGCCGCATGCGGGCTGCGCTCCAGCCGCGGCATGGCGGCATCCACCAGCCGCACCGTGCCCATCATGTCGACCTCGAAGCCGCGTTGCCAGCCCGTCTCGTCATTCGCGATGGCCAGGGCGCTCACGTTGGCGACCACGATGTCGACGCCGCCCAGCGCGTCGCCAGCGTCCTTCACCCAGGCCTTCAAGGCCGGGCCGTCGCCGACATCGACCGCGCGGCCGAAGGTCTTGACGCCGTAGCCCGAGAGTTCGGCGACGGCCTGCGCCACCTCGCCGGCATTGCGCGCGCAGATCGCCACATGGGTGCCTTCTGCAGCGAGGGTCTGCGCGATCGCACGGCCGATGCCCTTGGTGCCGCCGGTGACCAGCGCGTTGAGTCCCTGGAGTCCGAGGTCCATGTGCGTTCCTTCATTCGGGCTCAGCCCGGCGCAAGATAGGTCTTGGAAATGCCGGCCCCGACCGTGTACTTGGGGTCGACGAAGTTGCCGAGCCGCACCTGGCCGCACTGGCTCAGCATCATGTAGGCGTCCCAGCGGTCGTAGCCGTACTCGGCCTCCATCCACAGCACCAGCTCGCGGTAGGCGATGCGGGTCGCATCTTCCAGCGGGCGCGCGCTGCCGATGGCCATGATCACGCGCTCGTTCTCGAGCCGTGGCCAGTCGATCGTCCAGCCCTTGATCAGGTCGACCTGGATCGTGGTGGTGCTGGGATATTCGACCGCGGTGCCGCAGACCTCGCCGTCGCCCTGGCAGGCATGCGCATCGCCGATGAAGAGCCGCGCGCCAGGACTTTGCACCGGCAGGTAGGTGATGCTGCCGGGGCCCATGTCGGGCAGGTCCATGTTGCCGCCGTGAGCGTCCGGCGTGAGCGTGTTGATCGAGTCGATCTCGGGCGAGCAGCTCAGCGTGCCGATGTGCGGCCGGTAGGGCAGCGTCACGCGCTGGCTCCAGTAGACGCCCTGTTCGTCGACGTGGATCTTGCGCACGATCTCGGGCAGCGGCTCGGCCAGCAACGCCGTGAAGGCCGTTCCGCTCAACGCGCCGAAGTGCGGAATCATCGCGCAGGTACCGCGCGGGTTGGGGCCGCGCGGTGCCATCGATTCGATGCACACCGCGAGCACGTCGCCCTTCTCGGCGCCCTCGACCAGGATCGGGCCGTTCTGCGGGTTGACGAAGGGCATCGTGAGCACGCGCGAGGGCAGGTCCTGCTCGGTCCTGATGGCGCCTTCGAAGGCATCGCGCGTCTCGACTACCACGCGATCGCCGGGGAGTACGTGCAGCACCGGGTCGGAGTAGGGGCCGATGGTGTAGTGGTACTTCCCCTGCTTGGCTTCGGTGAGCGCATGCGTGTCGGGCGTGCGGCCCTGCGCCACGCCGCGGGTGCGCATGATCGAGGTGTCGAGCCAAGTCATCGGTGTGCGTCCTTCCGGATGAAATCGGCGGCGCGTTCGGCCACCATGAGGGTCGGCGCATTGGTGTTGCCCGAGACCATCGAGGGGAAGACCGACGCATCGGCCACGTAGAGGCCTTCGATGCCGTGCACGCGGCAACCAGGGTCTACCACCGCCATCGCGTCGGTGCCCATGGTGCAGGTGCTGGTCGGGTGGTAGAGCGTGGTGGCCTGGGCGCGCACGAATTCGGCCAGTTCTGTATCCGACTGCGCGGCGGCGCTGCCTTCGAACTCGCCCGCGATGACCTCTCGCAGCGGCGACTGCGCCGCGATGCGGCGCTGCAGCCGCAGGCCGTCGATCACCAGTTGCAGGTCGGCGCGCTCGGGGTCGCTGAAGTAGCGCGGATCGATCGCCGGTGCGTCCAGCGGATCGGCCGAGCGCAGCCGCAGCGTGCCGTGGCTCTTGGGCCGCTGCACGACCGAGAACAGCGTGATGCCAGGCTGCGTCGACCGGTAGCGCGCGTGGTCGCGGTGCGAGGTGACGATGCAGTAGAGCTGCAGGTCCGGGTCTTCCGCCTCGGGGGCGATGCGGGCGAAGCCACCGCAGGCCGACCAGTTGGACGTGAGCGGCCCGCTGCGGTCGGTCTCCCATTGCCGTAGGTCCGACGCCGCTTCCTCGACGCTCGACTGTGCGATGCCGAAGCGTTCGGTCGTGGCGAAGGTCATCGGGCAGTTGATGTGGTCCTGCAGGTTGCGGCCGACACCGGGCAGGTCGAGGCGTGGTCGGATGCCGAGCGCCGAAAGTTCGTCCGCCGGGCCGATGCCCGATTGCAGCAGCAACTGCGGCGAGCCGATCGCGCCAGCGCTGAGCACCACCTCCGACGCGGCCTCGGCGGCCTGGGGCATGCCGTTCTCGAGGAACTCGACTGCGGTGGCACGCGTGCCGGCGAAGCGCACGCGCAGCAACCGCACGCCGGTGCGCACCGTGAGGTTCGGCCGCGCGAGCGCCGGCTTCAGGAAGGCTTTGCCGGTGCCGAAGCGTTCGCCGTTCTGGATGGTGGCCTGGAACAGGCCGACGCCTTCCTGTGACGCCGCGTTGAAGTCCTCGTTGAGCGACAGCCCTTCGGCCTGCGCCGCGTCGAGCCAGAGGCGCTCGACCGGGTCGATGTGGTTGACATCGGAGATCGTCAGCTCGCCGTGCGTACCGTGCAGCGGCGAGTCGGTCCAGCGCAGGTTTCGCTCGGACTTCATGAAGGCCGGCAGCACCTCGCGCCAACCCCAGCCCGCGCAGCCCGCCGCCTCCCAGCGCGCGTAGTCGGAGGGCACGCCGCGCATGTAGATCATCGCGTTGAGCGCGCCGGAACCACCCACCATTCGGCCACGCGGCCAGTACATGCGGCGCTGGTGGCAGCCGGCCTGGGGCACCGTGTGAAAGCCCCAGTCGACTTCGGTGTCCAACATCAGCGGCCAGTTCGCCGGGATGTCGGCATGGCGCGGCGCGGCGCCGCCGGCCTCCAACAGCAGCACCTGGCGCGTCGGGTCGGCGGACAGCCGGTTCGCCAGCACGCAGCCGGCCGAACCCGCGCCGACGATGATGGTGTCGTACATGGACGGCGTCGTGCGGTGGGCCTTACAACGCCGGATGCCGCTGGTGCCAGTCGGTCGCCTGCTGGAAGGCCCAGCCGGCACGCACCAGCAGCTCTTCCTCGAAGTGGCGCGACACGAACTGGAACGCGACCGGCGTGCCGGCCTCGGTGAAGCCTCCCGGCAGCGTGATCGTCGGGCTGCCGCTCATGTCCAGCGGGCAGGTGTAGCGCAGCATGGCGGACATCAGGTCGGCGTCCTGGCCGAAGGTCAGCATGCGCTCCAGCGTCGGCGACGCCACGCCCTGCGAAGGCATCAGCAGCAGGTCGATGCCCTCGAACATCGCACGCACCCGGCCGCTGAAGGCCAGGCGGTTGAGCACGATCTTCTGGTAGTCCGTGCCGCTCTGCGTCCGCCCCAGGTCCAGCAGGCCGGCGAGCGCCGGGCCATACATGTCCTTGCGTGCGGGATAGGTCGATTCGTGCACGACGGCCGCCTCCACGCCGCAGAGCGGAAACCAGTCGGCGATGACCTGCGTCGGATCCGGGAAGGTCACTTCGCGCACCTCGGCGCCGAGCGAACGCACGGTGGCGAGCGCGCCTTCCATCACCTTCAGCGTCGCCGCGTCGACGCCTTCGCTGTTCCAGCGCGCATCGATGCCCACGCGCAGTCCACGCAGGCCGCGCTGCATGTCGGCGAGGTAGTTGGGCACGGGCGCGAGACTCGCGGTCGGGTCCTTCGGGTCGGCACCGGCGATGGCGCCGAGCATCACGCCGGCATCGGCCGCGCTGCGCGTCATCGGCCCGATGTGGTCGAGCGTGGCGGCCAGTTCGAAGGCACCGTAGCGGCTCACCCGGCCCCAGGTCGGCTTCAGGCCCGTGAGCCCGTTGGCCGACGACGGGAAGCGGATCGAGCCGCCGGTGTCGGTGCCGAGCGATCCATAACAAAGGCCCGCCGCGGTTGCGACACCCGAGCCGCTGGATGACGCGCCCGACCAGTGCGCCGCGTTCCACGGATTGACCGGCGGCGTGACCGTGGGGTGGTGGTCGGCGTAGGCGCTCTCGGTGAGCTGCAGCTTGCCGAGGATCACGGCGCCGGCTTCGCGCAGCTTGCGCACCGCCGTGCCGTCTTCCGTCGGCACGAAGTCCTTGTAGAGCGTCATGCCGGCGGCGGTGGCCACGCCCTTCGTCCAGCACAGGTCCTTCACCGCGACCGGCACGCCGTGCAAGGGGCCACGGATCTCGCCCTTCGCGATCTCCGCCTCGGCCCGGCGAGCGTCCGCAAGCGCCTGCTCGGCCATCACGATCACGTAGCTCTGCAGCGCACCGTCGACCTGGCCGATGCGGTCGAGCTGGGCTTGCGCGACCTCGACCGGCGACAGCTCCTTGCGCTGGATGCGCTGGCCGACGTCGACCAGCTCGAGGTAATGCAGCTCGTTGCTCATCCATGGACTCCTGTGTATTGACTCATGATTTCGAAGTCGCCCAGGTGCTCGCGCGGGATCTCGCCGCCGATCTGGCCGCGCTTGATGACCAGCACACGCTGCGACACGGCCGCGATGAATTCGAGGTTCTGCTCGACCAGCACGATCGTGAGCTGCATGCGGTCGCGCAGCGAGGCCAGCGTCTCGGCGATTTCGTCGATGATCGAAGGCTGGATGCCTTCGGTCGGTTCGTCCAGCAGCAGCAAGGTGGGCTTGCCCGCCAGTGCGCGTGCCAGCGCGAGCAGTTGCTGCTCGCCGCCCGAGAGCGAGCCGCCCGGCCGCTCGAGCAGGGGCTTCAGGCGCGGGAAGTCCTCCAGCAGCGCCTCGATGGTGTCCATGGTGCGTTCGCCGGTCTTCACCAGGCCCATGCGCAGGTTGTCCATCGCGCTGAGCGTCGGGAAGATCTCGCGGCCCTGTGGCACATAGGCCATGCCGAGCCGGGCGCGCGCATGCGGCGCATAACGCGTGATGTCGGTGTCGTTGAAGCGTACCGTGCCGGCGGTGGCGCGCAACGCGCCGACCAGCGTGCGCAGCAGCGTGGTCTTGCCCATGCCGTTGTGGCCGAGGATGCCGACCGACTCGCCCTGGGCGATCGTGAGCGATACATCGTGCAGCACCGGGATGGCCCCGTAGCCGGCGTGAAGACCCTTGACTTCGAGCATGCGTTCCTCCGGCTTCAGTGCGGCTTCTTGCCGAGGTAGATCTGCTGGATCAGCGGGTCGCTCATGATGCGGTCCGGTGTGTCCTCCTTGATCACGGCGCCCTGGTGCAGCACCGTCACCTTCTTGGCGATCATGCGGATGAAGTTCATGTCGTGTTCCACCACCACCAGCGCGTGCTGGCGGTTGATCTCCAGGATGAGTTCGGCGGTGCGCGCCACCTCGGCGTCGCTCATGCCGGCGGCCGGTTCGTCCAGCAGGATCAGTGGCGGGTCGGCCGCGATCACCACGCCGATCTCCACCCATTGCCGCATACCGTGCGCCAGCAGCCCGGCCAGCGCGTCGCGGTAGGCCCACATGCCCACGCGCTCGAGCGTCTCGCGGGTGATGTGGTTCGCCTGCTCGGTGCTGTTGAGTCGGCGCGCCGACAGCCACACGTTCTCCCATACGCTCAGGCCGTTGAACAGGCTGGGCACCTGGGTCTTGATGCCGATGCCCAGGCGGCCCGGGTCGTGCGGCTGCATCTTCGAGATGTCCTGGCCGCGGAACAGGATCTGCCCCGAGGTCGGCTTGACCTGCCCGGTTAGCAGCTTGAAGAAGGTGCTCTTGCCGGCGCCGTTCGGGCCGATCACGCAGCGCAGCTCGGCCTCGGCCAGTGTGAAATTCACGTCGCGCGTGGCGTGCACGCCGCCGAAGCGCACGTTGAGGTTGCGGGTCTCGATCAGTGGCGTGCTCACGAAGCCTGCTCCTTGGTGGCGAGCGGCAGCGCGGGCACTGCGTCGGGCTCGACCTTGGCAATGCCCGACTTTTCCGGCTTCGCCGTTCTGGCCGATGGCCGCAGCATCCGCCAGGCCATGTCGATCAGGTTGCCGAGCGTCGGCACGATGCCGCGCGGCACCAGGAGCACGAAAACCACCAGAATGCCGCCGAGCACCAGGTTCGAGTTGAAGACCTGCTGCGTGCCGATCTGCGAGGTGAGCCACTGGATCAGCACACAGCCGACGATCGGCCCGATCAGCGTGCCCAGGCCGCCGACGATCACCCAGATGATGATCTGGGCCGACTGCGCCAGCCCGAAGATGGTCGGGCTGGTGAAGGCGCCCCAGTTCGCGAACAGGCAGCCCGCCAGGCCCGCGATGGCGCCCCCCAGCGTGAAGCACAAGAGCTTGTAGACGCGTGCGTCGTAGCCCAGCAGCAGCACCCGCTGCTCGTTCTCCTTGGCCGCGACGATCACGCGGCCGACCTTCGAGGCGATCAGCACGCGCAGGCCCAGGTAGACCAGCAGCAGGCAGGCGAAGGTGACGTAGAACAGGTCCTTCGGCGACAGCACCTCGTCCTGTTGGCCGGGCCAGTTGAGCGTCGGTATCGCCGGGATGCCGTTGAAACCGCCGAGCGGCGCGCTGCCGATGCGCCACTCCGGCCCGGCGGTCGAATTGATCAGGTTGAACAGGATCAGCGTGACGGTGAGCGTGATCACGCCCATGTATACGTCCGACAGCCGGCCATAGAAGATCACGTAGCCGAGCAGGGCGGCGAACAGCGCGGGCACCACGATCGCCAGCAGGAAGGGCACCGTGCTGTCGCCCGTGTTCATCACGCCGATGGCGTAGGTGTACGCACCCAGGCCGAAGAAGGCGGTCTGGCCGAAGCACAGGATGCCGCCGAAGCCCCAGATGAAGGCCAGGCTCACGCCGAGGATCGACATCACGGCATAGATCGTGACCTCGATCAGCGTGTAGTCGTCCAGCACGCCGGGCAGGCCGAAGAGCAGCGCGACGCCGACGGCCAAACTGACGGCCGCACTCACCCAGGACTTGGCAAAACGATTCACAGCGACCCCTTGAAGAAACGTCCGGTGATGCCCTGCGGCAGCAGCCGCAGCATCACGATCGCGGCCACGAGCAACGCCACCTCGCCGAGCACCGGCGTGGTCACGAAGGTCGCGAGCTGGTTGATGGCGCCGAACAACGTCGAGGCGCCGAGCAGGCCCGCCAGGATGGCCGGGCCGCCGCCGATTACGGTGATGAAGGCCTTGGCCACGAAGGCCGCGCCCATCGTCGGCACGACGCCGGTCAGCGGTGCGAGCAGCCCGCCCGCCAGGCCGGAGAGTGCCGCGCCGACCGCGAAGGTCACCGAATACACCCGGCTCGGACTGATGCCCAGCGCGTTCGCCATGTCGGGCTTCTGCATGGTGCCACGCGCGATCAGCCCGAGCTGCGTGCGGGTGAGCACGAAGCGGATCGCCAGGGCCAGCGCCACGGCGACGGCGATGATCACCAGCGTGTAGCCGCTGACCGAGTAGGCCCCGATGGAGAAGCTGCCGAGCGGCGCCGAGACGCCGGCCGTGGTGTTGCCCGCGAGCGAGGTGACGATGCCGACGAGCAGCAGCGACAGCCCCCAGGTCGCGAGCATGGTGTCGACCATGCGGCCGTACAGGCGCCGGATCACCAGCCGCTCCAGCACCACGCCCACCAGGCCGACCGCGATCGGCGCGACGATGAAGATCGCGATCCAGAGGTTGACCCCCAGCTCGAGCGCGCCGATGACGGCGTAGGCGCCGAGCATCATGAACTCGCCATGCGCCAGGTTGATGACCTTCATCATCCCGAAGATGACGGCGAGCCCGGCGGAGACGATGACCAGGCTCGCCACCGCGTAGAGCACCTGGACGAGAACGACGAGTGCGAGATCCATGTCGGCGCCTGCGCTCAGACCTTGATGACGTACTGCTGGTTGTCCTTCGGATTCTTCTTGAGGTTGCAGACGGCACTGGTGTCGACCGGTGGCTGCTGCTGGAAGGTCTCGACGATATTGAGCTGCTTGTTGCGCACTTCGGCGATGCTCACGTTGAGCACGCAGTGGTGGGTCTCGGGGTCCAGCGACACCTTGCCGCTCGGTCCCTCGATGCTGATGCCCGACTCGAGCGCCGCGATCATCTTCTCGCGCTCGATGGAGCCCGCCTTCTTCACGCCCTCGGCCCACAGCTTGAAGCCCTGGTACGTGCCCATCGCCAGCTCGGTGATGTTCGGATAGTCCGCACCGAAGCGCTTGTAGAAGCGGTCCTTGAAGGCCTTGTTCTGCGGCGTGTCGAGGTTCTGGAAGTAGTTGTACGAGATCAGGAAGCCGTCGGTTTCTGCCGCCGACAGCACGATGTGCTCGTTGCCGCCCGCGAAGGTGGTCGAGGCCAGCGGGATCTTCTTGGTCAGGCCTGCGGCCGCCCATTGGCGGTAGAACGAGATGTGCGCGCCGCCGACCAGCGCCGAGATGATCACGTCGGGCTTGGCCTGCTCGATCTTCGAGATCGTCGGTCCGAAGTTGGTGACGTCGAGTGGGAAGAAGTCGATGGAGGCGACGGAGCCGCCGTTCTCCTGCACGAACTTCTTCACCCATTGCGAGGTGATCTGGCCGTAGTTGTAGTCGGCCGCCACCACGTAGACTTTCTTGCCCCACTTCTTCATCGCATAGGGCACCAGCTTGGCGACCGTCTGGCCGGGCGTGACGCCGGTGCAGAAGGTGTTGCGGTCGCACACGCCGCCTTCGTACTGCGTGTTGTAGAAGTAGAGCGTCTTGTTGCGCGTGAGCACCGGACGGATCACCTCGCGCGACGCCGAGGTGATGCCGCCCATCACGACCGTCGACTTGTCCTTCAGCGCCGACTGCTGCGCGAACTGCGCATACAGCTGCATGTTCGATTGCGGGTCGTAGTTGGCCAGCCGGATCTTCTTGCCCAGCAGGCCGCCCGCCGCGTTCTGCTCCTCCACCGCGAGCGTCATGCAGTCCGTCATCGGCTTGCCGTAGATGTCCAGCCCACCCGACATGTCGATGATGCTGCCGACCACGATCTCGTCGGCCGCATGCGCGGCCATCGGGAACAGCGGCACGGTGCCGCCGGCCAGGACGGCGGCGGACGACTGGATGAAGGAACGACGATCCATGAAGCTAACTCCTCGTTGGGCGGACGTGCCGCCGATGTGTTGTGCTGAAGTGGGAGAGACCGGGGAAACGAATGCGGTGTGCAGGTCGGCGGAGCGGGTCAGATCGCCTTCCAGTCACCGGCCTGCTCGAAGGCGTAGGCGGCGCGGTAGATCGTGGCTTCGTCGTAGCTGCGGCCGGTGAGCATCATTCCGACCGGCAGACCATCGATCAGGCCGCAGGGAATACTCATGGACGGATGGCCGGTGACATCGAACGGGCAGGTGTTGGGCAACACCTCGAAGGCGCGCGTGACCACTTCCTCGATCGAGGCGCCGGGCGCGGGGATCGGCGACGCGGTGATCGGCAGCGTCGGCATGAGCAGCAGGTCGTAGTCGGTGAACACGCTGTCGTAGGCGGCCGTGAGCTTCCGCCCGAGGTTCTGCGCCTTCGCGTAGTAGTGGCCGCGGTAGTGCTTGATGAAGTACTCGCCCAGCACCATCGTGAGCTTCAGCGTCTCGGAGAGTTCGTCGGCACGCTGCTTCCAGCCGGCGTGGAAGTCGACCATGCTGGTGACGTACAGGCCCTTCCAGTTGAACCCGTGCCCGTTGTCCTTCATCATCTGCTGGGTCGCGCCCTCGGCGGCGATCGGCAGCCAGATCGCGGGGCCGACGCGGTGCATCGGCACGGAGATCTCGCTGACGACGGCCCCCAGCTTCGTGAACACCTCGGCGGCCTTGCGGACCTTGGCATCGACCGCCGGATCCGACTGCGGCCATCCGAAACCTTCCTTGACGATGCCGATGCGCAGCCCGCGCACGCCTTCCTTCATGAGTTCGCTGTAGGGCTTGGCGGTCTGGCCCGCGTGCTGGCGCGGGTCGAGGCCGTCGGGGCCCGCCAGCACCTCGAGCATCAACGCGTTGTCGGTGACGTTGCCGGTCATCGGCCCCGTGTGGTCGATGGTCAGTTCGATCGGCATGACACCGGTGTAGGGAACGAGGCCGTGCGTGGCCTTCATGCCGTAGATGCCGCAGAAGGAGGCCGGCATGCGGATCGAACCACCCTGGTCGCCGCCGATTGCCAGGTCGACCTCGCCCGCCGCCACCAGCGCCGCGCTGCCCGAGGACGATCCGCCGGCCGAGTAGCCCATGCGGTGCGGGTTGTGCACCGGCCCGGAGGCGCTGGTGTGCGAGCCGCCCGAGAAGCAGAAGTATTCGCAGACCGACTTGCCGACCACCGTCGCACCTGCATCGAGCAGGCGCGTGACGACCGTGGCGTCCACGTTCGGCACATAGCCTTCGAGCGTCGACGCGCCGTTCATCATCGGCACGCCCGCGAGGCAGACGTTGTCCTTGAGCACCACGGTCTTGCCGGCCAGCTTGCCTTCGGGCTTGCCCTTGATCGTGGTCTTGGCGTACCAGGCGCCGTACTTGTTCTCTTCGCCGGCGGGGCGGTAGCCGGGCGTGCGCGCGTAGGTCACCGCAGGCTGGTAGTCCGGCATGGCATCGATCAGGTCGTAGGCGTCGAAGTTCGCCTGCAGCAAGGCGTTGTAGGTGCCTGCCTGGGCATCGGAGAGGTGAATGCCGAGGTCGAGCGCGACCTCCTGCAGCTGGTCGAGGGTGGGGCGCTTGATGGCCATGACGGACTCCGTTGTCTGTGTTGAGGGGCGCCTGCAAGACCTCCGGTCCGGCAGTGCGTCATGGCTGGATTCTGTGAGTCGATATTTTCCAAGTCAAGTATTTTGTTTTCCTAGGAAAACAAAATGAGTTGGCAGAGCGGCTCAGAACTGCGTGATCACGCGGAACGCGTTGCCTTCGGCGCGTGCGAGATAGATGGGCGTGCGCGTGATGCCGTCGCCCTCGTAGGCCGCGTTGCGAACGCTGCGGTAGCGCAGCGGCGCGCCGCCCAGGTGCTCGTGGTAGGCCCGCTGGCCCTGTTCCCGATCGAGCAGGGCCGCCAGGAAATGCATGCCTTCGTAGGTCGACTGGCCGAAGGTGTTGAGCGTGGGCGCGCGCTCGCCGAAATGGGCGCGGTACCGCTCCTTGAATGCGAGGTTGGCCTCGGTATCGAGGGTGGCGAAGTAGCCGCAGGCCACGTACAGGTCCTCTGCGTTGTCGCCGCCGATGCCGAGCAGCTCGTTCTCTCCGAGCGCGCAGGACAGCCGCAGCATCGCGCGCGAGAAGCCCGCTGCACCGAATGCGCGGTTGAAGTCGATCGCATCCTGGCCGACCAGCGACAACAGCACCGCGTCGGCCCGGTTCAGCCGCAGCGCATCGAGTGCCTGGGAGTAGTCGGTGGTGCCGAAGGGCACGTACATCTCGCCGACGAGTTCGGCTCCGGCTTCGCTGATGTAGCCGCGCGCCATGCGGTGCGAGACATGGGGCCAGACGTAGTCGTTGCCGATGGCGAACCAGCGCCGTGGGCGTTTGCGCTGGCCGAGCCAGTGGATCGCAGGCTGCAGCTGGCGCGCGGTCGTCTCGCCGATGGCGAAGACACCGGGCGTCGATTCCCCGCCTTCGTAGAGCGGCGTGTAGATGAAAGGAATCTGGCCACCGATAGCGCGCAGGATGCGCTGGCGCACACCGCTGGTGTGCATGCCGATGATGGCGTCGATGTCGCCGGCCTGCACCAACTCGGTCAGGGTGGCCTCGATATCGGGCGAATCATCGGACGCATTGATGGTCAGCAGACGGCACGAGCGTCCGCCGATGCCTGCTTCGCGGTTGAGTTCGGCCACGGCCAGCTTGGCCGAAGCCATCGCCGATGGCCCCCAGATGCCGGCCGTTCCGCCCAGTGGCACGCACAGGGCGATCTGCAGTTCCTGCCGCGCCAGTAGCGGCCGCTCGGCCTGGCCGGAACACAACGGACGGCGCAACGCGCTGCCCGGCAAGGCGGCAGGCGCGCGCGGCGTGACCGATCGAAGGGGCGAATACATCGGAAGTTCCCGGGCAATGCACCAAGACGGAGGCTGGGAAAAGCAGCGTCGCAAAAATCGCGCCAATCCTTTCCAAGGAAAAGGTTCGTTGCTAAACTGGCGAGACAGAACAACGCGATGCAGATCGTTGCCCCGCACCATGTCCCCGCAAGACCCTCCGCAAGACATCTCGCAGTACCTCGCCTACCTGCTGGCGTCCGCCAACCGACGCATGCGCATCGGACTGGCGCAATCCATCGCAGCGGAGGAGGTGACGGAGGAGCACTGGCGCATCCTGCAGGTTCTCGCGGACGAGCAAGGCCGCTCCATGGGCGAGCTGGCGGAAATCGTGCTGCTGAACCATCCGGCGCTCACGAAGAACATCGACAAGCTGGTGAGCCGCGGCTTGGTGCTGCGCGCGGCCGATGCCGCCGACAGCCGACGGGTGCTGGTCTACATCAGCGATCTGGGCCTGGAAACCGTATCGCGGCTCAAGAAGAGCGTCGACGCGCACCACAGCGTGATCGAGGAAGCACTCGGGCCGCGCAAGACCAGCCAGCTCAAGAAGCTGCTCGAGAACTTTATCGACGAGTGCGAGGCGGGCTGAGCAGCCAATTGATTGCTGGTACGTGCAGGGCGGCACGCCCTTGTACGCGTCTTGCGGGGATGGAGGCTGGGCGCGTGCGGGGGCGGTGAGGCGTTACGCCCACCTTGCCACGAATCATCTGGCGCCCATGCGGAGCGATCGAGCGGATTGCGGCATGGAGGCCGTGCCATTCATGGCACAAATCCGTCTCAGAGCCCTGCAAAGAAAAAAGCACCTAGGCTTGCGGCCTAAGTGCTTGATTCTTATCGGTATGTTGGTGGGCCCTGAGTGACTCGAACACTCGACCTACGGATTAAGAGTCCGCTGCTCTACCAACTGAGCTAAGAGCCCCTGACTGACATCGACATCGCTGTCATCAGGCAAGACTGCGATTATAGCCATAGAAATCGGGCTGTCGTAGGATGCGCGGCTCCCCTCTGTCAAAAATCCAACAATGGCCACCTTTGTTCCTTCCGCCTCCGAACCGCCGCACGTTGTGATCACCGGCGCCGCCGGCGCGCTCGGGCGTGCCGTGGTTCAGCGTTTCATGAGCGACGGCGCCCGGCTGGCGCTCATCGGTCACAGCGAGCGCCAACTGGCCGATGCCTTTCCGGGGCTCGACAACTCGCGCCATCTGCTGATCGCGGCGGATGTGACGTCCGACGCGGGCATGCGGGCCGCCGCCGGGCAGATCCTTCAGGCCTTCCAGCATGTCGACACCGTCGTGCACGTGGCAGGCGGTTTCGAGATGGGCGCATCCGTGCACACGCTCGACCGCGCCAGTTGGGACCGCATGATGAACCTCAATGCCTGGTCCTTCGTCGCCGTGGCGCAGGCTTTCGTGCCGTCGATGGTCGAGCGCAAGGCCGGCAGCGTGATCGCCGTCACGGCCAAGATCGCGGGGCACGGGTTGGCCTCGATGTCCGCGTACATCGCGTCCAAGAGTGCGCTGCAGCGCCTGGTCGAGGCGATGGCGGCCGAGCTGTCGCCGCATGGCGTCCGGGTCAACAGCATCGCGCCCAGCGTGCTCGACACGCCCGCCAACCGACAAGCCATGCCCGACGCCAACCCGGCGGAGTGGGTGTCGACCGATGTCGCGGCGCAGACGGTGGCCTTCCTGGCATCGCCTGCCGCCCAGGCGCTGCACGGCCAGCATCTCGCCCTCGACGCTTGAGGGCGGCGCGCCACGAAAAAAGCCTCGGCGCGGACGCCGAGGCTTTTGGGATCGAGTTGGTGGAGAGGATGAGGATCGAACTCACGACCTCCGCATTGCGAACGCGGCGCTCTCCCAGCTGAGCTACCCCCCCAACGCAGGGCGAATTCTAACCAGATCCCTCGAGGGCTGCGAGGCGCTGAACGTTGAAGGGCGCGGCGCTATCCTCGACGCTGAAGGAGTTCGAATTCATGACGACCTATGACCCCGCTTGGCTCGAGCGCATGTACAACAATCGCGCTCGCGTGCCTGAAAGCGGCGAGCACCTTGCGCGCTGGACGCGCGAGTCGGGGCAGGCCCGCGCCGCCATGCCCGGCGTGCTCGACGTCCGCTATGGCGATGCACCCGGCGAGACGCTCGACATCTTCCCCGGTGCCTCGTCCGACGCGCCGGTGCTCTTCTTCATCCATGGCGGCTGGTGGCGCTCGCTCGACAAGAGCGACCATTCCTTCGTGGCGCCGCCCTTCGTCCAACGCGGCGCCTGCGTGGTGCTGCCCAACTACGCGCTGTGCCCCGGCACCGAGGCCGCGCCAGTGACGATCCCGGCGATCGCGCTGCAGATGGTGCAGGCCCTGGCCTGGACGTGGCGCCATGTCGCCGCCTATGGCGGTGATCCTTCGCGCATCACCGTGGCCGGTCACTCGGCGGGGGGGCATCTGGCGGCGATGCTGCTGGCCTGCGACTGGCAGGCGGTGGCGCCGGATCTGCCCGCCGGGCTGGTGCGCAATGCGCTGTCGATCTCGGGCCTGCACGACCTGCGGGAGATTCGGCATGTGCCTTTCCTGGCCGATTCGCTGCGGCTGACCGAGGAGGATGCGCGACGTGCGAGCCCGGCGCTGTGGCCGGCACCGAAACGCGGCACGCTCTACACCGTGGCCGGTGCCGACGAGAGCGAAGCCTTCCATGCCCAGAACGCCGTGATCCGCAAGGCATGGGGCACGAAGACCGTGCCGGTCTGCGAACTGCTGCCGGGCCTCAACCACTTCAGCATCGTCGAGGCGCTGGCCGACCCGGCCCATGCGCTGCACCACCACGCCGTCGACCTGCTGGACGCCTGACGCGGCGGTGAGCAGGCGCTACATCAGCAGGTGTTCGCCTTCGTTGGCGCCGCCGAGCGTGACGTAGTTGACCTTGCGGATGTCCATCAGCGCCTTGCCGCCGGCATAGCTGATGGAGCTCTGCACGTCCTGCTCCATCTCGATCAGCGTGTCGGCCAGCTTGCCTTTGATCGGCTCGAGGATGCGCTTGCCTTCGACATGCTTGTACTCGCCCTTGTTGAAGTCGCTGGCCGAGCCGTAGTACTCCTTGAAGAGCACGCCGTCGACCTCGACCGTCTTGCCGGGCGACTCTTCATGGCCCGCGAACAGCGAACCGATCATCACCATCGACGCGCCGAAGCGGATGCTCTTGGCGATGTCGCCATGGTCGCGGATGCCGCCGTCGGCAATGATGGGCTTGGTCGCCACCCGCGCACACCACTTGAGCGCGCTCAGCTGCCAGCCACCCGTGCCGAACCCGGTCTTGAGCTTGGTGATGCAGACCTTGCCCGGGCCGATGCCGACTTTGGTCGCGTCGGCGCCCCAGTTCTCCAGGTCGATGACGGCCTCGGGCGTACCCACATTGCCCGCGATCACGAAGCTCTTAGGCAGCTTGTCCTTGAGGTAGGCGATCATGTTCTTCACCGTGTCGGCATGGCCGTGCGCGATGTCGATCGTGATGTATTCCGGCACGAGGCCGGCCGCGGCCAACTGGTCGACCGTATCGTAGTCCGCCTGCTTCACCCCCAGCGAGATCGAGGCGAAGGTGCCCTTGGCGTGCATGTGCTTCACGAACTTGACGTTGTCGAGGTCGAAGCGGTGCATCACATAGAAATAGCCGTGCTGCGCCAGCCAGAGGCTGATGCGCTCGTCGACCACCGTCTTCATGTTGGCCGGCACGACCGGGATGCGGAAGCTGCGGCCGCCGAGTGTGACGCTCGCGTCGCATTCCGAACGGCTTTCCACGCGGCATTTGCGCGGCAGCAGCAGGATGTTGTCGTAGTCGAAGATCTGCATGAGAAACCAAGCTCCTGTGAAGGTGCACCGCGGAACGATTTCCGGCGGCGTGGGCGCTTGGTCCCGGCCCGGTCGATTCGCGCCCTGCAGACGCAAAAAAACCGGGCGACAAGAAACTTGGGCCCGGTGACCGATTCTAGGCAGGTGCCGGTTCGCGTGCGACGTGACTTTCGTATAGACCTTATTCGCAGCGATGATCTCCGCTCTCGGTTCTCCCCTACGTGGGCGCGAAACCACATTGACGAACCGGTGCGGCGGAGGCCAGGGATACCGCGGAAGTGGCTTTGCCAGGCCGCTGGTATCGCCCCCTCGAGGGGGCGGCGGCGACACGCAGTGCGCCGCTTCGGGGGGGGGCCAATTTCTAGAAGCGGTAGCCGATGCCCACGCCGATCAGCAGCGGGTCGACCTTGACCGTCGACAGCTTGTTGCCGTTCAGGCTCACGTCGGTGCGGATCTGCACCTTCTTCACGTCGAAGTTCAGGAACACGTTCTTGGCGACCTTGATGTCGAAACCGGCGCCCACGGCCAAGCCGAAGCTGTTGTGGTCCAGGTCCAGCCGGCCGACGGTCGGCACGTTGAGGTTGGTCGAGCTGATGCGCGTGTAGTTGAAGCCGGCACCGACATAGGGGCGGAACGTGCCCTCGGGCAGGAAGTGGTACTGCAGCGTCAGCGTCGGCGGCAGGTGCTTGAAGGTGCCGATGTCCACTGGGCCGCCGAGCGCGCTTTGCTCGATGGTCACGCGCTGCTTCTGCGGCACGGTCAGCACCAGCTCCGCCGCGATGTTCGGTGTGAAGAAGTAGGTGATGTCGACTTCGGGAATCGTCTTCTTGTTGATCGTGATCGCATCCTCCGGCACGGCCAGTGCGCCGATGGCGTCCGACTTGTTGGCAGGGTCGAGGCGCACGGCACGGGCACGCACCAGCCAGTTGCCCTGGGCTTCCTGCGCCAGCGCAGGAACGGCGCACAGCGTGCCGAGCAGGGTAGCGGCAACGAGGGCGCGGGCGAGGTTCTTCTTCATGGTCTAGGACTCCAGTTGTGGCCGACACACGGGGTCGGCAGCCGGGAGTCAGTGTCGGCAGGCGCGCGTTCCGCGTCCTTGATGTAGGGCAAGAGTTCCGCGGCATCGGCACGGGGCGACGGCGCGTTGCAGCCGGCTTGATGCAGGTCAGTGTTTGCCGGTGGCTGCGCTCGACAATGCGTGCACCGCGGCGCACTCCGGTGCCGCGGCCGTCATTCCTGGAGTCCCTTCCCATGCTTCGCCATCGTCTCGCCGCCATCGCCGTTCTGGCACTTGCCTCGTCTTCCGTCTTCGCCGCCGACTGCACCGTCGAAATCGAAGGCAACGACGCCATGCAGTTCAACAAGGCCACCCTCGAGGTGAGCAAGACGTGCAAGGACTTCACCGTCAAGCTCAAGCACGCCGGCAAGCTGCCGAAGCAGGCCATGGGCCACAACTGGGTGCTGGCGAAGACGGCCGACGTGCAGGCCGTCGCAACCGACGGCATCGCGGCCGGCCTGCCGCAGAACTATGTGAAGGCTGGCGACGCGCGCGTCGTGGCCCACACCAAAATCGTCGGCGGTGGCGAAAGCGACAGTGTGACCTTTGCGGTGGCCAAGCTCGGCGCGGCCGAGAGCTACACCTACTTCTGTTCCTTCCCCGGCCACTCGGCGATCATGAAGGGCACGCTGAAGCTGGTGAAATAAGCAGCGAGGGCGCCGCGCGCACCCCGGGTTCCTACAATGCCGGGATGTCCCTTTTCGGCTCGCACGACGCCTCCGCCGGCGCCCCCTCTTTCCCAGCGGCCGCTTCGCCCCTGCTCGCCAACCTCAACCCCGAGCAGCTCGCGGCGGTCACGCTGCCTGCCGGCAACGCGCTGATCCTCGCCGGGGCCGGCTCCGGCAAGACGCGGGTGCTCACCACCCGCATCGCCTGGCTGATGCAGACCGGCCAGGTGTCGCCTGGCGGCATCCTCGCCGTGACCTTCACTAACAAGGCGGCGAAGGAGATGATGACGCGGCTGACCGCGATGCTGCCGGTCAATGTGCGCGGCATGTGGATCGGCACCTTCCACGGCCTGTGCAACCGCTTCCTGCGCGCGCACTGGAAATTGGCCAACCTGCCGTCGACCTTCCAGATCCTCGACACGCAGGACCAGCTCTCGGCCATCAAGCGGCTGATGAAGCAGTTCAACGTCGACGACGAGCGTTTTCCGGCCAAGCAGACGCAGTGGTTCATTGCCGGCGCCAAGGAAGACGGGCTGCGTCCGCGCGATGTCGAGGTGCGCAGCGAAGACGACCGCAAGAAGGTCGAGATCTACCAGCTCTACGAAGAGCAGTGCCAGCGCGAAGGCGTGGTCGACTTCGGCGAACTGATGCTGCGCAGCTACGAGCTGCTGCGCGACAACGACCCGGTCCGCGAGCACTACCAGCGGCGCTTCCGCCACATCCTGATCGACGAGTTCCAGGACACCAACCGCCTGCAGTACGCCTGGATCAAGATGCTGTCGGGCCAGACGGTCGACGGCCGCTTCGTGCCGGGCGACAGCAGCGTCATCGCGGTGGGCGACGACGACCAGAGCATCTACGCCTTCCGCGGTGCACGCGTGGGCAACATGGCCGACTTCGTGCGCGAGTTCGACGTGCAGCACCAGATCAAGCTCGAGCAGAACTACCGCAGCTTCAGCAACATCCTCGACTCGGCCAATGCGCTGATCGGCCACAACACCAAGCGCCTGGGCAAGAACCTGCGCACGGAACAGGGCCCCGGCGAACCGGTGCGTGTGTACGAGGCCACCAGCGACTTCGCCGAGGCGCAATGGATGGTCGAGGAGATGCGCCAGCTTGCACGCGACGGCATCGAGCGCAAGGAGATGGCCGTGCTCTACCGCAGCAATGCGCAGAGCCGGGTGATCGAGACGGCGTTGTTCAACGCCGCCGTGCCGTACCGCGTGTACGGCGGCCTGCGCTTCTTCGAGCGCGCCGAGATCAAGCATGCGCTGGCCTACCTGCGTCTGCTCGAGAACAAGGACGACGACACCAGCTTCCTGCGCATCGTCAACTTCCCGCCTCGCGGCATCGGCGCGCGCAGCATCGAGCTGCTGCAGGACGCGGCCCGTGCCGCCGGCCATTCATTGCACGACGCCGTGAGCGCCGTCGGCGGCAAGGCCGGCGCCAACCTGTCGGCCTTCGTCGCCAAGATCGACGTGCTGCGCGAGCAGACGGTCGGCATCTCGCTGCGCGAGATCATCGAGCTGGTGCTGGATCACAGCGGGCTCGTCGAGCACTACAAGGCCGACCGCGAAGGCGCCGACCGCATCGAGAACCTGGAAGAACTGGTGAACGCGGCCGAGAGCTTCGTCACGCAGGAAGGCTTCGGCCGCGATGCGGTGGCGCTGCCGGTGGACGAGCTGCGGCAGTCGCCGGCGAGCCAGGGCCTGGACCCGAACCGACCGGTGCTGGACGAGGCGATCGAGCCGCTCGCGCCCGACGCCGAAACCGGCGAGACGCTGAGCCCGCTCGCCGCCTTCCTGACCCACGCCGCGCTCGAGTCCGGCGACAACCAGGCCCAGGCCGGGCAGGACGCCGTGCAGCTGATGACAGTGCATGCGGCCAAGGGCCTGGAGTTCGACTGCGTGTTCATCACCGGCATGGAAGAGGGCCTGTTCCCGCACGAGAACTCGATGAGCGACTTCGACGGGCTCGAGGAAGAACGCCGCCTGATGTACGTCGCCATCACGCGCGCCCGCCAGCGCCTGTACATGAGCCATTCGCAGACGCGCATGCTGCACGGCCAGACCCGCTACAACCTCAAGAGCCGCTTCTACGACGAGCTGCCCGAAGGCGCGCTCAAGTGGCTGACGCCGAAGAACCAGGGCTTCGCGCCCTCGGCCTTCGGTTATGGCGGCGGCTATGCGACCTCGCGCGGTGCCGGTGGCGGCAGCAGCTATGGCGGTGGTGGCTTCGGCAAGGAGTCGTTCGCAAGCCCGCCCGTGCCGCCGCAGAAGGCCGCGCCTTCACACGGCCTGCGCTCGGGCATGCAGGTGTTCCACAACAAGTTCGGCGAAGGCACCGTGGTGGCGCTGGAAGGCACCGGCGACGATGCGCGTGCACAGATCAACTTCCCGCGCCACGGCGTGAAGTGGCTGGCGCTGTCGGTTGCCAAACTCACGCCGGTTTGACGACGGCGCCGGACGTCAGTCCAGGAACGAATCCCGGAAGGTGAACCAGGTGCTGGTGAAGAACATCGCCGCCATCACCATCGCGCCCCCGAGCATCAACGCCCCGGCCGCGGCGCCTGCACCTTCGCCGGCGACCGCGGCGAACAGCGTGGCGATCAGGCTCAACACGATGCCCGAGCCGATGAACACACCGACCCAGACCAGCCCGAAGACGAAGAGGGCGCCGAAGTTCTTGAAGCAGGCGACGAAGCTGAAGAACAGGCTCTTGGCCGGCGGCACGCCGTGCCAGTGCACCAGCGCCGGGGCATGCCAGAAGGCGAGCGACAGCGGCAGGTACAGCAGCATGGCGATCCAAAGCGCCGCCTGGAAGTCGCCGGCTTCGGCCATCTCGCGGCTCACCGTGCCGCCCATCAGGTAGACCTTGGCGAACTGTCCGCCATCGGCCAGCGCGGAGATGCCCATCACGAGCATGAAGAGCACGGCGTAGAGCACGCCGAGCACCAGCATCGGCCGGAAGCCGGTGCGCGCGGCCTGCAGTGCCGCCAGGAACACGGCGGCGGCCGGGGGCTTCGCGCCGGCGCCGGCCCGCGCGGCCTCGGCGGTGGCAGCCATCAGGCCGAGCGTCATGGTCGGCAGCAGCATCAGCGCGATCGCGGTGCCCATCAGCGGCACCTGCGAGGCGATCGATACCAGCGCCATGAAAAAGAAGAAGAGCGAGACGAAGGCGAGGGGCCGCTTGGCGAAGGTCTGCAGGCCGGTGCGAACCCACAGCACACCGGTGCGTGCCGGGACGATATTCAGTTTCATCGGGATCCGTTCAGGCCGCCAGTGGGGCGGTGGCGCTCGGTGAGGGCGCCGCGAGCGGCTGGCGCGCGCGTTCGCGCAGCACCCGCTCGAAATGGGTGGGGTCGTGCGCCTTCAGCATGCTCGCCTCGCGCGGCAGGTGGAAGTCCCACAGGCGCGAGATCCAGAAGCGCAGGGCGGCGGCGCGCAGCATGGCGGGCAGCAGCGCGCGCTCGGCGCCGGTCAGCGGGCGTACCCCCATGTAGGCGGCCAGCAGGGCGTCGGCGCGCAGCGGGTCGTGGGCACCGGTGGGCAGGTCGACCGCCCAGTCGTTCAGGCAGACCGCCAGGTCGAACAGCCAGGTGTCGGTACCGGCGAAGTAGAAGTCGAAGACGCCGCTCAGCCGGGGCTGTTCGCCATCGGCGGTGGTGTCGAACATCGCGTTGTCGCGGAACAGGTCGGCGTGCACCGGGCCACGCGGCAAGGCCGCGTAGGCGGAAGACTGGGCGACGTGGTTCTGGTAGGCCAGTTCGCCGCGCAGCAGGGCCGCCTGCGATTCGTCGAGGTGCGGCAGGACGACCGGGGCGGTGGCGTTCCACCACGCCAGACCGCGCAGGTTGGGCTGCACGCGGTCGAAGTCGCGGCCCGCCAGGTGCATGCGTGCGAGCCACCGACCCAGTTCGGCGCAGTGCGTCGCGCCGGGCGCCAGCTCGCTGCGGCCCGACAGCCGCTGCACCACGGCGGCCGGCTTGCCGGCCACGAGGTGCACCAGCTCGCAAGGCGCATCGGCGGGCCGTTCCAGCCCCACGACCTTGGGCGGCGTCACCGCAGGGTCGGCGATCGGCGCCGGCACTGGAATGCCGCGTGCCGCCAGGTGCTTCATCAGGCACAGGTAATACGGCAGCTGCTCGCGGCCCAGGCGCTCGAACAGCGTCAGGACGTAGGCGCCCTGGTCGGTCGTCGCAAAGTAGTTGGTGTTCTCGATGCCGCCCTGGATGCCTTCGAATTCGCGCAGTGCGCCCAGGCCCAGGCGCTGCACGAGCGCGTCCGCTTCGTCGAACCCGACGTCGGTGTAGACCGCCACGCCCGGCTCAGAACTTCATCACGTTCCAGACGCGCTGGCCGTTGCCACCGCTGCCTGTTTCCGACTGGCCCTGCCGTTCCCGGCCGCCGTCATTGGGCAGCACCTGGTAGGACGGCACGTTGGCCTTGGGCTGCACCGTGATGCTCTGGGTCTGGCCGCCATAGCGCACCTCGTCGACCGCGGCACCGCCGTCCTCGACGTGGATGTTCTCGATCTTCTGGTTGCGTCGCGCCTCGGCCCGGGCTTCGGCCTTTGCCTCGGCAGGCGGAACGGGCGCGGGCTGCGCGGCGGTCTGGGCCTGGACGGCGACGACGGGCACGGCGCAGACGAGAGCCAGTAGCGCGTGGCGGAAGAAGGAGAGCGGGTTGGAGGCCATGACGCAATTGTAGGTGCCGGCCTGCATTCCCGCTGTCGGCGCGGGGCGTGACAGGGTGTACTGCAGGCACGTACGCCGCGGTGTCCGTGCCGCCGCGCCGGGCGGGCAAAATGGCCCGATGACCGACAAGAAAACGCTGCTGCTCGTGGATGGTTCGAGCTACCTTTACCGCGCCTTCCACGCCATGCCCGACCTGCGGGCCGTGCCCGGCGACCCGAGCAGCCCCGCCACCGGCGCCATCCGCGGGATGATCAACATGATGCAGTCGCTGCGCCGCGAGGTGCGCGCCGACTATGCCGCCTGCGTGTTCGACGCGCCCGGCAAGACCTTCCGCGACGACTGGTACCCCGCCTACAAGGCCAACCGCTCGCCGATGCCCGACGACCTGCGCAGCCAGATCCCACCGATCCACGAGGTGGTGCGGCTGCTCGGCTGGCCGGTGCTGCACGTGCCGCTGGTGGAGGCCGACGACGTGATCGGCACGCTGGCCAAGACCGCCGCGCTGCAGGGCATCGAAGTCATCGTGTCCAGCGGCGACAAGGACATGAGCCAGCTGGTCGACGAGCACATCACCATCATCGACACGATGAACGGCAAGAAGCGCGACGTGGCCGGCGTCACGGCCGAGTTCGGCGTGCCGCCGTCGCTGATGGTCGACTACCAGACGCTGGTGGGCGACACGGTCGACAACGTGCCGGGCGTCGAGAAGGTCGGGCCGAAGACGGCGGCCAAGTGGCTGCTGCAGTACGGCTCGCTCGACGAACTGGTCGCGCACGCCGACGAGATCAAGGGCCAGGCCGGCGAGAACCTGCGCAAGGCGCTCGACTGGCTGCCGCAGGGGCGCCGGCTGGTGACCATCCGTACCGACTGCGACCTGGCCGAGCACATCGCGGGTCTGCCCGCGCTCGACGGCATCGCCATCGGCCCGCAGCAGGTCGATGCGCTCAAGAGCTTCTACGAGACCTATGGCTTCAAGAGCCTGGTCAAGACGCTCGAGTCCCACGCGGTGCCGCCGGAACTCATCGAAGAGAACAACCGCAAGAAGAAAAGCGCGGCGAGTGATGCCGGCCCCGGCCTGTTCGATGAACCTGCTGTCGACAGTCTGGGCGACGAGGCCGCCGAGAAGGCCAGCAACCTGGCCTACGACACGGTGATGACCTGGGCGCAGTTCGACGCCTGGCTCGCCAAGATCGAGGCCGCCGACCTGGTGGCGATCGACACCGAAACCACTTCGCTCGACGAGATGCGCGCCGAGATCGTGGGCCTGAGCTTCAGCGTGACGCCGGGCGAGGCGGCCTACATCCCGGTCGCGCACAACTACCCCGATGCGCCCGAGCAGCTGCCGCGCGACGAGGTGCTCGCGCGCCTCAAGCCCTGGCTGGAGAACGGTGCGAAGAAGAAACTCGGCCAGCACGTCAAGTACGACCGGCACGTGCTCGCCAACCACGGCATCGAGGTGCAGGGCTACGCCCACGACACCATGCTGCAGAGCTACGTGCTCGAAGTGCACCGGCCGCACGGCCTGGCCAGCCTGGCCGAGCGCCACCTGGGCCGCAGCGGCATCGACTACGAAGACCTCTGCGGCAAGGGCGCCAAGCAGATCTCGTTCAGCCAGGTCGCGATCGACAAGGCGGCGGAGTATTCCTGCGAGGACAGCGACCAGACGCTCGACGTGCACCGCGTGCTGTGGCCCCAGCTGGAGGCCGACGGGAAGCTGCGCTTCGTCTACGAACTGGAGATGGCCAGCAGCGAGGCGCTCTACCGCATCGAGCGCAACGGTGTGCTGATCGACGCGCCCACGCTGGCCGCGCAGAGCCACGCACTCGGCACCCGCATCATGCAGCTGGAGCAGGAGGCCTACGAACTCGCCGGCCAGCCCTTCAACCTGGGCAGCCCCAAGCAGATCGGCGAGATCCTCTTCACCAAGCTGGGCCTGCCCGTCGTCAAGAAGACGCCCAGCGGCGCGCCCAGCACCGACGAAGAGGTGCTGGAGAAGCTGGCCGACGACTTCCCGCTGCCGGCCAAGCTGCTGGAACACCGCAGCCTGTCGAAGCTCAAGGGCACCTACACCGACAAGCTGGGCCAGCTGGCCAACCCGCGGACCGGGCGCGTGCACACGCATTACGCGCAGGCGGTGGCCGTCACCGGCCGGCTCAGCAGCAACGACCCGAACCTGCAGAACATCCCGATCCGCACCGCCGAAGGCCGGCGGGTGCGCGAGGCCTTCGTGGCGCCGCCGGGCAGCGTGATCGCCAGCGCCGACTACTCGCAGATCGAGCTGCGCATCATGGCGCACATCAGCGGCGACGAATCGCTGCTGCGGGCCTTCACCGAAGGGCTCGACGTGCACCGCGCGACGGCGGCCGAGGTGTTCGGCGTCGAGGTGGACCAGGTGTCGAGCGAGCAGCGCCGCTACGCCAAGGTCATCAACTTCGGCCTGATCTACGGCATGAGCAGCTTCGGCCTGGCCAAGAACCTGGGCATCGAGACCAAGGCCGCTGCGTCGTACATCGACCGCTACTTCGCGCGCTACCCGGGCGTGAAGGCCTACATGGACGAGACCCGCGCCAGCGCCAAGGAAAAGGGCTACGTCGAGACCGTGTTCGGCCGGCGCCTGTACCTGCCCGAGATCAACTCGCCCAACGGCCCGCGCCGCGGCGGCGCCGAGCGCGCGGCCATCAACGCGCCGATGCAGGGCACGGCGGCCGACCTGATCAAGCTGAGCATGGTCAAGGTGCAGGACGTGCTCGACGTGGAGCAGCGCGCCACCAAGATGATCATGCAGGTGCACGACGAACTGGTGTTCGAGGTGCCCGAGACCGAGGTCGAATGGGTGCGCAGCGAGATCCCGAAGCTGATGGCCGGTGTGGCCGAGCTCAAGGTGCCGCTGCTGGCCGAGCTCGGTGTCGGGCCCAACTGGGACCAGGCGCACTGAGTCTTTGCCGGGCCTTCACTCGGCGCAGGCCGGCGGCGGAAGCGCAACCGCAGCGGGCGCACGCCGGCTGCGCCTGAAAAAGGCGTGGCTCGCCAGCGCCAGCAGCCCGACGCCGATGCCGGCGTAGCGCATCGTGTCGCCGAAGCCCTGGCGCAGGGCCGCCTGTCCCAGGCCGGCCGCTCCCGCCAGGATGTTCAGCCGGCCTGCCGCGACGTCCTGCGCCAGGAGCGCCAACCGTGCAGGCTCGATGCGCAGCCCGGATTCGCCCAGGTGGCGCGCGATGCCGCTCACCAGCACGAAGCCCATCAGCGCGATGTTGACGGCCAGCGTGATCAGCCGTGCGCTGAAGTCGATGCCCGAAGCCATGCCGGCACGCGCGGCCGTCACCGAGCCGGTGGTGGTGTTGGTGACGGGCGAGTTCGTCAGCCCTAGGCCGACCCCGGCAGCCAGGCAGGCGACGATCACCGCCGTACCACTGCCGCGTGCGTTGCCCCAGGCCATGAGCAGGAAGGCTGCCGCCATCAGGCCAAGGCCTGCCGGGATGACGCGCTCCACGCCGTGGCGCAGGGCCAGCCGTTCGGCCAGCGGCGGCACCAGCAGGGCGGGCAGCGTGTAGGCCAGCAGGGCCCAGCCGGCACGCATCACGTCGTACGCCAGCGCCGCCTGGAAGTAGATGGGCAGATAGATCATGAACGGCCAGAAGCTGAAGTTCATGCCGATGGAGCCCATCAACGCGCCGTTGAAGCGGTGGATGCGAAAGACCGAGAAATCGAACAAGGGGTGCGCACTGCGCCGCTCGGCCACGATGAAGAGCACGAAGCTCAGCACCGCGCCCGCCAGCCAGGCCAGGCCGAGCGGGTGGGCGAAGCCCTGCACCGTGCCCAGGGTGATGAAGTAGACCAGTGCGAACACCGCGAGGGTGAGCGCGAGCATGCCGATTGCGTCGAGCCGGTGCGCGTCGGGGTCTCGCGACTCCTGCACGCTGGCGCGGACCAGGCCCAGCGTGAGCAGGGCGAGGGGCGCGTGCACCAGGAAGACCCAGCGCCAGTCGGCCAGGGCCACGATGGCCGCGCCCACCAGCGGGCCGAAGCCGAGTCCGATGCCGGCGACCACGCCCCACAGGGCGAAGGCCCGCGAGCGCGCGGCGGGTTCGCGGAACTGCTGGGAGAGGATGGCGAACTGGCAGATCATCATGGCGCCGGCACCCACTCCCTGCGCGAAGCGCGCTGCGATCAGCATCGGCGCACTGGACGCCCAGCCGCAGGCCAGCGACGCCACGCCGAAGAGCCACAAGCTCGCCACCAGCACGCGGCGCCGGCCATACCGGTCGGCCAGTGTGCCGGCGGCCATCAGCACCGAGGTGCAGGCCAGGGTGTAGGCGTTCATGATCCATTGGGCATCCTGGAAGTCGGCGTGCAGACGCTGCTCCAGCGCGGGCAGGATCACCGGCACGCTGGAGATTTCGAGCCCGAACATGAGCGCGACGAGGCAGAGGGCGACCAGGGCGCCGGTATCCCGGCGGGTGGTGGCGGGCGCGGCGGCGGCCACGCGTGGTTGGGGGGGAGGCAAGGTCATGCGCCCATCTTGGTGGGAAAATGATTCCTTATTGAAGACATCCGTTCGATGGATTCGGGAAAATGAAGGCGCAATCCAAGGTGGTCACCGACCGTTTCGATGGCATCCAGACCTTTCTCCAGGTGGTGGAAAGCGGCAGCCTCACGCTCGCCGCCGAGCGGCTGAACCTCACGCGCTCGGCGGTCGGAAAGGCGCTCGCGCGGCTCGAGGCGCGGCTGGGCGTGCGCCTGCTCCAGCGCACCACCCGCAGCCAGAGCCTGACCGAGGAAGGGCAGGCCTACTACGAACACTGCCTGCGCGCGCGCTCGGAACTGGAGACGGCGGAATCCGGGCTCGAAAGCGGCCGGCGCGAGCCCCGCGGCCGATTGCGCGCCAGCGTGCCACTGGCCTTCGGCCACCACCATGCAGCGCCGGCGCTGCTGGGCCTGATCGACCGCTACCCGCAACTGCAGGTGGACGTCTCCATCAGTGACCGCACGGTGGACCTGCTGCAGGACGGCTACGACCTCGCCGTGCGCATCGGCGAACTGCCCGACAGCGATCGGCTGGTGGCCCGCCGCCTGGGCGAGCAGACCATCGTGCTGGCGGCGGCGCCGGCCTATCTGGCACGTTTCGGCCGGCCTGCCGATGTGGCCGCGCTCGCGCAGCACCGGGGCATCGACTACTGCGGCCCTGGCCGCTCGCAAGGGTGGGCGCTGCGCGATCCGCAAGGGCATCTGCAGACGGTGCAACTGCCATGGCGTGCGCGGCTGGACGACCTGCAGGCCGTGGCCGACGCGGCCATCGCCGGTGCGGGCGTGGCCTGGCTGCCGAACTGGCTGCTGGCGCGCTATGTGCAGTCCGGGCAGCTGGAGCGTGTACTGGCCGACCACCGCGCAGCACCCATGCCCATCCATGTGCTGTGGCCACGGTCGCATCACATGCCTGCGAAGACGCGCTGCGCGGTCGATGCGCTGATCGCAGCCATGCCGGCATGCATGGAAGAATGCCGGGGCTGCCCGTCGCCTGCCACACCCGGCCAGACCGAGGGGAGCTGAACCCATCCATGCGCCTGCGCCACATCGAAGTCTTCAACGCCATCATGCTCACCGGCAGCGTGAGCGCGGCGGCACGGCTCATCAACATCACGCAGCCGGCCGTGAGCCGCACGCTCCAGCATGCGGAGCTGCAGCTGGGTTTCTCGCTCTTCGCGCGCACCAAGGGCCGGCTCACGCCGACCACCGAGGCACTCACGCTGTACCCGCACATCGAGCGGCTGTTCGCGCAGCTCGACGAGGTGCAGCGGCTCGCGACCAACCTGCGCTCGTCGGGTGCGGCCGGCGAGCTGCGCATCCTCACGGTGCTGGCGCTCAGCTACGAGGTGCTGCCGCGCGCGCTCAAGGCCTTCCGCGAGAAGCACCCCGGCGTGGCCGTCATCGTCGAGTCGCTGCACTCGCCGCAGATCATGTCGGCCTTGCTGTCGCAGCAGGCCGACGTGGGCTTCGCCTTCAGCCCGGCCGTGCACCCGTCGCTGCTGCAGGAATCGCTGGCCGACAGCCGCATGGTGTGCATCGCGCCCAAGGGCATGCTGCCGCGCGCGCTGGTGCGCAACGGGTCGGTGGCGCTGCACGACCTGGTCGATCTGCCGGTGGTCGGCCTCGACGGGCGCGACCCGGTGGGCACCAGCCTGAGCCAGGCCTGCCGCCAGGCGGGCGTGGGCTTCCACCGCGCCGTGGTCACCGTGCAGACCTACCACGCGGCGCTCGCCATGGCGCACCACGGGCTCGGCGTGGCGCTGGTCGACGGCTGCACCGCCGGCTCGGCCGACCGCAGCAAGGTCGACGTGCTGGCGCTGGAGCCGCACATCCCCGTGCCGGTGCGCGCCTTGCGGCTGGCGGGGCGGCCCGATTCGGTGGCGGTGCGCGCGATCACGCAGGCGATGCGCGAGGCGATCGAGCAGATCAGATGATGCCGGCGGCCGGAGGGCCCGCACAGCGCTGGTGATGTGTCACCACGGAGGCATTCCACTTCCCGCTCAGGGTTTTCGCAGGGGTTGGTGCGATGCGCGGAATGCGCCATAGTGAACGTTCGACTGCGCCGCGCAGCGGCCCTGCAATTTTGGTCCTTCTTCCAGGAGCACCCATGCCAGAGAACCTTGTCGACGACTACGGATGGAAAACCCCTGTCGGGCCGCACTCGTGCGATTACCTCGTGCCGGAAGTGATCGAGTGCCTCAAATCCATGGGCGCGCAGCGCGTGCTCGACGTGGGCTCCGGCAACGGCAGCCTGTGTGCGGCGCTGAAGGCCGAGGGCTTCTCGGTCGTGGGTGTCGAATACGACATCCATGGCGTCCAGATCGCGCGGGCGCATCATCCCCAGATCCACTTCCACCACTTCGGCGTGCAGGACGACCCCGCGAAGCTGGTGGAGGCCGAAGGGCAGTTCGACGCCGTGGTGTCGACCGAGGTGATCGAGCATCTGTTCTCGCCCCAGCTGCTGCCGCAGTATGCGTTGCCGCTGCTCAAGCCCGGCGGGTCGCTGGTCATCACCACGCCCTACCACGGCTACCTCAAGAACCTCGCGCTGGCGGTGGCCAACAAGTGGGACCACCACCATGACCCGCTCTGGCACGGCGGCCACATCAAGTTCTTCAGCCGCGCGACCTTGACGCGGCTGCTCGAGGACAACGGCTTCGAGCCACACGGCTTCCGCGGCGTCGGCCGGGCCCCTTATCTCTGGAAGAGCATGCTGCTGGTCGCCAGGCCGTCATAATCGCGCCCCATGTCCACCCTGCGCCACCTCGCCGTCCTGCACCGCTGCGTGCTGGCGTGGTTCCTGTTGTCGCTGGGCGTGGCCGTGGCCGCGCCGGTGGTGCATCCGCAGGCGATGGAACTCGTGTGCTCCGCGGCCGGCGCGATCAAGGTGATCGTGCAGACCGATGACGGCGCGCAGGAGCTGGCCCCCAGCCACATGGACTGCCCGCTGTGCGTGCTGACCGGCGCGCCGCCGCCCACCGTCGGCTTCACGCTGCCGACCCCGTTGCCGCTCGCACGGGCGGTGCAGTCGATCCCCGCGGCGCGCATCGCCGCCGCGACCGCCGCGCCGCTGCCGGCGCGCGGGCCGCCTTCTCTCCTCTGACCCTGCATTCGACGGTGTAGCGCAGCCCCGCACGACGGGCGTTGCCGCGCATCTTTCGCATCGAGGCGGCACCGCGCGTGCCGAGGAGAGTCTTCTTGAAGAAACGTGTTCTTGCGCTGGCGCTCGGCGCCGCATTCCCCTGGCTGGCCCTGGCGCAGCCGTCCGCATCCACAGAACCGGCGACCGACGCCGACGCCGCGCCCGCGCGCAGCCGCTCGCTCGGCGTGGTTACCGTCACGGGTGGACAACCCACGTCGCTGCCGACACAGATCCCGACCACCATCGAAGGCGTGACGCGCGAGGAGATCGAGACGCGCATCAACGCCACCGACAGCGAGGACGCGCTGAAGTACCTGCCCAGCCTGCTGGTGCGCAAGCGCTACATCGGCGACTACAACCACGCGATCCTGTCGACGCGCGCCTCGGGCACGGGCAACAGCGCGCGCTCGGCGGTGTATGCCGACGGCATCCTGCTGTCGAACTACCTGGGCAACGGCATCGCCAACGGCAGCAACTTCGCGCCGCGCTGGGGCCTGGTCACGCCCGAGGAGATCGAGCGGGTCGACGTGATGTACGGGCCGTTCTCCGCGGCCTACCCGGGCAACTCGGCCGGCGCGGTGGTCGACTTCGTCACGCGCACGCCGACGCAGCTGGAAGCCCATGTGAAGGCGGGTTATTCGTCGCAGCCCAACGACCTGTACAGCACGAACCGCACGTTCAACAGCTGGCAGACCAGCGCGTCGCTGGGCAGCAAGAGCGGCGACTGGTCGTGGTGGATCGACCTGAACCGCACCGACAGCCGCGGCCAGCCGCTGACCTTCGCGACGGCCACCGTCGCCTCGGGCACGCCCGGCTCGGCCGGCGTGCCGGTGACGGGCGCGGTGCGCGGCCTGAACACCACCAACACGCCCTGGTACATCCTCGGCACCGGCACGCAGTACCACACGGTGCAGGACCACGCGAAGCTCAAGCTGGCCTACGACCTCACGCCGACCGTGCGTGCGACCTACACGCTCGGCGTGTGGCAGAACACCTCGGAAGGGCGCTCGGAGAGCTACCTGAAGAACGCGGCCGGCGCACCGGTCTACAGCGGCCCGGTCAACATCGACGGGCGCAGCTACAACCTCGCGTCCACGGCCTTTCCGCTGACCAACGACGCGCAGACGCATGTCATGCACGGCCTGTCGGTCAAGAGCCGCACGCAGGGCGAGTGGGACTGGGAGGTGGCCGCGAGCCTCTACGACTACGCCAAGGACCAGCAACGCGCAGCCACCACCGCGCTGCCGCAGGCCGCGACCGGCGGCGCCGGCACGCTGCAGGACCAGGACGGCACCGGCTGGAACACGCTCGCCGCCAAGGGCACCTGGCGCCCGCAGGGCGTGGGTGGCGCGCACATCGTCGACTTCGGCATCGGCCGTGACGCGTACAAGCTGGCCATCCGCAAGACCAACGTCGCCGGCACCTGGCTCGACGGCGCACCCTCGACGCTGGTGAGCGATGTCGGCGGCCGCACCGAGACCGCCAACCTGTGGCTGCAGGATGCGTGGTCCTTCGCGCCGAAATGGAAGGCGGTGCTCGGCTTGCGCTACGAGGACTGGCGCGCCAGCGACGGCACCACCTCGACGGCGACCAGCTCGCTGCGCTATGCCGACCGCAGCGAGTCCGATGTTTCGCCGAAGGCCGCGCTGGCGTACCAGCTCGCCAGCGCCACGGTGCTCAAGGGCTCGGTCGGCCGATCGGTGCGCTACCCGACGGTCGGCGAGCTGTACGGCGCGACCTCGGGCGGTGCGCTGTCCTTCATCAACGATCCGACCCTGAAGCCGGAGAAGTCGTGGACCGGCGAACTCTCGCTGGAGCAGGACCTGGGCAACGGCTTGGCCCGCGCCACGCTGTTCCACGAGACGACGAAGGACGCGCTCTTCAGCCAGCTCATCCCGAACGCCACCGTGTCGCGCGTGCAGAACGTCGACAAGGTGCGCACCAACGGCATTGAATTGGCCTACACCGGCCAGAACGTCGTGCAGGACCTGGGGCTGCGTGGCCTCGACCTGGGCGGCAGCCTGACCTACGCCGACTCCAAGACCGTGGCCAACACCGCCTTCCCGGCGAGCGTCGGCAAGTGGCAGCCGCGCGTGCCGCGCTGGCGCTCCACCGTCTACGCCACCTACAAGCCCGATGCGCAATGGGCCTTCACCGTGGCGGCGCGCTACAGCGGGCGGCAATACGCCAACCTCGACAACAGCGACGTGAACGGCGACGCCTACTTCGGCGCCAGCAAGTACTTCACCGTCGACCTGCGCGTGCGCTACCAGATCGACAAGCAGTGGTCGGCCGCCTTCGGCATCGACAACGCCAACAACGCGCAGTACTGGAACTTCCACCCCTACCCGCAGCGCACCTACACGGCCGAACTGCGCTTCGACCTTTGAACCCCGATCACCTCCAAGGAACCCCCATGACGCACCGTACGCCCCACCTCTCGCGCCTCGCGCTCGTCGCGCTGTTCGCCAGCACCGCCGCCGTCGCCCACGTCACCCTGCCGCCCGGCGGTGCCACGGCCGGCAGCGACTACGAGGCGGCCTTCCGCGTCGGCCATGCCTGCAAGGACGCACAGGCCACCACCGGCATCACGGTGCAGCTGCCGGAGGGCTTCCGCCTGAGCGAGGCGCAGGCGCGCAAGGGCTGGACGCTGGCCAGCAACCCGCGCGAAGTGGCGTGGAAGGCCGAGTCGCCCGCGACCGCGCTGCCGGGCGCCGAGCGCGCCGAGTTCATCGTGCGCGGCAAGCTCACCGACCAGCCCGGCCCGCTGTACTTCAAGGTACTGCAGACCTGCGACAAGGGCAGCGCCGATTGGGCGCAGCTGCCCGGCGCCGGTGCCGACAAGCCGGCCTTCCCCGCGGCGCGGCTCGACGTGCTCGCGCCCGGCGTCGCCGCGGTCGACGTGCGCGATGCCTGGGTGCGCCCCACGGTGCCGGGGCAGAGCGGCACCGGTGCCTTCATGAAGCTCAGCGCGCCCTCGGGCGCGCGGCTGGTGGGCGTGTCGACGCCGGCCGCGGGCATCGCCGAGGTCCACGAGATGAAGATGGAAGGCGACACCATGCGCATGCGCGAGGTGAAGGGCGGCCTGCCGCTCCCGGCGCGCCAGACGGTCGAGCTCAAGCCCAGCGGCTACCACGTGATGATGATGGACCTGAAGCAGCCCCTGGCCAAGGGCGCGACCGTGCCGATGACGCTGCGTTTCGAGGACGCGAAGGGCGTGGCGAGCACGCGCGACGTGCAGGTGCCTGTCGGTGCGCCGGAGGGCACGGCCGCGCCGGCCGGCCACGCGCACTGAGTCGACCGCTTCGCCCGTCAGCGGGCGGATGAACCGGGGGGCGCCCGCAGGCCGTGTCGCTGCCGCGTCTCGTCGCCTGCGGTCGACGCCATGAAGCGGAGAAAGTCGTTCACCCCGATGCGGCAAGTCGAACCGTGCACAGGCGCAGCGGAGAACAGGGTCGTGATCTGCACCGGCGCCGGCAGCGGCCCGAGCAGCACGATGCCGTCGACGCCGAGCAGCTCGCTCATCTGCTGGAAGCCCAGCTCGGCGTCGCCGCGCGCCAGCAGCGCGCCGACGGGCATGCCGGGCGGCGCCTGCACCAGCCGAGGGGCGATCTCGTCGGCGATGCCCCATCGCGCGAACAGCGCCTTCAACGCCACGCCGCTGGGGCCGGTCGAGAAGGCGATGCGGCTGGCCTGGCCCACCGCCCGGCGCAGCGCGTCTTCGCTGGCGATGTCCGGCCGCGGCGCACCCGCGCGCACGGCCACCCCGACACAGGAACTGGCGATGTCGACCTTGCTTGAACCATCGACGACGCCGGTGGCCGCGAGCCGGTCGATGGCCTCCGACGCGAGCACCACCAGGTCGAAGGCTTCCCCGTCGTGCACGCGCCGCGCCGCATCGACACCGCCGGCCGATTCGAAGGACACAGCCATCCCGCTGCGCGTCGCGTACAGCGACGCCAGCTCGGCCAGCAGCCCGCGCGTCGCCATCGACGAGATGCCGTGAATCACCGTGCACATGGTGGGTCCCCAGAAGGAAACGATGTGGCCGTACGCGAGTCGTGGTGCGTTCAGTCGGGCTTGATGTTGGCGTCGCGGATCAGCTTGCCGTAGCGCGCCACGTCGGTCTTGATAAGCTTCTCGAACTGCGCCGTCGGGCCGGGCAGCGGCACGCCGCCGGCCGCCGCCAGCTGGTCGCGCACCTCGGGCGATTCGATGGCCTTCTGCACGGCGTCGTGCAACTGCGCGATCACCGGCTTGGGCAGGCCGGCCGGGCCGACGATGCCGTACCAGACGCTGGCCTCGAAGCCGGGGTAGCCCGACTCCGCGACCGTCGGCACGCCCGGCAGCACCGCGGAGCGGTCGGCGCTCATCACCGCCAGCACCCGCAGCTTGCCCGACTTGGCGAGCGGCAGCACTTCCAGCGCATTGACCGCGACCACGTCGACATGCCCGCCGAGCACGTCGGTGATGGCCTGGGCACCGCCCTTGTACGGCACGTGCTTGAGCGACAGGCCGGCCGTGTGCTGGAACAGCTCCATCGCCAGGTGCGGCGTTGCGCCATTGCCGGGCGTGGCGACCGTCACACCGCTCGGCTTGGCCTTGGCCGCAGCCACCAGGTCGGGCAGCGTCTTGAGGGCCGACTCGGCGCGCACCGCGAAGACCACCGGGACCCGACCAACCGAGGCGATCGGCGTGAGCTCGCGGTCGATGTCGTACGGCGCCGGCTGGAACAGCGAGGGGTTCACCGCCAGCGCGTTCGCTGCCATCAGCAGCGTGTAGCCGTCGGCCGGGCTGGCGATCACCGATTTGACCGCGATGTTGGTGCCGGCGCCCGGCTTGTTCTCGACGACGACCGGCTGGCCGAGCAGCGTCGACAGGCGCTGCCCCACCGAACGGGCGATCGCATCGACCGCACCGCCGGCGCTGTAGCCCACGACGATCTTCAGCGGCTTGGACGGGTAGGCGTCGGCGGCGCCGGCCGAGGCGAAGGGGCCCAGGGCCATCGCGCTGGCGAGCGAGAGGAGAAGGCGGCGAGAGACGGTGTTCATGCGGTCGGTGTCCAGGGAAGTGAAAACGAAAGGAGGCGGTGACGGTGCGTTGTCAGTCGACGTAGCGCAGGCCGGCCTTGGCCAGCGGCTCGCGCATCGCGTACATGTCGAGGCCGAGCTCGCCGGCGGCGAAGCGCGCACGCTTGCCGGTTTCGTTGGCCTCGCGCGCTTCGGCGGCGTCCGCCACGCGCGACGCGAGCGCGGCCGGCACGACGACCACGCCGTCGATGTCGGCCACCACGACGTCGCCCGGCTGGACCAATGCGCCGGCACATACCACCGGCACGTTCACCGAGCCGAGCGTCGACTTGATGCAGCCCTTCGAATGGATGGCACGGCTGAAGACGGGAAAGCCCATCTGCGTGAGGTCGCGCACGTCGCGCACGCCGCCGTCGATGACCAGGCCCTTGCAGCCGCGCGCCATGAACGAGGTCGCCAGCAGGTCGCCGAAGAAGCCGTCGGTGCTGTCGGCGGTGCAGGCTGCGACCACCACGTCACCCGGCTGGATCTGCTCGGCCGCCACATGCAGCATCCAGTTGTCGCCCGGCTGCAGCAGCACGGTGATGGCGGGGCCGCACAAGCGCGCGTCGGGGTAGATGGGACGGATGCGCGGCGCCATCAGCCCGAGGCGGCCGAGCGCCTCGTGCACGGTGGAGACGCCGAAGCGCGACAGCTTCTCGACGGCGGCGGCATCGGCGCGCTGGATGCGCCGATGCACGACGCCGAGTTCCTGCAGGGGGTGGGTCATGGTCAGCGTCCTCGTTGGGTGAGCGCGCGGTCCAGGCGCGGGTACACGCGGCGCGCGTTGCCCTCGAAGATCTGGCGGCGCTGGGCGTCGTCGAGCATCGGCGCGGCGTCGATGTAGCGGCGCGTGTCGTCGTAGTTGAAGCCGGTCTCGGGGTCGACGCCGCGCACGGCGCCGATCATCTCGCTGGCGAACAGCACGTTGTCGACCGGGATCACGCGCGTCAGCAGGTCGATGCCGGGCTGGTGGTACACGCAGGTGTCGAAGAAGATGTTGTTGAGCAGGTGGTCCTTCAGCAGCGGTTTCTTCATCTCCTGCGCCAGCCCGCGGAAGCGCCCCCAGTGGTAGGGCACTGCGCCGCCGCCGTGCGGAATGACCAAGCGCAGCGTCGGGAAATCCGTGAACAGGTCCGAGGTGAGGCACTGCATGAAGGCGGTGGTGTCCGCGTTCAAGTAGTGCGCGCCGGTGGTGTGGAAGCAGGCGTTGCAGCTGGTGCTGACATGCACCATGGCCGGGATGTCGTGCTCCACCATCTTCTCGTAGAGCGGGTACCAGTGGCGGTCCGACAGGGGCGGCGAGGTCCAGTGGCCGCCCGACGGGTCGGGGTTGAGGTTGATGCCGACGAAGCCGTAGTCCCTCACGCAGCGCTCCAGTTCCGGAATGCAGGTGCGCGGGTCGACGCCTGGCGACTGCGGCAGCATCGCCGCGCCGATGAAGTGCTCGGGGAACAGCTCGCTCACGCGGAAGCACAGCTCGTTGCAGAGGGCGGCCCAGGTCGACGACACCTCGAAGTCGCCGATGTGGTGGGCCATGAAGCTGGCGCGCGGGCTGAAGATGGTGAGGTCGGTGCCGCGCTCCTTCATGAGGCGCAGCTGGTTGCTCTCGATGGCTTCGCGCAGCGCGTCGTCGCTGATCTTCAGCGACGATGCGCGCGGCATCGACGAAGGGTCGCCGAGGGCGGCGATCTGCTGCTGGCGCCAGGCTTCCAGGGCCTTGGGCGCGGTGGTGAAGTGGCCGTGGCAGTCGATGATCATGGGCAGTCCGTGGAATGACCGTCCCAGTGTGTGCGCCGAGCCGTCTGCGCGGCGTGACTTCACTTGGTCATGACATCAGTTCTGTTTATTGACTAGGGTTTACCCGGGAGCCGGTGGAGGTTCCTTCGGGAGGAGAGTGCGCCTTGTGAAAGAACCTGTTGTGCGACACAAAGTTATCGACCGCTGGGACAGCGCGGCGCTGGGTATCAACCTGCGCCACCTGCATGCCTTCTCGGCCGTCGCGGCCGCCGGCAGCATTGCACGCGCCGCCGACGGCCTATTCCGCGTGCCCTCCGCCGTCACCCGTTCGGTGCTGCAGCTGGAGGGGGCCCTGGGCCGGCCGTTGTTCGACCGCAGCTCGCGCGGCGTCGCGCTCAACGCCTACGGCGAACTGGTGCTGGTGCGGGCGCGGCGCATCGAGCGCGAGTTCGAAGAAGCGCGCACGCACCTGGTGGCGCGCGGCGGCGTCGACAGCACGGTGGATCCGCATTCGCTGTTCACCGCCATCCTGAACGGGCGTCGCCTGGCCGTCATCGCGAGCCTGTCGGAAAAGCGGAACATGCCGTCGGTGGCACGCGACTTCGGCATCACGCAACCGGCCATCAGCGTGGCATTGAAGGACCTGGAGCACGGCCTGGGCGTGGCGCTCTTCGAACGTAAGGCGAGTGGGCTGGTCCCCACGGTGGCGGGCGGCATCGTGGCCTTCTACTTCAAGCGCGTGCTGTCCGAGCTGCGGCACATCGTGCCGGACATCGCGGCCAGCGAAGGCACCTTGCAGGGCAGCGTGCATGTCGGTGCGCTGCCGCTGGGCCGCACGCAGATCCTGCCGATGGCCATTGCGTCGCTGCTCGCGCGGCACCCCCAGTTGCATGTCGCCACGGTCGAGAGCCCGTACGACGCGCTGGCCGCCTCCCTGCGCAGCGGCGACATCGATTTCATCCTGGGCGCGCTGCGTGGCGAGGACGAAGCCGTCAATCTGGAGCAGCAGGCGCTCTTCGAGGATCGCATCTCCGTCATCGCCCGCGCCGGGCATCCGCTGGCGCACGCGCAGGCCATCGACTTCGACCGTCTGCGCGAGGCGACCTGGGCGTTGTCGCGCCAGGGATCGCCGTCGCGCGAGATGCTCGAGCGCTTCTTCTCCGAAGCGAACGAGGTGCCGCCGGTCCCTGCGGTGGAAACTGGCGACCTCGCGGTGCTGCGCGGCTTGCTGCTCGAGAGCGACATGCTCACCGCGATCTCGGCCCACCAGCTGCGCTACGAGATCCGCGACGGCAGCCTGGTGGTGCTGGACTTCCCGCTGGACCGCACGCACCGTCGCATCGGGCTGACGCAGCGGCTGGGTGCCTATCCGTCGCCCGGTGCGCGGGCGCTCATGCAGGAGATCAGGGACGTGGTCGCGCGCTCGGCCGACTTCACGCCGGCCTCGAAGTCGCCGCGCTGAGGGCTCAGCTTCTCAGGCCGCGAGCGCGTTGACCGCATCGCCGACGCGTGCGGCCGACCCGAAGGCCAGGGTGAAGCCGAGGGCGCCGTGGCCGGTGTTGAAGAGCACGTTGCGCGCGGTGCCGGGCCGGTGGCCGATGATCGGCAGCCCGGTGGGCGTGGCCGGGCGCATGCCGGTCCAGGGGTGCAGTTCGTCGTAGCGCTCGAGCTGCGGGAAGACCGCGCGCGTGGCGTCGACCAGCGTCTCGATGCGGCCCGGCGGAATGCCCGCGTCATGGCCGACCAGCTCGGCCATGCCGGCGACGCGCAGGCGTGCGCCAATGCGCGCGAACACCACCTTGCGCGCGCTGTCGGTCACGCTCACGCGCGGCGCGGCGCCCGGCGCCTCGTCGACGTCGAGCGTGATGCTGTAGCCCTTGAGCGGGTAGACCGGCACCGAGGTTCCCAGCTTGCGCCCGATGGCGTGCGACGCGGTGCCCAGCGCGACGACGAAGGCGTCGGCTTCCACCGGCTCGCCGTCGGTACGCAGCGCCGCCACGCGGCCCTGACGTTCGTCGAAGCCGCGCACCTCGGTGCCGAGCACGAAGCGCACGCCGCGCGTGCGCAGCGCCCGCTCCAGCTCGCGGCAGACCTTGAGGCAATCCGCCGCGCATTCGCTGGGCGTGTGCACCGCGCCGGCGATGCGTTCGCGGTAGCCGGCCAGTGCCGGTTCGAGGGCGATGCATTCGTCGGCGCTCACCACCTGCTGGACGCTGCCCATCGTGCGCTGCAGGTCGACCTGCCGGTGCGCGGCCTCGACGCCCTCGGCGTTCTGGTAGAGCACCAGCTTGCCGGTGGCCGAGAAGTCGCAGTCGGGCGCGATGTCGGCGCGCATCGCTTCGAACCCGAGCCGGCTCGACGCCGCGAGCGCGAGCAGTGCGGCCGTGCTCTCGCGCGAGGTGTGCGGATTGCAGGCCGCGAGAAATTCGATGCCCCAGCGCCACTGCAGGGGGTCGAGCTGCGGGCGCAGCTTGAGCGGCGAGTCGGCGGCCAGCAGCAGCTTGGGCAACTGCGACCAGATGCTCGGGTCGGCCAGCGGCTGGACGTACGAGTAGCTCAGCTGGGCGCCGTTGCCGCCGCTCGCGCCGGCGCCGGGCGTGGCCTTGTCGACCACCGTCACCTGGTGGCCTTCCCGTTGAAGGTGCCAGGCTGTCGCCAGGCCCACGATGCCCGCCCCGAGCACACACACGTGCATGAAACGCTTTCTGTCGATGCTGCGATGCAACGACTTTAGATCGCCCGCCATCCACCGGGAAATGCCGAAACCGCAGTGGCCCATAGCCGCAGGGCATGGGTCGGGCCAAGCATAACTTTTGAACATGACCCTCGGCACAAAAGGAATGGTGGCGTTTGGCGAACAAGTTTTTACACTGCTCGTTCCGTCATTCCCCTGTCACTTCTCTCGCCGAAAGGGCTCGCATGAAACTCTCCGTACTGATGGCCGCCGTGCTGCTGACCGCCACCGGCGCCCAGGCCGCCGACACGCTGGCCAAGGTCGCCGCGTCGAACAAGATCACGATGGCGTACCGCGAATCGTCCGTGCCCTTCAGCTACCTCGAGGGTCCCAGCAAGCCGATCGGCTTCTCGGTCGAGCTGTCGAACGCCATCGTGGCGGAGGTGAAGAAGAAGCTGAACAAGCCGAACCTCGAGGTGGCGTGGATGGCCGTCACCTCGCAGAACCGCATCCCGCTGCTGTCGAACGGCACCATCGATGTGGAATGCGGTTCGACCACCAACAACACCGCGCGCGCCAAGGACGTGGCCTTTGCCATCAACCACTTCTACACCGGCACGCGCCTCTTGGTGAAGAAGGCCTCGGGCATCAAGAACTACGCCGACCTCAAGGGCAAGCAGGTGGCCATCACCACCGGCACGACCAACATGCTGGTCGTGCGCAAGTACAACGAGGAGAAGAAGCTCGACATCGACATCCTCTCGGCCAAGGACCATGCCGATGCGCTGCTGCTGGTCGAGAGCGACCGCGCCGCGGCTTTCGCGATGGACGACATCCTGCTGTACGGCCTGCGTTCCAATTCGAAGGCCCCGGCCGACCTCGAAGTGGTGGGCGACGCGCTGCAGGTCGAGCCCTATGCCTGCATGCTGCCCAAGGACGACCCGCAGTTCAAGGCGCTGGTCGACGGTGTGATCACCGGCATGATGAAGTCGGGCGAGTTCGAGAAGCTCTACAACAAGTGGTTCCTCGGCCCGATCCCGCCGAAGGGCCTGCCAATCGGCCTGCCGATGAGCCAGGAGCTCAAGGACAACATCAAGACCCCGTCGGACAAGCCGGCGACCTGAGAGCACACATGACGCAGGTGGTGGGCATTCTGGGTGGCATGGGCCCGGCGGCGGGCGCCGACTTCGTGCGGCTCTTCGTCGACGCGTGCGCGCAGCACATGCGCGCCGCGGGCGAACCGGTGCGCGACCAGGCCTTTCCCGAGCACTGGCTCGCGCAGGTGCCGGTGCCCGATCGCACCGGCGCGCTCGAGCGTTCGGGGGAGGGCGCGCACCAGCCGCTCGAGCCGATGCTGCAGGCGCTGGGCCGGTTGGCCGCGCTGGGCAGCCGCGCCGTCGCCATCGCCTGCAACACGGCGCATGCGTGGCACGCCACGCTGCAGCAGCGCTTTCCGCAGATCGAGGTGCTGCACGTGGCGCGCGAGGTCGCGGCGCACCTGGCGGCGCAAGGCGAGACGCGGGTGGCGCTGATGGCCACCGAAGGCACCTACCGCGTGCGCCTCTACGAACAGGCGCTGGCCGATGCCGGACTCGAATGCCACCTGCCGCTGCCTGCCGAACGCGCGCTGGTGATGCGCGGCATCTACGACGGCGTGAAGGCCGGCGACCTGGGCCTGGCCGAGGCCTGTTTTTCCGAGGTCGCGCTGGCGCTGTCGCGGCGCCATGGCGATGTCGCCATCGTCATGGGCTGCACCGAAGTGCCGCTGGGCCTGCAGGGCAGCGCCGCGGCGAAAGGCCTGAAGCTGGTCGACCCGGCGCAGGTGCTGGCCCGCGCACTGGCGAACCGCGCCTACGCGGGGTCATCTCCTCACGGCACATCGGGTTTCACCGCAATCGCCTAGATTGCGGCGTGCGCCCGTTCGGGCGCGCATCTTTTTTGCAACCCCCTGGCCGATTTCACAGGAGTGTCCATGCCTTCTTTCGACGATTCCCGCCCCGACCTGCACGCCGACTTCGATTCGCTGCGCCCCGGCGAGAGCACCTCGCAGGGTGCCACGCGCCGCACCGCGCTGAAGGCGGCCCTGGGCGCCGGCTATGCCGCGGCGGCGCTGCCGATCGCCGCGCAGACCGCGATCTCGACGTCAACCGACGGCCTGCAGGCCGGTCCGATCAAGTACACCGTCAACGGCTTCCAGGTGCCGGCCTATGCGGCGGCACCCTCGGGCAAGACCGGCCTGCCGGTGGTGCTGGTCGTCCAGGAAATCTTCGGCGTGCACGAGTACATCGCCGACGTCTGCCGCCGCTTCGCCAAGCTGGGCTACCTGGCCATCGCGCCCGACCTATACGCCCGCCAGGGCGATGCCAGCAAGTACACCGAGATCCCGAAGCTGATGAGCGAGGTGGTGTCGAAGGTGCCCGACGCGCAGGTCATGGCCGACCTCGACGGCGCGCTGCAGTACGCGGCGGCCAACGGCGGGGACGTCTCCAAGGCCGGCATCACCGGCTTCTGCTGGGGTGGCCGCGTCGTGTGGCTCTATGCCGCCACCGGCAAGGTCAAGGCCGGCGTCGCCTGGTACGGCCGGCTGGTCGGCCAGCCCAGCGAACTGACGCCCAAGCACCCGGTCGATGTCGCCACGCAGCTGAAGGCGCCGGTGCTCGGCCTCTATGGCGGCAAGGACCAGGGCATCCCTCTTGACACGGTTGATAAGATGAAATCCGCCCTGGCCAGCGGATCGGACGCAGCCAAGGCATCGCAATTTGTCGTGTACCCCGACGCGGGTCATGCGTTCCATGCCGACTACCGGCCGAGCTACCTCAAAGAGGCGGCCGACGACGGTTGGCGCCGGGCCCAGGCCTGGTTCAAGACGCATGGCGTCGCCTAGCCTTCGGGCGAAGTGGCACCCGCCTCGTGCACGACGAACAGCCGCCCTTCGGGGCGGTTTTCGTTGGGGCATTCGAAGAAGCATCTATGAACCTGTTGATCATCCTTGCGGCCACGCTGGTCGCCGGCATCGGAAGCGTGTGGGTCGCGGCCCTCTTGATGCGCGTGGGCGTGCGCAGCACCGGTGGCGTCAATGCGCAGCACCTGCTGAGCCTGGCGGCCGGCGCGCTGTTGGCCACGGCCTTCATGCACCTGCTGCCCGAAGCCTTCGAGAGCGGCATCGAGCCGGCCTGGCTGTTCGGCACGCTGCTGTTCGGCGTCGTCTTCTTCTTCCTGCTCGACAAGGCCGAGCTGTGGCACCACGGGCACGAGCATGCCGATCCACACAGCCATGGCCATGCGCACGACCATGGTCACGCGCACGGCCATGCCCACGCCCCGCGCACCGGTGGCTGGGCGGTGCTCACCGGCGACAGCGTGCACTGCTTCGGCGACGGCATCCTGATCGCTTCGGCCTTCATCGCCGACCTCCGCCTCGGGCTGGTGGCTGCGCTGGCGGTGCTGGCGCACGAGGTGCCGCACCACATCGGCGACCTGGTGGTGCTGCGCCAGACCTCGGCGACCTCGAAGGTGGCGCTGGTCAAGGTGTCGCTGGCCGGCACCATGACCGCGCTGGGTGGGCTGGTGGGCTGGTGGCTGGTCGACCAGCTGCACGGCTGGCTGCCGTACTTCCTGGTGCTGGCGAGCAGCAGCTTCGTCTACGTGGCGCTGGCCGACCTGATTCCGCAGCTGCAGAAGCAGCTGCCGGCGCGGCAGACCTTCGCGCAGATCGCCTGGCTGGTCGCCGGCATTGCGCTGGTCTCGGGCGTGAGCCGGCTCGCGCATGGCGAGCACGACCATGGCGCGCATGACGCGGCGCACAACGAGGAAGCGCACGACCACAAGCACTGATCGGGGCTCCGGCGCAAGTCCGCGGCGAAGGCCCCTTCCGACATCGTGGCGGCCTCTTGGCTGTTGCGTCGTCGGCCATTGAGGCGCAGCATCGTGTCCACCGACTTCTTGCACGGGATCCGACCATGAATGCAGCCCAACCTCCGCGTCTCCATGCCCAGCCGCCGATCGTCGACGCGGAAGACGTCGACGACGAGGAGAGCGCTGACGGCTTCGATTCGGCCGAGTCCGATGACGCCGGGAGCGAAGGCCCGGACGTGCTGGCCGAAGAGACCGGCATCGACCTCACCGACGCGAGCGAACTCGACGCCGACAATGTGCCCGCCGACGAAGAGCACGACCGCGTGTTCCAGGCGCCGGATTGAGTCCGCCGTTGTCGTGACGATGGGCCGGCGCAGGCCGGAGGTCGGGCACGCCGCGCCATGACCGTGCCCGCTCGTTGCCGTTGCTGCATCGCCGGGGGCGGTCCTGCCGGCATGATGCTCGGCCTGTTGCTGGCGCGCGCCGGCGTCGATGTGGTGGTGCTGGAGAAACACGGCGACTTCCTGCGCGATTTCCGCGGCGACACGGTGCATCCGTCGACGCTCGACGTGATGGCCGACCTCGGCCTGCGGGCGTCCTTTCTGGCCCGGCCGCATGACGAAGTCCGCACCTTGCGGGCCACCATCTCGGGCCAACCCGTGACGGTGGCCGACTTCTCGCGGCTCTCGGCGGCGCATGGCTTCATCGCGCTGATGCCGCAATGGGAGTTCCTGGATTTCCTGCGAGACGAGGCCGAACGCCACGCCAACTTCCGGCTGTGGCTCGATGCCGAAGCCGTGGGCCTGACCGAAGACGTGCGGGGTCGCGTCGACGGCGTGCGCTTTCGCGATGCACAGAGCGCCGAACACCTGCTGGCCGCAGACCTGGTGATCGCCGCCGATGGCCGACGCTCTACCTTGCGCGCGGCGGCCGGGCTGCCGGTCCGCGAGATCGGCGCGCCGATCGACGTGCTGTGGATGCGCCTGCCCAAATCGCCCGGTGACGAGAACCAGACCGGTGGCTATATTGGCGCCGGCTACTTCATGGCGACCATCGACCGCGGCAGTTACTGGCAGTGTGCCTACGTGATTCCCAAGGGCGGCATCACCGCCATCCAGTCGCGCGGCATCGAGGCCTTCCGCGCCGTGGTGGCACGCGCGGCGCCTTCGCTGGCCGGGCGTGTGAACCACATCACCGGCTGGGACGACGTGAAGCTGCTGAGCGTGGCGGTCGACCGGCTCGACCGGTGGTGGAAGCCGGGCCTGCTGTGCATCGGCGACGCGGCGCACGCGATGTCGCCGATCGGCGGCGTGGGCATCAACCTCGCCGTGCAAGACGCCGTGGCGACGGCCAACCTGCTGCGCGATGCCTTGGCAAACCGCTCGGTCGATGCCGACGCCCTCACGCCGTTGCTCGCCCGCGTGCAGCAGCGCCGGCTGTTTCCGGCGCGGGTCACGCAGGCGGTGCAGGTGGCCATTCAGAACCGCTTGCTGGCGCCGGTGCTGCAGCGCGATGGCGCCGATGCGGCACCGTTCGGCGTGCCGTGGCCGCTGCGGTGGATGCAGCGGCTGCCGTGGCTGCAGGCCCTGCCGGCGTACGCGGTGGGCATCGGCGTGCGGCCCGAGCGCGTGCGGCCGTGAGCTGCGCCGCTACTTCGCCGACGCCGGCGCCGTGTACGCCGTCACGCTCTGCGCCTCCATGCGGTAGCCGGCCACGCCCATGCCCGAGTTGCTGCGCGCCGTTTTGAGCGTGCCGACCACCCACACCGCATCCATCGAACGGAACTTCGCGGCCTTCGCCGGGTGCACGTGCAGGATCTGGTTGGCCGGCGGCGGCGGCGTGTGGATGCAGGCGCCGAAGTAGGGCACCAGGAGGAACTCGGTGATCTCGCCGGCCTTCTTCTGCTCCAGCGGCACGATGTAGCCGGGGATCTTCACCTGCGCCCCGTCCATGGCGGGGTTGGCCGGCGCGTTGTCGAAGGCGGCCTGCATCTTCTTCATCAGCGCGGCAGCGCGCGGGTCGCCGTCCTTCAGTTGGCCGGGGTCGGTGGCGCCGATCTCCTTCATCGGGTCCCAGTCCTTGGGCACCAAGTCGTCCCAGCTGATCTCGCGTGCGGCGCCTGGCTCGACAGCGATCGCGTTTCCGAGCATGGCGCTGCCGATGGCGGCGAGCAGGACGTGGCGACGGCGAAGTTGGTTCATGGTCGTTCCTTGCAGGATGGTGCAACGCCTCACAGGCGCGGCGAGAGCCCATCGGCCAGCGAGAGGCGGTAGGCGCGCAGGGCGGGCAGCAGGCTGGCGGCCCAGCCGGCCAGCAGCAGCGCAGCCACCAGCAGGCCTTCGTTCGCAGTGGGGGCCGAGAGCGCCAGCCCGAAGTGTGCCTGCAGCCAGGGCGACAGCAGCGCGATGCCCACGGCCGTGGCGCTGGCACCGAGCACCACGCCGGCCAGCGTGACGAGCGCGCCCTCGAGGGCGAGCAGTGCCAGCACATGGCGCAGCATGGCGCCGGCGGCGCGCAGCACGGCGAGCTCGCGGCGGCGCTGGTCGAGCCCGGCGAGCACCACCGCCACCAGGCCAGACAGGCTCACCAGCGCGACCAGGGCCGACATCAGCAGCAGCGCGTTCTCGCCGACGCCGATCACGTCCCACAACTCGTCGAGCGCGACGCCGGGCAGCACCGCCATCAGCGGCTCGCCGCCGTAGGTCGACACCCAGCGCTGCACGCCGAACACCGCCGCGCGGTTCTTCAGGCCGACCAGCGCGGCCGTCACGTTCTTCGGCGTGAGGTCCATCTCGCCCAGCTTGGCCACCGGCACGCGCAGGCCCGGCATCGGCGCGCCGCCGCGCCAGTCGAGGTGGATCGCCTCCATCGCCTGCAGGCCGATGTGCACCGTGCGGTCGACCGGTGTACCGGTGCGCGCGAGGATGCCGACCACCGTGAAGGGCTTGTCGGCATGCTCGGCCACGAGTTCGCCGGTGCCGTGCGCCAGCGTGATGCGCTGGCCCACGCGGTAGCCCAGGCGCTCGGCCACGTCGGCACCGAGGACGGCGTCGAACAGCGCGTCGAAGGGCCGGCCTTCGCGCAACACCAGCGCCTGATGGTCGCCATAGTGGAAGTGCTTGAAATAGGCCGGCGTGGTCGCGAGCACCGCGAAGCCGCGGTGCGAATCGCCCAGCGACAGCGGCACCACCCAGTCGACGCTCTCGTGCGCCGACAGCGCCTGCACGCTCTGCCACGCGATGTTGTTGGTCGCCGAGCCGATGCGGAACACCGAATACAGCAGCAGCTGCGTCGAGCCGGTGCGCGCGCCGACGATCAGGTCGGTGCCCGAGACGGCCGACGAGAAGCTCTCGCGCAGCTGCGTGCGGATGCGCTCGACGCCCAGCAGCAGCAGCGTCGACAGCGCGATCGACAGCACCGTCAGCACCAGCGTGAAACGGCGGTTCCAGGCGCTGCGCCAGGCGATGGAGAAGAGGGCGGTCATGCCGGGTCGCCCTGCGCGCGGTTGATGTCCGGCAGGCTCAGCTCGCGCCCGAAGCGGGTGGCCAGACGGCGGTCGTGGCTCACGAAGACCAGCGCGCTGCGGTGCGCGGCGCAGGCGGCCAGCAGCACGTCGAGGAAGGCGTCGCGGTGCGCCTCGTCGAGCGCCGAGGTCGGCTCGTCGGCGATCACCAGCTCGGGCCGGCCGATGAGCGCGCGTGCCGCGGCCACGCGCTGCTGCTGGCCGACCGACAGCTTCATCGCCGGGCGGCGCCAGAGTGCAGGGTCGAGTCCCATGCCAACGAGCAGCGCCTCGGCCTGCGCGCGCGCCGAGCCGTCCTGCGCTGCCTGCGCCCGGCGTCGCGGCGAGAAGCGACAGGGCAGCAGCACGTTGTCGAGCACGCTGAGGTAGGGCAGCAGGTTGAACTGCTGGAAGATGTAGCCCACGTGCGCCACGCGGCAGCGGTCGCGTGCGGCGCCCGAGAGCGCGGCCCAATCGTGCCCCAGCAGCGCCACGCGGCCGGCATCGGCCACCAGCACGCCGGCCATGAGCGACAGCAGCGTGCTCTTGCCGCAGCCGCTCGGGCCGTGCAGGAAGAGCGTCTCGCCGGCAGCGACGTGCAGGCGTTCGATGTCGATGCAGGGTGCGGCGCCCGGCCAGCCGAAGCGCAGGGCTTCGATCGCGAGAACGGTGTTCACCGCCGCGTCACTTGCTCCACGCGATGCGCGCGTTGGGCCGCTTGAGCGTGCGCTTGAACTGGCCTTGCGGCGCAGCGATCTGCACCTCGATCTGGCGCGGGCCCTTGAAGGCGGTGAACAGGCCCACGTCGATGAACTTCGTTGCAGCGGCGCTGGCGCAGTTGAAGGCGAAGGTCGCATCCAGATCGGCATGGCCGGCCGCGGGTGCGCCCGCGGGCGTCGCGCCCAGGCCCAGCACCGGTGCGCGCAGGTCGACCGGGCCCAGCTTGCAGTTGCCGGCCGGGTCGATGGTGAAGAGCGTGTCGGCTGCGCGCAGCTTGGCCACGGCCTCGTCGACCATCTTCTTCTCGTCGTCGTTGCGCGGGGCGCGCTCGAAGCCGACGAAGTTGTCGAGCGGGGATTCCATCGTGACGACGACCGTCGGGCCGTCGACCACGACGTCGAGCTTGATCTGGCCGTGCACGTGGGCGGGCTGCGATTGCGCCTGCAGCGCGAAGGGGGCCGCGACGAGCGCGGCGGAAGCGAGAAGACGGAAGAAGCGTCCGCAAATCATGGTTCTGCGCCTTGCCGGGTCGGCAGCCCCGGCGTGTTGCTCCATTCGCTCCAGCTGCCGGCATAGAGCGCGGTCGGCCCGAGGCCCGCGATTTCCATGGCGAGCAGGTTCGGCACGGCGCTCACGCCGCTGCCGCACTGGTGGACGACCGTCGAGGGATCGCGCCCGGCCAGCAGCGTTTCGAATTCGGCGCGCAGCTGCGCGGCGGGCTTGAACTTGCCGTCCGGACCGATGTTCTCGGCGAAGGGGCGGTTCAGCGCCCCGGGGATGTGACCGGCGATCGGGTCCAGAGGTTCCACCTCGCCGCGATAACGTGCGCCGGCGCGCGCGTCGATCAGCGTCTGGTCAGGCTGACCCAGATGCGCAGCGACCTCGCGTGTCACGCGCAACGCGGCCCGCGGCGCAGACGGCACGAAGTTCGACTGGAAGTGCGCGGGCTCGTCGCCGCTCGCGACCGTACCGCCTGCCGCCTGCCAGGCCTGCAGGCCGCCGTCGAGCACGGCCACGGCATCGTGGCCCATCCACTTGAGCATCCACCAGAGGCGGCCGCAGTAGTTGGCGCCGTTGCGGTCGTACACCACCGCCTGCATGTCGTTGCGAAAGCCGATGCTCGACAGCCACGCGGCGAACTTCTCGCGGCTGGGCAGCGGATGACGACCCCCGGAGGCGGGTTCGCCGTCTTCGTGCGCGACCACCACCGTGCCGTCCTTGCCGGGACGGCCGTGCGCGGCACTCAGGTCGGTGTCGAGGTTGGCATACACCGCGCCGGCGATGTGCAGGTCGCGGTACTGCGCCACGCCGGCCTCGGGCTTCATCAGGTCGAAGCTGCAGTCGAACACCATTGACGGCGTGCCGGCGGCGCGCAGCGCCTGAAGTTGCTCGGAAGAGATCAGGGTGCTGTACATGCGGGTGTCCTTGAAGGAAAAAACGTCAGTGCTCTTCGGCGGGCGCCTTGGGCAGGGAGCGCTGCCGCAGGAAGGTGGCGGCGATGCCGCTGCCGATGATGAGGGCCATGCCGGTCCAGCCCAGCAGGTCGATGCGGTCGCCGAAGAGCACCACGCCGTAGAAGGCGGCGAACACGATGCCCGAATACTGCAGGTTGGCGACCAGCAGCGTGCCGCTCTCCGACTTGGCGGTGGCGTAGGCGCGGGTCATGCACAGCTGGCCGCCCGCAGCCAGCAGGCCGACCGGCAGCAGCCAGATGGCGTGCGCAAAAGTCCACTCGGAGAAGGGCGTGAAGCCTTCGACCGCGGCCACCAGCCCGCCCGCCACGGCGGAACCCACGGCGAAGTAGAAGACGGTGCGCGCTTCGGGCTCGCCGGCACGCGAGAGGGCCACCACCTGCATGTAGGCGAAGGCCGCCGTCAGCCCCGACAGCAATCCCATCAGGCCGGCGAAACCCTGGCTGCCGCCGACGCTGGGCTTGAGCATCAGCACCACGCCCGCGAAGCCCGCGAGCACGGTCAGGATGAGCGTGCCCTGCAGGGGGGGCTTGGCGATCTTGCCGTCGCGCCCGGGCACCGGCACCCACGCGAGCAGCGCACCGCCGACCAGGAAGGCGGCGATCCACACGCTGCTCATGTAGTTGAGGGTGACCGCGGTCGCCAGCGGCAGGTGCGCGATGGCGTAGAACCACGCGCCGAGCGACACCACGCCGATCAGGCTGCGCCAGGCGTGCATGGCGGGGTATCGCGTGCCGAGCGACACGCCGCGGCTGCGCGCCAGCAGCCAGAGAAAGACGATGCCGATGACACCGCGGTAGAACACCAGCTCGGCGCTGGTGAACCAGGCCGAGGCGTACTTCACGCACAGGCCCATGGTCGCGAACAACAGGGCGCCCAGCACCATCCAGAGGGCCTGCATCAGAGGCTCGTCAGGCGGTGCACGTCAGGGCGTCCCGTGGTCGCGCATCGCGGCGCGGTACCACTCGTGGAACTGCTGCATCCCGTCTTCCATCGGGCTCTGGTACGGCCCCGTCTCGTTCTCGCCGCGCAGCATCAGCGCGCGACGGCCGGCGTCCATGCGCTCGGCGATCTCGTCGTCTTCCACGCAGGTTTCCATGTAGGCGGCCTGCTGGGCCTCGACGAACTCGCGCTCGAAGGCGACGATCTCCTCGGGGTAGAAGAACTCGACCATGTTGAGCGTCTTCTGCGGGCCGATGGGGTGCAGGGTCGACACGGTCAGCACGTGCGGATACCACTCGATCATGACGTGCGGGTAATAGGTCAGCCAGATCGCGCCATATTTCGGCGGCTTGCCGTCGCGGTACTTCAGCAACTGCTCCTGCCACTTCTGGTAGACCGGGCTGCCCGCGCGGCCCAGTCGGTTGGCCACGCCCACCGTCTGCACCGAGAAGTTGTCCTTGAATTCCCAGCGCAGGTCGTCGCAGGTCACGAAGCTGCCGAGGCCCGGGTGGAAGGGGCCGACGTGGTAGTCCTCGAGGTAGACCTCGATGAAGGTCTTCCAGTTGTAGTTGCACTCGTGCAGCTCGACGCGATCGAGCGCGTAGCCGCTGAAGTCGAGGTCGGCGCGCGGGCCCAGGCCGGCCAGGTCGGCCGCCACGTTGCGGCCGCTGCCGTCGCGGTTCTTCTCGAACAGCAGGCCGTTCCACTCTTCCAGCGGGTAGTTGTGCAGGTTGAGGCAGGGGTCCTGGGCGAAATGGGGTGCACCGATCAGCGTGCCAGTGGTGCGCGCATCGGCGGCCGCGTAGGTCCAGCGGTGCAGCGGGCAGACGATGTTGCCGCCGGTGCGGGCGTCGAGTTCGCCCCGGCCCTGCAGGATCAGCGCCTGGCGGTGCCGGCAGACGTTGGAGATCAGCTCGACGCCCTTGGGCGTGTGCACCAGTGCGCGGCCGTCGTGTTCCTGCGGCAGCGTGTGGAAATTGCCCGGTTCGGGCACGGCGAGCCGGTGGCCGACGTAGCGCGGGCCGTTGGCGAAAAGCGTCTGCAGCTCGCGGGCATAGAGCGCCTCGTCGAAGTACGCGGAAACCGGGAGTTGGCTCTGGGCCTGCTGCAGTTGAAGACTTAAATCAGACATGGGTGACCTGACCAAGCTCCCCACAGGGAGAAAAGGAAAAAGAGGCGCTGCCGGAACTGCAATCGCCTGGGAGAACAACGCTGGCGGGCGCCAGCGTGGAAGAGAAAGGGATTGTACCCGGGGGCCTTTTCCATGCGCCTTGACATGGAACAGGTCGGTGCCGATCCGGGCGACTTGCAGGCGGGCGCCGCCATGGAAACTAAAATGCGCGGTTTCACCCACGATTTGCCCCTGCATGCCCAAGGCGCCTTCCACTCTCCCGCCGCCGTTGCCGGCGGACGCCCCCGACACCGGTGCGCTGCCCGCGAGCTACGAAGCCGGGCTCCAGGAGCTCGAACGGCTGGTGAACGACCTCGAGTCCGGCCAGATGCCACTCGACCAGCTGCTCGTGAGCTACCAGCGCGGCGCGGCCCTGCTGAATTTCTGCCGCGACAAACTGCAGGCCGTCGAAGATCAGATCAAGGTGCTCGACGCAGGAAGCCTCAAGGCGTGGTCGGCCGAATGACGGCCGCACGCACGGTTGTACGCACGGACACCGGCTGGGACCCGCGACGCCTGGCGGCCTGGAGCGAACCGCATCTGGCGAACGTGGAAGCGGCCCTGTCGCGCTGGGTCGGCATCGACGCGCCGGTGCAACTGGGCGACGCGATGCGCTACGCGGTGCTCGACGGCGGCAAGCGCCTGCGGCCGCTGCTCGTGATGGCGGCCAGCGAGGCGGTGCACGGCGACGCGGCCGCGGCCCTGCGCGCCGCCTGCGCCACCGAACTCATCCATGCCTACTCGCTGGTGCACGACGACCTGCCCTGCATGGACAACGACATCCTGCGCCGCGGCAAGCCGACGGTGCATGTGCAGTTCGGCGAGGCCGACGCGCTGCTGGCGGGCGACGCGCTGCAGGCGCTGGCCTTCGAGCTGCTCACCCCTGATGACACCGGCATCGCCCCCGAGGTGCAGGCCAAGCTGTGCCGTCTGCTGGCCCGCGCGGCCGGCAGCCAGGGCATGGCCGGCGGCCAGGCGATCGACCTCGCCAGCGTCGGCCTGGCGCTCGACGAGGCACAACTGCGCGAGATGCATCGCCTGAAGACCGGCGCATTGCTGCAGGGCAGCGTCGAGATGGGCGCGGCTTGCGCCCAGAATGTGGCACCCGCCGCGCTGGACGCCTTGCGCGCCTACGGTGCCGCGTTGGGCCTGGCCTTCCAGGTGGTCGACGACATCCTCGACGTCGTTGCCGATTCGGCGACGCTCGGCAAGACGGCCGGCAAGGACGCCGCGGCCGACAAGCCCACCTACGTGTCGCTGCTGGGCCTCGACGGCGCCCGCGCCCAGGCGTCCCAGTTGCTCGACGAGTCGCTCGCCGCACTCGATCGCAGCGGTCTGGCCGACACCGAAGCGCTGCGTGCGCTGGCAACCATGGTCGTGGACCGCGACCGATAACAACACACCCATGGCCGAGCTGCTCCCCACCATCCACGATCCTTCGGTCCTGCGCCAGTACGACCGCGCCCAGCTCAAGCAATTGGCCGACGAGGTGCGCGCCTGCGTGCTGCACAACGTCTCGCGCACCGGCGGCCACCTGAGTTCCAACCTCGGCACCGTCGAACTCACGGTGGCACTGCACCACGTGTTCCACACGCCGCACGACCGCCTGGTGTGGGACGTGGGCCACCAGACCTATCCGCACAAGATCCTCACGGGCCGGCGCGAGCGCATGCCCACGTTGCGCCAGCAGGGCGGCATCTCGGGCTTTCCGCAGCGGGCCGAAAGCGAGTACGACACCTTCGGCACGGCGCATTCGTCGACCAGCATCTCGGCCGCGCTCGGCATGGCCATGGCGGCCAAGCAGAAGGGCGAGGACCGCCATGCCGTGGCGATCATCGGCGACGGCGCGATGACGGCGGGCATGGCCTTCGAGGCGCTCAACAACGCGGGGGTGTCGGACTGCAAGCTGCTGGTCATCCTGAACGACAACGACATGTCGATCAGCCCGCCGGTCGGCGCCCTCAACCGCTACCTCGCGCAGCTGATGAGCGGCAACTTCTACGCCGCTGCCAAGAACGTCGGCAAGAGCGTGCTGCGCGCCGCGCCGCCGCTGTTCGAGCTGGCCAAGCGCTTCGAGCAGCATGCCAAGGGCATGGTGGTGCCGGCCACGCTGTTCGAGCAGTTCGGCTTCAACTACGTTGGCCCGATCGACGGCCACGACATCGACTCGCTGGTGCCCACGCTCGAGAACCTCAAGCAGCTCGACGGCCCGCAGTTCCTGCATGTGGTCACCAAGAAGGGCCAGGGCTACAAGCTCGCCGAGGCCGACCCCGTGGCCTACCACGGCCCTGGCAAGTTCGACCCGGCGGTGGGGCTCGTCAAGTCGACTACCGTGGCCAAGCAGACCTTCACGCAGGTCTTCGGCCAGTGGCTGTGCGACATGGCCGCGCAGGACGGGCGCCTGGTCGGCATCACGCCGGCGATGCGCGAAGGCTCGGGGCTGGTGGAGTTCCAGCAGAAGTTTCCCACGCGCTACCACGACGTCGGCATCGCCGAGCAGCATGCGGTGACCTTCGCGGCCGGCCTGGCCTGCGAAGGCCTGAAGCCCGTGGTCGCGATCTACTCGACCTTCCTGCAGCGGGCCTACGACCAGCTGATCCACGACGTCGCGATCCAGAATCTGCCGGTGGTCTTCGCGCTCGACCGCGCGGGCCTGGTGGGTGCCGACGGCGCGACGCATGCGGGCGCCTACGACATCCCCTTCGTGCGATGCATCCCGAACATGAGCATCGCCTGCCCGGCCGACGAAGCCGAGTGCCGGGCGCTGCTCACCACGGCCTACGAGCAGGACCACCCGGTCACGGTGCGCTACCCGCGCGGCGCCGGCGCCGGGGTGGTGCCGCACCTCTCGCTCGACGGCCTGCCCTTCGGCAAGGGCGAGCTGCGCCGGCAAGGCACGCGTATCGCGATCCTGGCCTTCGGCACGCTGCTGTATCCGGCGCTCAAAGCCGCGGACTCGTTGAACGCCACGGTGGTCAACATGCGCTGGGTCAAGCCGCTCGACGTCGAGCTGCTGCTGCAGGTGGCGGCCACGCACGAGGCGATCGTCACGCTCGAAGAAGGCGCCATCATGGGCGGTGCCGGCAGTGCCGTGCTCGAGGCGCTGCAGGCCGCTGGCGTGACCCGGCCGGTGCTGCAACTGGGCCTGCCCGACCAGTTCATCGAACATGGCGATCCGGGCAAGTTGCTCGCGGGTGTCGGGCTCGATGCCGAGGGCATTGCCAAGTCCATCACGGCCCGCTTCGGCGCGATGGATTCCGCAGGGTAAACCCCCAACGGTCGCCGTGTAAGCACTTCTTACAATCGCGGGCGACCCACAAGGTCTTCAACTCAACGCGGCGAGGCCGCGTTTTGTTTTTTCCCCTTTGCAATCGGAGTGAAATCAATGGATCGTCGTTCCCTCATCAAGAATGCCGGCATCGCTGGCGTGCTGGCTGCCGGCATCGCGCCTGCAGTGCATGCGCAAGCCGCTGTCCGCTGGCGCCTGGCGTCGAGCTTTCCCCGTTCGCTGGACACGATCTTCGGCAGTGCCGAAATGCTCTCCAAGACAGTCAAGGCGCTGTCGGGCGGCAAGTTCGAGATCACCGTTCACCCCGCCGGCGAACTGATGCCGGCCTTCGGCGTCGTCGATGCCCTGCAGGGCGACAACATCGAGATGGCCCAGTCGGCCGCCTACTACTTCACCGGCAAGGACCCGATCTTCGCCTTCAGCTGCGCCGTGCCCTTCGGCCTGACCGCGCGCCAGAACACGTCGTGGAAGGACTACGGCGGTGGCCGCAAGCTGCTCGACGATTTCTTCGCCAAGTACAACTTCAAGACCGCCAGCGCCGGCAACACCGGCACGCAGATGGGTGGCTGGTACCGCAAGGAAATCAAGACCGTCGAAGACTTGAAGGGCCTGAAGATGCGCATGGGTGGCGGCGTGTTCGGCGAAGCGATGCAGAAGCTGGGCGTGGTGCCGCAGAACATGCCGGCCGGCGACGTCTACCAGGCGCTGGAAAAGGGCACGCTCGACGCGTCCGAATTCGTCGGCCCCTACGACGATGCCAAGCTGGGCTTCAACAAGGTCGCACCGTTCTACTACTACCCCGGCTGGTGGGAAGGCGGCGCCGATCTCGAGTTCTTCATCAACGTGAAGAAGTACGCCGCACTGTCGGACGAGAACAAGGCCATCCTGGACGCCGCCTGCAAGGTCGCGGCCACCGACATGACGGCCAAGTACGATGCGTACAACCCGATCGCGCTGAAGAAGCTGGTGGCCGAGAAGACGCAGCTAAAGCCTTTCCCCAAGGCGGTGATGGACGCGGGTTTCAAGGCCTCCATGGAGGTGTTCGCCGAGCACGAAGCCAAGTCGGCCGACTTCAAGACGATCCACCAGAGCATGCGTGCCTTCCAGCGCGACCAGATCCTGTGGAACCGCTTCTCGGAATACCCGTTCAACCAGTACATGAACGGCGTGAAGATCTGAGTTCGCTCCGGTCGCGGGCCGAACGGCCCGCCCACAAAAAAGCCGCGCACTGCGCGGCTTTTTTTCGTCCCGGGCACCGCAGTGCCCGGGTACCTTGCCTTCACTGCCCTGGCTTGGGCTTGAGGGCGTCCTGCATGGCCTTCATCGGGTCCTCCTCGGCGGCCGGTTCGGGTGCCGCAGCGGGGGCTGACGGCGCAGCATCGCTGCCCGCCGGTGCCGGGGCACCGGGCGAGGGTGCCGGTTCGGCGCCCTGGTCGGAGCCATAGCCGCCTTCTTCCGAGGAGGGCTGCAGCGATTCCCGCATCTGGTCGCCGACCTGCCGGAGGTCGACGTTCTCCACCTTGTCCAGACTGCCGGTGACCAGCCCCGGGAAGGCGATCAGTACGCCCACCATGAACAGCTGGATCAGCACGAACGGAACCGCGCCCTTGTAGATCTGCATGGTCGTCACGGGCTGCATGATCTTCTTCGTCACGCGGTCCATGTACGGCTTTTCCGGTGCGACCGAGCGTAGGAAGAACAGCGCGAAGCCGAAGGGCGGGTGCATGAACGAGGTCTGCATGTTCACGGCCAGCAGCACGCCGAACCAGATCAGGTCGATGCCCAGCTTCTGCGCCACCGGCGCCAGCAACGGCACGACGATGAAGGACAGTTCGAAGTAGTCGAGGAAGAACGCCAGGAAGAAGATCAGCACGTTCACCAGGATCAGGAAGCCGACCTGGCCGCCAGGCAGGCCGGTCAGCAGGTGCTCGACCCAGATCGGGCCGTCGGCGGCCTGGAACACCAGGCCGAACACGGTGGCGCCGATCAGGATGAACATCACGAAGCTGCCCAGCTTGGTGGTCGTCGCCAACGCCTGCTTGAGCAGGTTCAGGTCCAGCCGCCGGCGCAGCGCCCCCAGCACCAGCGCGCCGATCGCGCCCATGGCACCGCCTTCGGTGGGGGTCGCGACGCCCAGGAAGATGGTGCCCAGCACCAGGAAGATCAGCAGCAGCGGCGGGATCAGCACGAAGGTCACGCGCTCGGCCAGGCGAGACAGCAGGCCCAGCCGCGTGACCTTGTTGAACAGCGCGATCAGGAAGGCCACGAAGGTGCCGCCGCACATCGCGACGACCACCTTCTCGTCGGTGGCGACCGAGGTGATGAGGGTGCCTTCCCACCACGTGTGGATCTCGGCCATGTGGCGCGCCATCATGAAGGCGACGAAGGCCGAGAAGCCCATCAGCACGACCAGCGATGCGTAGCCGCCACCGCCGTTCGGCTCACGGTAGATGCGTGCCTCCGGCGGCAGGGCCGGCACCTGCGACGGCTTGAAGATCGCCAGGAAGACCACGTACAGCACGTACAGGCCCACCAGGATGAACGCGGGGATGAACGCACCCTTGTACATGTCGCCGACGCTCTTGCCGAGCTGGTCGGCCATGATGATCAGGACCAGCGACGGCGGAATGATCTGCGCCAGCGTGCCCGACGCCGCAATCACGCCCGAGGCCATGCGGCGGTCGTAGCCGTAGCGCAGCATGATGGGCAGCGAGATCAGGCCCATCGAGATGACCGACGCGGCCACCACGCCGGTCGTCGCGGCCAGCAGCGCACCCACGAAGATCACGGCCAGCGCCAGGCCACCGCGCATCGGGCCGAAGACCTGGCCGACGGTATCGAGCAGGTCCTCGGCCATGCCGCTTCGCTCGAGGATCAGCCCCATCAGGGTGAAGAAGGGCACGGCCAGCAGGGTGTCGTTGGCCATGATCCCGATGAGCCGTTGCGGCAGCCAGGCCATGACGGCGGACTGGAACACGCCGAGTTCGACGCCGATGAAGGCAAAGAAGAGGCCGCAGGCCCCCAGGCTGAAGGCGACGGGGAAGCCCAGCAGCAGAAAGATGATCAGCCCCGCGAACATGATCGGGGCGAAGTTGGCAGTGATGAATTCCATGGTTCTTGTGCTCTGCGCGGTGGGTCAGCGTGCCTGTGGCGTCGCCGCCGGATCGATGACGTCCGAGCGCTCGCGCAGGGCCTCGGCCAGTTCTTCCTCGGCGGTCTTCTCGCCCTGCTTGATCGTCGGGTCGGGGCCCACGCCACGCAGGAAGGCCACGCGCTTGATCAGTTCCGACCAGCCCTGCAGCATCAGCAGCGTGAAGCCCACCGGCAGCGCCAGCCACACCGGCCAGCGGATCAGGCCGCCGGGGTTGCCCGACATCTCACCGGTCTGGTACATCCGCAGCGTCATCGGGATGGTGTAGTACAGCACCACGACGCACAGCGGCGTGAGGAAGGCGGCGAAACCGAGGATGTCGATCCACATCTGCGTGCGCTTGGGCAGGCGGCTGTTGAGCACGTCGATGCGCACATGCTCGCGGTTGAGGAGCGTGAAGCCGGCCGCGATGAGGAAGGACCAGGCGAAGAGGTACCACTGGACCTCGAGGTACGCGTTGGAACTGGTGTTGAACACCTTGCGTACCACGGCGTTGATGGTGCTGATGGCGGTCGACGCCAGAATGATCCAGATCGCGTACTTGCCCACCTGGGCGTTGAGCCAGTCGATCGCTTTCGACAGCTTCATCAAGCCTTGCATAGTTGCTCCATCATTTTTTAGGGATTGCCCTCATACGAGAGCACCCGACGCGCCGGCGTTGTGCGCTGGCGGATCGGGTGCAGGGCGAGCGGATTTTATCGGTGTACGGCGGGCGCGATAATCAGGCGATGCCCGCACCCTCCGGCCCCGCCCCGCGTCGTGCGTCGGCCGGCGTGCAAGCCATCGACTCGCTCGACATGGCCCGCGCCGGTCGCGACCTGCTGTCGCTGGCCCTCATCGACGCGCGCAACCACACGCTGCATCTGCTGTCCTTGTGCGAAGAGGCCCTGCGAGACGACGCGGCGCCACGCGAGCCGCAGCCCGACGCGCCGCCCCCGCTCTGGCTGGCCGGGCACATCGGCTGGTTCTCGGAATGGTGGATCGCGCGGAACACGCAGCGTGCCTTCGGCATCGATTGCCCGGTGCGCCCGACGCGGCTGGCCGCGATCGAGCCGCATGCCGACGACTGGTGGTCGACACCGCCCGAAGTCGGCACATCGCTGCTCCTGCCCGATGCCGAGGCGACACGGGCCTACCTGCTCGAGACCCTCGAGTGCACGCTGGAACTGCTCGATCGCGCGGCCGAGAGCGACGCCGGCCTCTACTTCTATCGCCTCGCACTGTTCCATGAAGACCTGTGCGGCGAGGCGCTGGTCGTGATCGCGCAGACGCTCGGCCTGCCGATCGGCGTGGAGCCGCCGCCCGCGGTCGTCTCGCGCGAGCCGCTCCTGGTGCCGGCCACGCGCTGGACGCTCGGCCGCGCCGAAGGCAGCACGGGCTTCGGCTTCGCGCAGGACAGCGGCATGCTCGCCGTGGACGTGCCCGCCTTCGAGATCGACGCGCAGCCGGTGAGCTGGCAGCAGTTCGCCGAGTTCGTGGACGACGGCGGCTACGACCGTAGCGAACTCTGGCTGCCCGGCGGCCAAGCCTGGCTCGCGCAGCAGCACGGCGAGCGCCGCGCGCCGCGCCATGTCGAGCAGATCGGTGCCGGCCGGCGCGGGCAGGGCGGCGCCATCCTGCAGCGCCGATTCGGCCGCGTGGTGCAGGCTGCCGGCCATCAGCCGGCCGTGCACCTGAGCTGGTGGGAGGCCGACGCCTGGGCGCGCTGGGCCGGGCGGCGCATCGCCACCGAGGTCGAGTGGGAGGTCGCCGCCCATGCCGGCGCGCACCGCGGCTTCCATTGGGGTGGCGTGCACGAGTGGACGGCCGGCACGCTGCGGCCCTGGCCAGGCTACCGCGCCGATCCGTGGAGTGGCTGCAGCGTGTTCGACCCGGCGCCGGCCTTCGGCCAAGCGCGGGTGCTGCGCGGCGCGTCGTTCGCCACGCGCGCTCGGCTGCGCTCGGCCAAGGCACGGGGGTTTTCGCTGCCGGGCCGCGACGACGGATTCTTCGGTTTTCGCACCTGCGCACTCTGAGGCGGTTCAGCCGCTCGCGCGACACGCGGCCTACAAGGCCGGTGCGCCAGTGACGTGGCCCCCGTCGAGGTGCACCGCCGACTGCGCCAGCGCTTGCACGTCGCTCGGGTCGTGCGTGACCAGCAGAGTCGGCACCTGCACGCGCTCCAGCATCTCCGCGAGTTCGGTGCGCAGCCGGATGCGCAGGGAGGTGTCGAGCGCCGACAACGGCTCGTCGAGCAGCAGCAGGTGCGGTTGCGGCGCCAGCGCACGCGCCAGTGCGACGCGCTGGCGCTGTCCGCCGGAGAGATGCCGGGGCAACGCACCGCGCAGCGTGTCGAGATCGAACTGCCGCAGCAGCACGTCGATGCGCGCCTGTTCGGCCTCGCTCGGGTGCTGGCCGAGCCGGCACAGGCCGAAGGCGAGGTTCTGGGCGACGGTCATGTGAGGGAACAGCGCATAGTCCTGGAACACCATGCCGACACGGCGCGCGCGCGCCGGCACGTCGACGGCCTTGGCTGTGTCGAGCAGCGTGTTGCCCGCCACGCGCACATGGCCCTGCACCCGCGGCAGCAGCCCGGCGATGGCCATCAGCACCGTCGACTTGCCCGACCCCGAGATCCCGATCAGCGCCGTGCGAGAGGTCGTCGAGACGAAGCGCGCATCGAGCACGAAGCGGCGGCCCGGCGATTCGAGCGTCGTCTGCACATGGATGTCGAGTACGGGGGGCACGAACGCCATGTCAGTGCTTCGCCTGCAGCATGCGGCCGGCGGCGACCAGCACCACCACGCACACGACCGAGATCACCAGCGTGAGCCACAGCGCCTGCGCGTCGTTGCCCGATTGCACCGCGTCGTAGATGGCGATGGACAGCGTCTGCGTCTTGCCGGGGAGGTTGCCGGCGATCATCAGGGTCGCGCCGAACTCGCCCATGGCCCGGGCAAAGGCGAGCATCAGGCCGGCGGCAATGCCCCGTACCGCCAGCGGCATCGCGATGCGCGCGAAGATCTCGAACTCGCCGGCACCGAGCGTGCGCGCCGCGTGCAGGAAGCGGCCGTCCACGTCTTCGAAGGCCGCGCGCGCCGCCTTGTAGATGAGTGGCAGCGACACCAGCGACGCGGCGATGACGGCGCCCTGCCAGGTGAAGATCAGGTTGATGCCGAACCAGCGGTCGAGGTACTGGCCCAGCACGCCGTTGCGGCCGATCAGCACGATGAGGTAGTAGCCCAGCACCGTCGGCGGCAGCACCATCGGCAGCATCAGCACGGCATCGACGATGTTCTTGCCGGCGAAACGCCGCTGCGACATCCACCAGCCCAGCGCGATGCCGACCGCGCCGGCCGCCAGTGTGGCAAGCAGCGCGACCTTGAGCGTGAGCCAGAGCGGCGTGAGCAAGAGCGGCGCGCCGGTCAGGGCTTCGAGAAGCCGAAGCCGTCGAGGATGCGCTGGCCGGCGTCGCTGCGCACGAAGGCGACGAAGTCCTTGCCGACCGCCGCGTTCTTGCTGGCGGCGACCTGCGCGATCGGGTAGCTGACCGGCGTGCGGGTCGGCACGGTCAGGGCGATGCGGGTCTTGTCCTTCTCGATCAGCGCGTCGGTGCGGTAGACGAAGCCGGCGTCGACCTCGCCGCGGGCGACGTAGTTCAGCACCTGGCGCACGCTCTCGCCGTAGATCCACTTGGGCGTCAGGGCCGCGGCCAGACCGGCGTCCTGCACGGCGGCCACGGTGTAGCGGCCGACCGGGACCGAGCTCGGCGTGCCGGTGGCGATGCGCCGGTACGTGGCGCTGCCCAGATCAGCCAGCGTCTGCGGCGGCGTGGTGGCGGCAACAGCGGTGGCGGGCACGATCAGTACCAGGGTGTTGCGCGCGAAGTCGGCGCGGCTTCCGTCGGCCAGCAGGCCGGCCTTCGCGGCGCGGTCCATCGTTTCCTGGTCGGCCGAGGCGAAAACGTCGACCGGTGCGCCCTGCTGGATCTGCGCGAGCAGCGGGCCGGACGCCGCGAAGTTGAAGGTGACCTTGACGCCGGGGCGCGTCTTCTCGAAGGCCTGGCCCATGGCCTGGAACGCGTTCGTCAGGCTCGCGGCGGCGGACACGACCATCTCCTGCGCGTGCAGGGCCACGTTGCCCAGCGAGAAGGCGGCCAGCAGGGTGGCCTGTCCGAGCCAGCGTGCAGATCGGCGGGGGGTGTTCATCTCGCGTCCTCTCAATGCGCTATTCAAATTTGGAATAGCGAAATCATAGCAAGACGCTTCGGTGCGACGCCCAACGCACAATCTGCGCATGCCCAGCCCCCGATTCATCGATGCCCTCGGCCACGGACCCAGCGACAAGCGCATCGACCTCCTGCGCGGCATCGCGTCCACCGGCAGCATCTCGCAGGCCGCGCGCGAAGCCGGCGTGAGCTACAAGGCCGCCTGGCAGGCCATCGACACGCTGACCAACCTGGCGGGCGTGCCGCTGGTCGAGCGCGCCGTCGGCGGTGCGGGCGGCGGCGGTGCCTTGCTCACGGCGCACGGGGGGCATCTGCTGGAACTGGCCGATGCGCTCGACGCCGCGCGGCGCGAGGTGCATGCGCGCTGGGCTGTTGCCGGCGGCGATGCCGGCGCCCGCGCCGACGCGACCGTCGCACGCCTGGCCGTGCGCACCAGCATGCGCAACCAGCTGCCGGCCACCATCGATGCGCTGGTGACCACCGGCCGCACGGTGCGCGTGCAGATGCGGGTGGGGGCGGGCGGTGCCGGTGGCGCGCTTGCCGCGCGCATCACGCAGGAGAGCGCCGAGCTGCTGGGCCTGGCCGAGGGCATGATGGTGATCGCGCTGTGCAAGGCGACCGCGGTGCGGGTGGCGCGATTCGCCAGCACCGCATCGACCGGCGGCCGTGCCACCGGCAACCGCCTGGCCGGGAGCGTCGCGAGTGCGTTGCGCGGGGAAGGCGGCGACGAGATCGCGGTCGCCCTCGAGGGCGGGCTGCAACTGGTCGGCTTCGCACCGGCCGGCAGCGGCCTGCGGGTGCGCCAGCGGGCCACGGCCACCGTCGACGAATCGGCCGTGGTAATAGCGCTGCCCGGTTAGGCGGACCTTTCCTGGCGGCTGCGCCGGGGCGCGAGCGATTTCGAGGCGCCGATGTTCATCCGGAACACCGTGCCCTTGCCGGGCCGCGAGCGCACGCTCAGTCGCGTGTCGAGCACATGGGCGAGGCGCGCGACGATCGACAGCCCGAGTCCGAAGCCTTCGGCGTTCTCGGCTGCGCCAGCCACTTTGTAGAACTCCAGGAAGACCTTGCGCAGTTCCGCCGGGGCGATGCCCACGCCCTGGTCCCACACTTCGACGAGCACCGTGGGCCCCCGCGTGCGCGCGGAGATGAGCACCTTCTTTCCCGGCGGCGTGAACTTGATGGCGTTGGAGACGACGTTCCCGATCATGCGGCGGACCAGGACGGGGTCGGTCGTGAGTTCGCTTCGCACGGTGCGCATCCGAAGCTCGACGTCCTTGGCCCGGGCCACCGGTTCGTACTGGTCGCGCAAGTCCTCCATCACCTCCGCGATGTTCAGCGGCTCGTTGCGAACCTTCAGTTGCTGATGGTCCATGCGCGACAGGTCGAACAGGGTGTCGAACAGCCGGCTCACGGCCGCCGTGGCCTTGGCGATCTTCGGCATCACGGCCGCCTGGTCGGTCGGCACTTCCATCAGGTGGTCCACGTAGATCGACAGCGCCACCACCGGCTGCCGCACATCGTGCGCGGCGGTGGCGATGAAACGGTTGCGGGTCAGCACCGCCTCTTCGGCCCTGCGTCGCTGCTCGGCCAAGGTCTGGATCAGTTCGCCTTTGTAGAACGCCAGCTCGAAGCCTTTTCTCGCGTTCGCCAGCACCTGGTCGGCAATGCGCGTGATCAGAACCCATTGCACCAGTGGAATGATGAGGAACCAGGCTTCGTAGTGCCGATGCGCATCGGAGATGTCCTCCGCCAGGCGCGCGTCGGCAGTGAGTACGCGGAAGAAGAGGCAGACGAAGACTGTCACGAAGAACGCGTGGATATAGGTGCGCATCAGGGCCGCGTTCAGCGCCATGCTGTGAACGGGCAGCGTGACGGACGCGGCGAGCACCATCCAGCACACGAACTGCAGGCCGATGGGAATCCGCCCGAAGAACAGCAGGACGGAGGCGCCCAGGACCGACCCGCTGAGGAAAGCCAGGAGGATCTGCCGTCGGCGCTTGGCCCTGGCGGCCGACGCCTGGCTGTCCCAGTCTCGCGCGCCGTGGTTCTTGCGCCAGGCCAACGCCAGGACCAGCCGGAGGCCCACCCAGGCCGCCAGGTACAGGGCGGGCACCTGGCCGCGCCAGCAGATCACGCCGATCACCAGCGTCGTGAGGATGGCCAGCAAGCGCCGCTGCCAGCGCTCGATCACGAAGGCTTCCTCGAGTTGGCGATGGATGAAGGCCTCGCGTTTGTCTTCGAGCACGCCAGGCCCGGTCGGTGGGTCGTCCAGCAGCTCGGTCCAGCCGCCGTCCCGCTGGCTGGTGGTGGCGTCATCCGGCTGCGAGGGCACCGAGCCGCTGTCATCGAGGCGAGGATGGCCGCTGTTGGCGTCCTTGCGGAGCTGTCCGTAGAAAGATGGGCGTGGGCCGTCGGCCCAATCGTCTGAACTCATTCCTCGCTCCAGGGGCGGTGCAGTGCGCCAGTGTCACCGAAAGGCTTCTTCGTCGGTCGTTTCAATCTTCGAACCACTCCAGGATTTCTCTCTCAACTCGCCACGCTGCTGCCGTCAACGACGCGCCGCGGTCTCGCCCGGCGCGAACTCGCGCAGCAGGCGGAAACCCACCAGCGTATAGCGCGTTTCCGGCGAGTTCCAGTTGCGGAAGGCCGAGCGCGCATAGAAGGCCCAGGTGTGCCACGAGCCGCCGCGCCGCACGCGTACGCTGCCCTCGGCCGGCCCGGTCGGGTCGTCGACCGGCGAGTGGGCGTAGTAGTCGTCGGCGTGCCAGTCGGCGCACCACTCCCACACGTTGCCGTGCATGTCGTAGAGCCCGAAGGCGTTCGGCGCGAAGCGGCCGACCGGGGCGGTGAAGGGGAATCCGTCCTGCCCGTCGAGGGCGAAGGCCTGCCACCGTGGCCAGTTCGGCGCGGCCGCCTGGTCGAAGACGTTGGCCCCCTGCAGCAGCGTGCGCGGGTCGTCGCCCGTGTGGAAGCGGGTGCGCGTGCCGGCGCGTGCGGCGTACTCCCATTCGGCTTCGGTGGGCAGGCGGTAGGTCACGCCTTCCCGGGCGCTCAGCCAGCGGGCCATGGCCACGGCGTCGTTCCAGCTCACGTTGACCACCGGGTGGTCGTCGCCCTGGGCGAAGCCGGGGTTGCGCCAGCCGTACTTCGGGTCGCGGCCCTCGAAGGCGTCGCCGCGGGCCGACGTTGCGGGGTCGTACGCCGGGTTGAAGCCGTAGCCGCCGGTGCCGTCGGCAATGGATTCCGGGACATGGCCCGAGGCCTCGACGAAGCGGCGGAACTGCGCGACCGTGACCTCATGGCGCCCCAGCCAGAAGGTGCGCGTGATGCGCACCCGGTGCACCGGCCCCTCGTCGCCCAGTTGCGCGAAGCGGGCGGGGTCGTAGGCGGGGAAGGCCTGCGCCAGCGTCTTCGGATCTTCGGCGCTGCCCATCAGGAATTCGCCCGCCGGGATGCGCACGAATTCGAGGCCGAGCGAATCGGTCCGGCGCTCGGCCACCGGGGCGACAGTGCAGGCGCTCAGCCACCAGCAGGCGACGGCGAGGAAGCGGGCGAACCAGGGGACGAAGCGGGGGGCGCGCATGGGCGGTTTCGGTGTGGGACGGTGCGCAGTCTAGCGAGCGGCGCGTCGGCGAAAATAGGCGCGACGGCTTGACATCGAGGGCGCTCCAACTTGGAGAATGCACCCAAGGGCATCTCGCGATGCAGCAGCGGCCGCGGTGCTCGACCCCACGATCACCTTCTACCGTGCGGCCGAGCAGGCCGCAAAACCTCTGGAGACATCCTGATGAACCAACGTTCCATCGGCCGCAGCGGCCTCGCTGTCGGCGCCCTCGGCCTCGGGTGCATGGGCATGTCGGAGTTCTACGGGCCCACCGACGAGGCGCAGTCGCTCGACACGCTGGCGCACGCGCTCGAGCGTGGCGTGACGCTGTTCGACACGGCGGACGCTTACGGCTTCGGCCACAACGAGGAACTGCTCGGCCGCTTCCTCAAGGGCCGGCGCGAGCGCGTGACCATCGCCACCAAGTTCGGCCTGGTGCGCAAGCCCGGCAGCTATGAGCGCCGCGTCGACAATTCGCCGGCCTACATCCGCGCGGCCTGCGAGGCGTCGCTCGAGCGGCTGGGCGTGGAGACCATCGACCTGTACTACGCGCACCGCCTCAACCTCGAGACGCCGCTGGAAGATTCGATCGGCACGCTCGGCGACCTGGTGAAAGCGGGGAAGATCCGCGCCATCGGCTTGTCGGAAGTCTCGCCCGAGACGCTGCGCCGCGCCGCGGCCATCCACCCGATCGCCGCGGTGCAGAGCGAGTATTCGCTGTGGACGCGCGACCCCGAGCAGGGCGTGTTGCAGGCCTGCCGCGAGGTCGGCGCCGCCTTCTGCGCGTACAGCCCGCTGGGCCGCGGCTTTCTCACCGGCCAGGTCGCCAGCGCCGCGCTCGACCCCCAAGACTTTCGCCGCCAGAACCCGCGCTTCGCGGACGAGAACGCCCCCCAGAACCAGCGCATCGTCGACACCGTGAAGGCGCTGGCGGCCGAGAAGGGCTGCACGCCGGCGCAACTTGCACTGGCCTGGCTGCTGGCGCAAGGCGACGACGTGATCCCCATTCCCGGCACCAAGCGCATCCGCTACCTCGACGACAACCTCGGCGCGCTCGACGTGGCGCTGTCCGCCGACGACCTTGCGCGCATCGGCGCCGCGCTGCCGCCGGGCATCGCCGCCGGCGGACGCTACACCGAGGAAGGGATGAAAGGGCTGAACGCTTGACGTGCAAGGGTGGCGGGGCGGCGTACAGTCTCAGTCCTTCCATCCAGCCGATGCGCCTGTCGGGGCGCCTGTCTTTCATGTCCAACCTCATCGTGCACGGCGGCCTGCCGCTGCGTGGCCGTATCGATCCCTCCGCCAACAAGAATGCGGTACTGCCCGTTCTGTGCGCCACCCTGTTGACCGGCGAGCCCCTGCGGCTGCAGGGCGTGCCGGACATCACCGACGTGCGCAAGATCCTCGAGATCTTCCGCACGCTCGGCAGCGACGTGCGGATGGACCACGCGAGCGGCGCGCTCGACCTGCACCACCACGCCACCCGCTTCGATGCCGCGCGCCACCGCCTGCCGGAGGAGATGCGTTCGTCGATCATGCTGGTGCCACCGCTGCTCGCGCGCTTCGGCGTCGCCCGGCTGGAGGACAACGTCAAGGGCTGCACGCTGGGCGTGCGCGAGATCGACCCGCACGTCGAGGTGTTCCGCCACTTCGGCAGCGAGGTCGAACGTGCCGAGGGATCGCTGATGGTGCACTGCAATGGCCGGCTGCGCGCGACCGACCACTGGCTCGACTACGCGTCGGTCACCACCACCGAGAACTTCGTGCTGTGCGCCGCCACCGCCGAGGGCACGTCGACGCTGACCAACGCGGCCTGCGAGCCGCATGTGCAGGAGTTCTGCCGCTTCATGACGCTGATCGGCGTGCGCATCGACGGCATCGGCACCTCGCGCCTCACCGTGCACGGTGGCAGCGCGCTGCGCGGTGGCGAGTTCCGCTTCGATGAGGACTTCCACGAGATCACCACCTTCCTCGCGCTGGGCGCCATCACCGGCGGCGACGTGGTGGTGCGCAACACGGCGCCGCAGAACTTCCCGCTGATCGACCGCACCTTCGCCAAGTTCGGCGTCCAGATCACGCACGAGGGCGGCTGGTCGCGCGCGCGCCGTACGGGCCCATTGAAGGTGCAGACGCCTTTCACCAGCAACGTGCTGACCAAGGTCGAGGCCGCGCCGTGGCCGTACTTCCCGGTCGACCTGCTGCCGATCTTCATCGCGCTCGGCGTGCGGGCCGAAGGCAACGCGATGTTCTGGAACAAGGTCTACGACGGCGCGCTGGGCTGGACCGGCGAGCTGTCGAAGTTCGGTGCCCATGTCTTCTCGGCGGACCCGCACCGGCTGGTGACCTTCGGCGGCATGCCGCTGTCGCCGGCGGTGGTCGAGAGCCCCTACATCATCCGCGTGGCCATCGCGCTCTTCATGGTCGCGGCCAGCATCGAGGGGCGTTCCGAAATCCGCAATGCCACGCCGATCCGCCGTGCGCATCCCGGCTTCGTGGAGAACCTGCGCAGCCTGGGTGCCGAGGTGGAGTGGACCCCCGAGGAATAGCGACCGTCAGCGGCCGCGCGCCGCCAGCTTGCGGTAGACCGTCGCACGGCTGATGCCCAGCGCGCGTGCGGCTTCGGCCACGTTGCCGCGGGCTTCCTCCACCGCCTTGCGGATCAGCGCGGTTTCCACGTCGCGCAGGCGCGGCGCCACGGCTGGCGCGGATGTGTTCGTGCCCGCATCGGCCCGCTGTGCCCAGGCCTGCAGCCGCAGGCCGGACCACAGCGGCACGTCGATCGGCTCACCATGCCGGGCGGCATTCCACAGCATGTCGAACGGCAGCGCGAACAGGTCGCTCGCGTGACAGGGCTCGGCCGCGGTACCGCGCGCCAGCGGCTGCTGCAGCATCTGGCGCGCGGTGCCGTTGCTCGCGACCACGCGGCCATCGGCGTCGAGCCCCAACAGGCCGTCGGCGTCGTCGCCGCTCGCGCAGCCCGGCCAGTTCAAGCGCAGCAGCAGGGCATGCGGCTGCGCGCGCACCAGCGCGTTCTCGATGCTGCGCGCGGACAGCGCCGCCAGGTGCCGCAGCTCGGGCCGCTCGACCACCTGCACGCCGGTCAGGTCGAGCATGCCGATGCAGTCGCCCTGCGGGCCGAACAGCGGGGCGCCGGCGCAGCTGTAGATGCCGGTGTCGTCGAAGAAGTGCTCGGCGCGGTGCAGCCACACCGGCGCCTGCTCGGCCAGCACCGCGCCGATGGCGGTGGTGCCGACGGCGCGCTCGGACAGGTCGATGCCCACCCGGCCGATGTCGCGGGCGCGGCGCGTGGCCTCGTCGCTGCCGCCAGGCAGATCGCCCACGTCGATGACCATGCCCTGCGCGTCGGTGAGGATGGCGAAGTAGCGCGTGTCCGCGATGGCGCGCGACAGCCGCGCGAGCACGGGCCGGGCGGCGCCGATCAGCGCGCGGTGGCGTTCCCGGGCCTCCTGGATCGATGCGCGTGTCACGCTGTTGAAGACCACCCGTTGGTCTGGCCGGTGGCCGGCCGTGAGGCAGCGCTGCCACGAGCGTAGCAGCCAGGGTTCGACGGACGCGCTGCCGGCCGAGCCCATGCCGTCGATGCAGGCACGACGTGCCTGGGTGATGGCCAGGGCGCGGGCGCCGTCGGCCAGGGCACGGGCGCTGTCGGCAGGGGGAGCGGGGAGGTGGAGGGGCATCGTGGAAGCCGGCAGGATGGCATCGGTTCCCGCGGGCAGCTGCTCCATTTTGAGAATTTCGAAGCGCGGCTGCAAGCGTCGAGGGTTTTGCCTAGGATGTCGGTCCGGGCCGGCGTCCAAGATGCCATGCGCTTCCCCAGCCATCACCTTCACGGAGACAGCCACATGCAGGTTTCTTTCACCGTCAACGGCCGCGTGGCCACGGTCGACGCTCCCCCCAACACCTTCCTCGTGCACGCCATCCGCGAGCACCTGCACCTGACCGGCACCCATGTGGGTTGCGACACCGCGCAGTGCGGCGCCTGCACCGTCCACGTCAACGGCCGCGCCGTCAAGTCGTGCAACGTGCTGGTCGGTCAGGTGGCCGGTGCCGAGATCACGACCATCGAAGGCATCGCCCAGCCCGACGGCACCATGCACCCGATGCAGGCGGCCTTCAAGGAATGCCACGGCCTGCAATGCGGCTTCTGCACCCCCGGCATGGTGATGAGCGCCATCGACCTGTGCACCTACCACCCCAATTCGAGCGAGACCGAGATCCGCGCGCTGCTCGACGGCAACCTGTGCCGCTGCACCGGCTACCAGAACATCGTGAAAGCGGTGCAGATGGGTGGCAAGGACATGGCCGCCGCATCCAAGCCTGTCGCGGCCTGAACGGGAGCACACCATGGGGGCATCCGATTTCGCCAACCTTCCGCACATCGGCGAGGCGGTCCGCCGCAAGGAGGACTACCGTTTCCTGACCGGCGCCGGCAACTACACCGACGACGTGACCATGGCCGCACAGAGCCATGCCATCTTCGTGCGCTCGCCGCACGCCCACGCCACCATCAAGTCGATCGACATCGCCGAGGCGTCGAAGATGCCGGGCGTGATCGGCATCTTCAGTGGCAAGGACATCGAAGGGAAGATGGGTGGGCTGCCCTGCGGCTGGCTCATCAACAACCCCGACGGCACGCCCATGAAGGAGCCGCTGCACCCGATCCTCGCGATCAAGAAGGTGCGCTACGTCGGCGACCACGTCGCCATGGTCG